>NZ_JBHVQX010000004.1:227376-316151 GCF_042886395.1 Streptomyces sp. NPDC058008 | reverse complement strand
GGCGGGGGCGGGCGCCCGGGACCGGCGCCACTATCCGGCGTACGTCTCGAACTCGGCGACCTTCGGCGTCCCCGTCGAACCGGTGATCTCGAAGGTGATCTTCTTCAGCGAGGTCTTGGGGACCGTGATCACGCCCGCCCCGCTGCCGGAGGTCAGGACGGCTCCGCTGTCGCCGTTGAGGACCCTCCAGGATCCGATGGCGCCGGCGGAACCGGACGCCTCACGGATGTTGATCCTGGAGACGGAGGTGGCCGTTCCCCACTTGACCGAGATGGAACCGGTCGAGCCTGCCGGTGACCAGTAGGTGCTCATGTCACCGTCCCGCACGTTGCCGTAGCTGACCCCGCTCGCCTTGCTGGAGCCGTCGGCACCGGCTCCGGAACCGAGGCTGAGGTTGGTCCCGCTGGGCTGGGTGGGGTCGGGCGTGGGGTCCGTCGGGCTCGGCGTCGGGGTGGTCGGCGGCTGCGACGAGCACTTGCCGTCCGACACCTTCAGGCCCTTGTTGGCGCCCGCCGTCGCGGTGACGGTCGCCGGGACGCAGCTCGCGTCGTCGAGGGTGTAGGAGTAGGGGATGCTGACGCTGGTGTTCGACTTCGGGTCGGGCCCGGCGGGGTTGTTCTCCTTGCCGGGGGCGGACCAGGTCACGTTGTCGAAGGTGTTGCCGCTGACCTGCCAGTATCCGGCCGCGTCGGTGTAGAACGTGCCCAGCACGTCCTTGGAGTTCTTGAAGTAGTTGTTGTCCACCTTGGCGCGGGCACCGGCCCGGGAGTTGATTCCGGACTCGTTGAGCTTCACGTAGTAGTTGTTGTAGATGTGGGCGATGCCGCCGCGGAGCAGGGGCACCCGCGAGTCGATGTTCTCGTACAGGTTGTGGTGGTACGTGATGAAGCCGTTGGACAGCTCCGTCTCGCTGGAACCGACCAGGCCGCCACGCCCGGAGTTGCGCAGGGTGCTGTACGAGAGCGTGACGTACTGGGTGTTGGCCTTCAGGTCGAAGAGGCCGTCGTAGCCCTCCGACTCGCCGCCGGACGCTTCCAGGGTGGTGTGGTCGACCCAGACGTTGCGGACGTCGCTCTCCATGCCGATGGCGTCACCGCCGTTGGACGTGGGCGAGCCGGACTTCTTGACGTTCTTGACGGTCACGTTCTGGATGATGATGTTGCTGGACTGGCGGACGTGGATGCCCAGCTGGTCGAAGACGGCACCGCTGCCCACGCCGACGAGGGTGACGTTGCTGATCTGCTTCAGCTCGATCACACCGGCGGCGGTGTTGCAGCTGCCGCCCGACACCTTGGCGGTGTTGCCGTGGTTGATCGTGCCCTCGACCTCGATGGTGATCGGGGTACTGCTGCTGGCACGGCCGCACAGCGCCTGGTGGATCGCGGTGCCCGTGGTGGCCCGGACGGTCGTCCCGCCGGCACCGCCGGTGGTCCCGCCGTTCTGGGTCGCGTAGCCGGTGGCACTGCCGGTCGCGGCCGCCGACGCCGCCTCCGGCATCGACAGGACCACGCCGGTCGCGGCCGCCAGGGCCATCGTGGCCAGTGCGGCGTTGAGGCGCAGCGCTACTGGTCGTCTCATGTTGGTGTCCCCATTCGTCTTCACATGCTGGTGTTGCTGCTCCATGCCGCGGTCGCAACGGCGAGCCGGCCGAGCCGGCGGCGCATCACTGCGACGCCCACGCGGGCCGGTCGTGCATGTTCGTTCCGAACTGCCGGGACCGGACTTCAGCCGGTCCCGGACACAGCGCGTACGGGATCACCGGTCACCCCGTGAACGGGTGGGGTACACCCTTCGTCCACCGGCGGACCGGTGCCCCGGTCAAGCCCTGCGCCGTACCGGTGGCGGCTCGTGCGCGTCCGTCACGACGGCCGTCGCGACGGACGCTTCCACCGGACGGAACCCAGGAGGGGAAAGCGCTTTCTGCCCGCGACAATAGAGCGCCCGCCGGTGGACTGACAAGGTTCATGACAGGTCCGTCTGCCACCGGGGGGTCGGGGGAACTCGCCCGCGTCTGACGGCAGGACCACTGACGTCCTCGTGGCAGACGACAACAGGTCCGAGATTCCGGGCCGGTGGCATGCACGGCTCGTCAACAACGTAGAACCACAGCGGAGTCGGACGAAGAAGGGGCTGGAGGGAAGGCTCCTCGCCCACAGGGCGGCAACGGGTGCGGGAGGCGTACGCGCCCGGGGGTCGGACGGACTTCTCCGCGGCTCGGCCGATGCCCCACGCGCGGGCGGCGGCGGCGAGGAGGCGGCCGGTCTCCAGGTCGTTCGTCTTCTCGCCGAAGACGTTCCGCTCGACCCCCTCGGGTGGAACCGCCCTGCGCCCGGACCGTTCTGGGCACAGGGAGTCGGCCGCGGCGGTGGACGGCGACACGGTCGACAGGCCGCTCCTCGACCGGCCCCGTGGGACCTTGGGCCCGGTCGAGGGCCCCAGCGCCGGCGGGTAAGCGGGAGGTCCCCCGGCGGCGGGCGCGTCCAGCCCGCCGCCGGGGCGTTGACAACCCGCGGGTGGCTCAGGCGTCCCTCTCCAGGAGTCGGCCGGTGGGCTCGGCGAGTACGCCGTCGGCGGCGATCCGGGTGCCGCGCAGCCAGGTGGATCTGACGACGCCGTGCAGGGTCTTGCCGGCGTAGGCGGTGACCTGGTTGCGGTGGTGGAGGCCGGCGGGATCGACGGTGAAGGTCTCCTCGGGCGCCAGGACCGCGAAGTCCGCGTCGCGCCCGGCCTCGATCGCCCCCTTCCTGCCCAGACCGGCCAGACGCGCGGGACCGGCCGACATCCAGCGCACCACGTCGTCGAGCGTGTGCCCCCGACGGCGCGCCTCGGTCCAGATCGCCGGAAGACCCAGCTGGAGGGAGGAGATCCCGCCCCAGGCGGATGCGAAGTCGGGGGTCTTGAGGTCGGTGGTGCAGGGTGAGTGGTCGGAGACGACGCAGTCGATCGTCCCGTCGGCGAGCCCGGCCCAGAGGGCGTCCTGGTTCGCGGCCTCACGGATCGGCGGACAGCACTTGAACTCGGTCGCCCCGTCGGGGACTTCCTCGGCGGTCAGGGTCAGGAAGTGCGGGCACGACTCGACGGTGACGCGTACGCCCTCGCGCTTGGCGGCGGCGATCAGCGGCAGCGCGTCGCCGGAGGAGAGGTGCAGGACGTGGACGCGGGCGTTCAGGCGCCTGGCGTGCGCGATGAGGCCCTCGATCGCGGCGTTCTCGGCGTCGCGCGGGCGGGACGCCAGGAAGTCGGCGTACTTCTCCCCGCTCCTGCGCGGCGCACCGGCGAGGTGGTGCGGGTCCTCGGCGTGCACGATCAGCAGGCCGCCGAAGCCCGTGATCTCCGCCATGGAGCGCGCCAGTTGCTCCTGGTCCAGCTCGGGGAACTCCTCCACACCGGAAGGCGAGAGGAAGCACTTGAAGCCGAACACCCCGGCCTCGTACAGCGGGCGGAGGTCCTTCGTGTTGGACGGCACGGCGCCACCCCAGAAACCGGTGTCGATGTGCGCCTTGGGGGCGGCGACGCGCTGCTTGACGCGCAGGTGCTCGACCGTGGTCGTCGGCGGGAGGGAGTTGAGCGGCATGTCGAGCAGCGTGGTGATGCCGCCCGCCGCAGCGGCGCGGGTGGCGGTCCAGAAGCCCTCCCACTCGGTGCGGCCCGGGTCGTTCACGTGGACATGGGTGTCGACGAGGCCCGGCAGCAGGGCGTCGTCACCGAAGTCCTCGACACGCACACCGCCCGGCACCCCGGCGTCGTACGGCAGAACCGCCTCGATCTCCCCACCGGCGACCAGCACCGACGCGGGCCGCGTCCCCTCGGGGGTGACGACACGTGTCGAGCGCAGGACCAGTTGTACCTCGGGCACGGATGCCCTCCTCTTCAGAGCGTGTTCCTCGGGTGGGACCGGAGTGCGGCCCCCGGGCGCGGGCGGTGGACGGCGCCGCCTCAGCGGTCACCTGGGGGCCAGTTGACGAACCGCTTGGGGCGCGGCGGGGCGTACGTGCGCACCTTCGACGTGGTCAGGCCCAGACGGACCAGTGACTCGGCGATCGTCACCGCGGCGCTCACACCGTCGACGACGGGGACGCCGGTGCGTTCGACGACGCGTTCGGTGAGGCCCGACATGCCGCCGCAGCCGAGGCAGATCACTTCCGCCCGGTCGGTCTCCACGGCCAGGGCGGCCTGTTCGACGATGGCGGCGACGGCCGCCTCCTCGTCCCGTTCCAGATCCAGCACCGCGAGCCCGCTGGCCCGCACCGAGGCGCAGCGCGCGCTCAGCCCGGCGGTGTGCAGGCGCTCCTCGATCAACGGCACCGTGCGGTCCAGGCTCGTGACGACGGAGTAGCTGCGGCCGAGGAACTGCGCGGTGCTCGCGGCGGCCTCGGTGATGTCGACGACCGGCACGTCGAGCAGTTCCTGTAGCCCTTCCCGCCCGTGCTCGCCGTATCCGGCCTGGATCACGGCGTCGAACGGCTCCGGATAGGCACGGACCGTCTCCATCACGGCGATGGCGGCGAGGTAGCTCTCGTAGTTGCCCTCGACGGACTCCGCCCCGAAGGAGGGGGTCAGCGGAACGATCTCGGTGCCCGGCGACGCCGCACCGGCGGCCTGCTCGCCGATGGAGTCGGTGATCGACTGCGTGGTGTTGACGTTGACGACGAGGATGCGCATGCCATGGCCTTCGGTTCGGTGGTGCGTCCGGCGGTGGTTCATTCGGCGGCGACGGCGATGGACTCGCCGTCCACGTCCCGGATCTGTGCCCGCCGGTCCGCGATGAGGGCGTAGAGCACGGCGGCGAGGAACGCGCCGACGAACCAGGAGAACCCGGCCGCGGCGTGGAAGAAGGGCACCAGCGCGACGACGACGGCGACCGCCGCGCCGGGGACGAAGGCCGCCACCGCGCGGGGGTTGAAACCGCGGCTGTAGTGGTACTCGCCCCCCGGGTCGTCGCTGTAGAGGTCGGGCACGTTGACCTGGGACTTCCTCAGCAGCCAGTAGTCCGCCATGATCACGCCGAAGAGCGGTCCGAGGAGGGCCCCGAGTCCCCCGAGGAAGTAGTTCACGACGACCGGGCTGTCGTAGAGGTTCCACGGCAGGATCGCCAGCCCGATGACCGCGCTCACGACGCCCGCCCGGCGGAAGTTCAGCCTGCGGGGGAAGAGGTCGATGAGCGCGTAGATCGGCGCGACGAAGTTGGCCAGCAGGTTCACCGCGACCGTCAGGGCGATGAGGGCGAGCGAGGCCACCGCCAGGAGGAACATGTTCGGGATGGTGCGGACGATGTCCGTGGGGCTGGTGATGATGTGCCCGTCGAGCTTGAACTGCGCCCCGCTGAGGACCACCACGATGACGGCGAAGAAGAGCATGTTCAGCGGGATGCCGATCACGTTGCCGCGCACGATGGAGCCGCGGCTCTTCGCGGACCGGGTGAAGTCGCAGAAGTTCAGGACGAACGTCCCGTAGATCACCACCCACAGCGCGGCGGCCTGGAGGATCTGGAGCCACATGGCCCCGCCGGTGAGCGGTGCGTCGACGGACAGCGAGATCGAGCCGTCCGCACGGACGAACATCCAGACCGCGAGGGCGAGCATGGTGATCAGGGTCGTGGGCGCCGCGAAGGCCATGTACCTCCGGATCATCTGCATCCCGTAGCTCACGATGAGGAGTTGGAGGGCCCACAGGGAGACGAACGAGATCCAGCCGAGAGCCGACTGCCCGAGCAGCGCGTGCGCGTCCAGGGCGCGCAGGCCGGGGAACATCGCGAGGAGGAGGGCGCTCAGGACGGCGGAGGCGAGGTAGGTCTGGATGCCGAACCAGGCGATCGCGACGATGCCGCGGACCGCGGCGGGTATCTTCGCGCCCTTGATGCCGAACGCGATGCGGCTCATGACGGGGAAGGGGACGCCCGTCTTGTGACCCATGAAGCCGGACAGCGTCAGCAGGAGGAAGAGCAGGACCGAGGCGAGCGCGAAGGCCGCCAGGATGCCCCACACGTTCAGGCCGAGGGCGAAGAGGCCGATGGCGAAGGCGTAGTTGCCGAGGCTGTGGACGTCGTTGGCCCAGAGGGTGAAGACGTTGTACGCGCCCCAGCGGCGTCCCTGCTTCTTCGTCGGGGCCAGGTCGTAGGTGTACAGGACGGAGCTGGTGCCTCCGGTGCCCCCGTCGGCCCGGGTGCCCCCGGTGGCCGTCTCGGGCGGCAGGTCCTCCACAGCAGTCATCGGTCGGCCCTCGATTGTTCACTAGGGGTCGCCACGGAGCCTGTCGGCGGGCCGCTTCGGAGAAGGCCGCGCGCCACGGGTCCCGGCGACGGAGAGAGTTCAGAGGTTTCCACAAAGTGGAAGTTGATTTCCGCAAACCAAAACGTAGTTTTCGCCCGAGGCCAGCGTCAAGGGTTACGGGCAGGCGACTTCCCCGCGGACACAGCACCTGCACGGGAGGGGGGTTCCGTGGATCGGATGGCGCGGGGCGGCGTGGCGGAAGGTGAGGACGCGTCCGGCCGAGGGCGCTCGCGCCCCGCTCCGGACCCGCCGCGCCGGGCACCCCGGAGCGCGGTCGGACCGGTGCGGGCGCCCATCGACGGCGGGCCGTTCCTCCGGAGGCGCCCTACCGGGGACGGACGGACCACTCCCCGGTACGGTCCGCCCTCCCCGAGCAGGCCGCTCCCCCACACCGGCGGTTCGCACCACCGTGCGCGGCAGCCGTGGGCACCCGGTGGTCAGAGGTGCGCGAACAGGCCGTCCAGCGGGGGTACGCGCTCGGGGCCGAGGGCCTCGACGAGCACACGGCCGTAGTGGATCTTGCGCCCCTTCTTCGTGCCGAAGAAGCGCCGCAGCTGCTGGTGTGCGGTGCGGCCCCGCTGCGCCGGCTGGTTCACGAAGGTCCGCAGGGCCCGCAGGTCGCCCTCCTCGCGTACGACTTCCTCCACGCGCGTCACCCCCAGGGCCCGGATGAGCTCGTCCTCCAGGTCGGCCGCGCAGACGAAGAACTCCCGCGACGCCGCACCGGCCCGTTCCAGGCCGCGGGCGTAGTAGCCGCGCTCCCTCTCGTCGCACAGCCCGGTGAGGCGAAGGCCCAGGCCGGAGGGGCCGAGGAGACCGGCGTAGCGCCCGACGCCCATCGCACCGCCCATCGACAGGACACAGACCCCTTCGGCCGCGAGGTCCCTGCCCCGGCTCGCGGCCAGCGCACCGACCGCGGCGACATCGCTCGGCCCTTCGAGCAGGACGGCCGCCCTGACGGACAGCCGCGCGGCCAGCTCCCGAGCGGGGTCACCGGAGCCGCCGGCCGCCCATGTGGTGACCGCCGCCCGGAACGCCCCCATGTCAGCCATGGGCCGAGTCTCCGCCCCGCGCCTCCGCCGCGCCAGGCATTTTCGGCGGGCGGGGGACGGACGGCGGGCTCCGCCGGTGCGTACGGTGACGGCGGTCGGGAACGGCCGGGCCGCGAGCCGGGACACCGCCCAGGCGGTACGGAAGCCCCGCAGGCGGCCCGCGAGAGCCGACCGGCGAGCGGCGGGCCCCGTACGCCCCGTCGATGCGTGGGCAGTACCGCGCCGGGTGCGGGCGCCCGCACCCGGACGGTGGCCGCGAACAAGCCGCTGGTCGACGTGGCGAAGGCAGATCCGTCGACGAAGGAGAACCGTCAACTGATTCCCACCGCGCAGGACTTCGCTCCGATGCACCAGGCGTACCACCGGGTCTCCTGGCCGGCCGCCGTCCCCGCCACCGTCATCGTGTCGGAGAAGACGCCGTTCGACGGGTCCCCCCGGGACGCCCGGCTCTGGCGGGACGCGGCGGCGGCGTTCGTGGAGGCCGGACCCGGCCGGACCCCGGTCACCGCCGAGGGCAGCTCGCACGACATCCCGGCCGAGCGCCCCGCGCTCGTACTCGCGGAGACGGAGAAGACGGCCGCCGCACACGGGTGAGGCGCACGGCGGGCGGGGCGGAGCGCTGGGGACGGGCACCGCCCCGCCGCGGAGCACACGTTCAGAAGGCGTACCTGATGCGCAGCCACGGGGCGTGGGTGGCGATGAGCTCCTGGATCCGCACCAGGGAGCGCTGCTTGACCTCCCGGGCGTAGCGGACGTTGAGCGCCCCGTTCTGCGAGCGCTTCGTCTCCTGGGCGGCCGGCTGCCACAGCACGTCCTCGGCGCGCGGGTGCCAGCCCAGGTTGACCTCGTGCAGCGACCGGTTGTGGGTCAGCATGATGATCTCCGCCGCCGCCTGTGCCTTCACCCGGGCGGGCAGGACGTCGTCGAGGTGGACGAACAGGTCCGCCCAGTCCCGCTGCCACCCGGGGCGCAGGACGACGGGCGAGAGGTTGAAGTGGACCTCGTACCCGGCGTCGAGGAAGTCGGGCGCCGCGGCGATCCGTTCGGCCACCGGGCTGGTGCGGATGTCCAGCAGCCGCGCGTCGTCGGGCGGCATGAGGGAGAAGCGGACCCGGGTGCGGCCCTGGGGGTCGAAGGCGAGCAGGTCGGGGTTGACGAACTTGGTCGCGAAGGACGCCTTCGCCGTCGGCAGGTGCCGGAAGGCTGCGACGAGGTCCTCGGTGTTGTCGCAGACGAGGGCGTCGACCGAGCAGTCCCCGTTCTCTCCGATGTCGTAGACCCAGGAACGGGGATCGCACTGGTTGGGTTCCGTCTTGGGGCCCTGGGCCCGTACGTGGCGGCGGACGTGGGCCACGATCGCCTCGATGTTGGTGAACAGCGTGATGGGGTTCGCGTACCCCTTGCGGCGGGGGACGTAGCAGTAGGCGCAGGCCATCGCGCAGCCGTTGGAGGGGCCGGGGGCGATCCAGTCGGCCGATCTGCCGTTGGGCCGCGTGGTGAGGGTCTGCTTGACGCCGAGGACGAGCGTCTCGGTCTTGACGCGGACCCACCGGGCGGTGTTGCCGTCGTTCCCGTGGAGGGAGGGGATGCGCCAGTGGCCGTCGACCTCGGTCACGCGCGCTCCGGGCAGCCGGGCCATGATCTGCCGGCCCCGTGGGGAGTCCAGGGCCGCCGGTTCCGCGTAGACCTCCCGTACGTCGAGCATCCGGCGTGCCCGCCGGCTGTCCCGGAACGTCCGCCCGGCCGCCGGCGCCGGTGCGGTGTCCGGCCAGCCGAAGAGCGCCTGCTGCCCGTTCTCCTCCGGGGCGGGTCCTGCCGCCGGCTGATCCACGTCCCTCTCCTTCCGCGCGCTGTGACCGTGCCCCGGCTCCGGTGCCGGGGTACGGCCCCCGGGCGGACCGTACAACGGTCTCAGTCCCTGCGGTCGCGCTCCTGCTCCAGCAGTTCGCCGAGGTCGGTGAGGCGGTCCAGTCCCCGCACCGCCCGGGTCATCCGCGCGTTGTGTTCGAAGCGGTCGCGGTGGCGGTGCAGGAGGTTCCAGTATCCGGCGGTGAAGGGGCAGGCGTCCTCACCCACCCGTACGGACGGCTTGTAGCGGCAGGGGCCGCAGAGGTCGCTCATGCGGTCGATGTAGGCGCCGCCCGAGGTGTAGGGCTTGGTGGTCATGCGGCCCCCGTCCGCGTACTGCGACATGCCCACCACGTTGGGGACCATGACCCAGTCGTAGCCGTCGACGAAGCCGCGGTGGAACCAGTCGGTGACGGCGGCCGGGTCCCATCCCCGTTGCAGGGCGTGGCTGCCGAGGATCATCAGGCGCGGGATGTGGTGTGTCCAGCCGGTCGTCCTGACCTGGTCCAGCGTGTGGGTCAGGCAGTTCGCCCCGGTCCCCTCCCCGTCCAGCTCGGTGAACCAGCCGGGCAGCGCTCCGTGGTGGCGCAGGGCGTTGCCCTCGCGGTACCGGGCGCCGAAGTACCAGTAGACGTGCCAGACGAACTCGCGCCATCCGGCGATCTGCCGTACGAACCCCTCGGCGCTGTTGAGCGGCACGTCCCCGGACCGCCACCGGGCCTCCGCCCGTTCGACGCACTCCGCGGGGTCCAGCAGGCCGAGGTTGAGCGACGAGGAGAGCAGGCTGTGGCTCATCGTCGCGTCCTCGGCGAGCACCGCGTCCTCGTACGCCCCGAAGGTGGTGAGCCGGTGCTCGGTGAAGCGGCGGAGCGCCGCGAGGGCCTCCCGGCGGGTGGCGGGAAACCGGCGCGGCGCGTCCTCGCCGACGAACTCGACGTCCCCCTCGCGCGACCACCGGTCGAGGTCCGAGCGCACCTCGGCGTCGATGTCGCTCTCCCGGGGGCGGTAGGGCGCGGGAACGCCCAGGGCGGTGGCGCCTCGGGGCGGGGGCCGCCGGTTGTCGTGGTCGAGGTTCCACCGGCCGCCGGCGGGGTCGTCGCCCTCCATCAGCAGGTCGTGCGTCCGGCGGACCCAGCGGTAGAAGTCCTCCTGCCGGAGGTGCTTCGTGCCGCGGCCGTCCGCCCACGTCCTGAACTCGTCGTGCGTCACGAGGAAGCCGTGGGCCGTCAGGACGCGTACGGAGGGCAGCCCGCGCACGAAGGCCAGGGCCGCGTGGGACGTCGGGTGACGCACCGTCACCGGGCCGTCCCCCACGGCCTCGCGCAGGCCCTCGCGGTAGGTGCCGGCCTTGACGTAGCGCACGCGGTCGCCCAGTTCGGCGGCCCGGTGCCGCATCGCGGAGAGGACGAGGTGGGCCTTGGCCCGGTGGAACCGCCGTCGCCCGAAGACGCGGCGGGACTCGATCATCAGCAGCGGCGCGTCCCGGTGCGGGCCGCCCCGCGCGGGATCGACGAAATGGGGTCCGAGCTGATCGCCGAACAGCCAGTGGGGGGTGCCGGACTCTTCCTCAGGCATGCCGGGTGCTCCGTCGACGGTCTGTGTCCTGGCCGGCGCCCTGCGCGTCCGTCCGTCACCGATCAAAGCGCACGGCGGAGCGCGGGGTACTCCGCACACGCCGGGGTGCACGGACTCTCCCCGGTGCCCGCCCTCGCCGTGCCCCGTCGTCCGGCGGTCCGGCCCTTCGCCCTCCGGCACCCGCTCGCCCTCGACGGCGACTCGGTGTCCTTGGGCCGCGGGGCCCCGGCGGCCGTCATCGGGCGGCCGGAGGCCGGCCCTCACCCCGTGACGCCGCCCGCCCGGACGTCGCCCGACCACCACGCTGTCGTCCGGCGGGGCTGTCAGTCGGGTCCGGTACGGTGCGGGAGACCTCGCGCCGGTTCCGAGGAACCGGCGCCGCTTCCGTCATCCTCGGGAGCGCGATGAGTTCTCCCGCCCCGGAGGGTCTCATCACCGTTGTCGACGACGTAGGAGGAACACCTATGGCCCAGCTGCTGAGGGTCCAGAACTTCACCGTCTCCAGTGACGGGATCGCAGCCGGCGAGGACCAGACCCTTGAACACCCGTTCGGCCACGTCGAGCCCGGGCGGCTGTTCGCCTGGGCGGGTGCCACCGCGAGCTGGCCGGGGCGCACCGACTCCGGGGGGAGCCGGGGCCTCGACGACTACTTGACGCGGGACTTCGCGCACGGCATCGGCGCCGAGATCATGGGGCGCAACAAGTTCGGTCCGCAGCGCGGGCCGTGGAACGACCACGAGTGGCGCGGCTGGTGGGGGGACGAGCCGCCTTTCCATACCCCGGTGTTCGTGCTGACCCACCACACGCGCCCGTCGTTCACGCTCTCCGACACCACGTTCCACTTCGTCGACGGCGATCCCGCCACGGTCCTCGGTCAGGCCCGGGAGGCGGCACGGGGCAAGGACGTCAGGCTCGGCGGCGGGGTGACGACCATCCGGGAGTTCCTCGACGCCGACCTCGTCGACACCCTGCACGTGGCGGTCTCGCCCGTGAAGTTCGGGTCCGGCCTGCGGCTCTGGGAGTCCCCCGACGAACTGACCGACAGGTTCCACCTGGACGTCGTGCCCAGCCCGAGCGGCGTGACCCATCACCTGTTCTGGCGGAAGTGACACCTGCGGCCCGGACGCGTACGGCCGTGAGCGGCGGGCGTCACCGGTAGCCGGTGCCGTCCGCCGGCTTGCCGGCGGCTTCGACCTCGACGAGGTAGCGCCAGCAGTCGGGCCGTGAGCCGTCGAGGTCGGTGAACCCGTACTCCTGGGCGGCCTGCCCGCTGGACAGCGACCGGCCGTTCCAGCGGGCGACGTCCGGGTCGCCGGCCAGTGCGGCCACCGCCCGGCCGACGTACGCCGGGCTCTCCGAGACGCAGAAGTGCGGCACGGTGGCCAGCGCGTCACGCCAGGTGTCCTCGGTGACACCGAACGCGTCGAGCATCATCTCCGAGCGCATCCATCCCGGGGTGAGCGCCACCGCCGTCCCGCCGTACGGCTCCAGCTCGTGCGCGAGCACGAACGCCGTGCGCAGCACGCTGTTCTTGGCCAGGTCGTAGAAGTACGAGTTGCGGTAGTGCTCGCTGTTGTACGCGGACGTCCCGTCGGTCATCTCGACGACGAGGCCGCCCCGCCGGCGCACGAGCAGCGGCAGGACGAAGTGACTGGTGATCGCGTGGGTGTCCACGCCGAGCCGGAGCAGTCGCAGCCCGTCGTCGAGGTCGTGCTCCCACACCGGCCGGTCGAACGCGAACAGCTTCTCCCCGCCCCAGATGTCGTTGACCAGGACGTCCAGCCCTCCCTGCTCGGCGTCGATGCGCTCGGCCAGGGCACGGACCTGTGCGGGCACCAGGTGGTCGGTCGGCACCGCGATGCCGGTTCCGCCCGCCTCGGTGACGCGTTCGGCGGTCTCCTCGATCGTCTCGGGCCGGTCGTACTCCGAGCGCCGTTCCCGTGTCGTGCGTCCGGTGACGTAGACCGTCGCACCGGCGGCACCGAGCTGGACGGCGATGCCGCGTCCGGCTCCGCGCGTGGCCCCCGCGACGAGCGCGACCTTCCCGCCGAGGCCGGGTGCCGGTGTGCCGGGTGTGAGTCCCATGGAGTTCCCTGTCTGTCGCACGGCGTGGTCCGCGTCCGTGCGGGACGCGGACCGTTGAACCCCATGCTCGACGCGAATCCCGACACCTTGTGTCGTGATTGTTCACGGCCTCGCGGAAGCCACCCGAAAGGCCGCCCCGGCGGCGGGGCGGCCATGACGCGTGGGTCAGGAACCGTGGGGGCTCTCCCCTCCGCCGCCGCCCGGCCGTGCCGCGTCCGCGGCGGCGACCTCGGTGAACGGCAGCACGAGCCGGGACGGGTGGAGGGCGTCACGGTAGATCTTGTGCGTGACGGGGCGGCCCACCGGGAGGTGGAAGGCGTCGGGCGGCAGCAGCGCGTTGTGCTCGTCGGCGAGCGGCTCGGCGTTGGAGAGCTCCACCACCAGCCTGTGTCCCGGCAGGAACGTCGCGCCGAACGGGTAGACGCGCAGCACGTACTCCTCGATCGTCCCCGGCTCGACCGGCACCGCCCGGGTGTGCGGGTGGCGGGGGTCGCCCTCCGTGGTGCGTTCCTCGTCGAGCTCTCGGTGCGACGCCTTGAGGTAGGCCGTCGTGACGAGGCGGCGCCCGCCGTCCGGGGCCGCGTCCCACAGGCGCAGGATGAAGTTCGTGTCGGGCTGGTCGATCTCCGCGAACAGGTGCGCCGCGCCCTGTCCGATCATCTCGGTGGGTACGGTGAACGGGGCGGTGCTCCAGCTGAGCGTCTGCACGGTGTCGGTCACCGTGAGCGGCGCCTGGTAGAAGCCGTCGGGTGCGGCGTGCTCGGCGCCCATGAGTTCGGGCTCGGGGGACAGCGCGTGGCGCGGGCGCAGGTAGAGCGCCCTGTGCTCCACCTTCTTCGGCGGCCACTGCGCGCCGGTGACGGTCTCGCGTGAGCCCTCGACGTGGATGCTGACGGCCGGTTCGTCCATGATCCCGTTGTCGATGCCCTTGAGCCAGTACTCGTACCAGCGGAACATCTTGTCGTGCTCCTCGATGAAGGGGCGCGACTGCATCGGCGGGTAGGGGCCGATGTCGAGTTTCTTCGGGCCCTTCAGCGCGTCGTAGAGCTCGATGGTGCCGTCCATCGTCCACCCGCGGCCCTGGTCGATCTGGAGCCAGACGGGAATGTCGACGCGGGGTGCGAGGGTGACCGGGTTGCGCTCCTCGTACCACTCGCCGTCGACCTCGTTCATCACGATGTCGAACCAGGCCTCGTGGTTCTTCGGGTAGTTCAGCACGTGGACCAGGTTGGGCCAGGCGGCGACATCCGGGTCCCGGAGGCGCTCGGCCACCCGTTCCCTGATCTCCTCGGGCGAAAAGGTCTCCAGCATGCGGGACTTGACGCCGTCGGTGAAGGCCCAGCCGGAGTCGCCGCCGCGCCCCTCGCGGGCGGCGCGCGGCATGAACCACATGACGCCGCCGTGGTAGGTGGTCTCGTAGAAGTCGTAGTGGCCGCCGCTGACGAAGATCGCCTTGAGGCTCGGCGGCCGCTCGGCCGCCGCGAGCACCTGCATCGAGCCGAAGTAACTGATGCCGATCATCCCGACGTTGCCGTCGCACCACGGCTGCGCCGCGACCCACTCGATGAAGTCGTACGCGTCCTGGCCGAGCGGGACGCCGCCGGCGTTGTAGTTGCCGATGTGCTCGCCCTCGGAGGCGCCGGAGCCGCGGAGGTCACCGATGACGTGGACGTACTCCTCCTCCACCACGCGCGCGATGTCACCGGCCTCGATGCAGCCGTCCCACATCGGGCTGGGGCGCCGCTGCGGCGGGGTGGTGAGGGCGAGGGCCTGGAGTTCCTTGCCGTACGGGCTGAGTGCCACGAGCGCCGGACGCGGCTTGTCGTCGACGCCGCTGTAGGTGTCGGCCGCCAGCATGACGCCGTCGCGCATCGGCACCCGGAGGTCCTTGCGGACGGCGATCTCCTGCCTGCCCGCCCGGATCGTCTGGAAGTCGGTCATGAGTACGAAGCTCCTGTACTACGAGGTCTGGTCGTGCTGCGTGCGGTAGCCGTGCATCGTGGTGAGGAACGGCGAGGGTTCGAGCGTGGGGTCGCCGGTGTAGCCGAGTGCCCCGGCGGCGGGGGCGAACGGCGAGTACGGGGAGTCCGTCTCCTGGAGGCCGGACCGCAGGCAGTCGCAGGCCGCCGCACCCGCCCGGGCCTCGATGGCGAGGCTCTGGTCGATGGCCTCCCGGGCCTGCGCGGCGTCGAGCTCGACGCCGTACGGGGTGCCGTCGGCGCGGCGGTAGGGGTGCCCGAGGTACAGGTGCCGGGGCCGGACCTCGTCACGCAGGTACTCCAGCCCGGCGCGGTAGGCGGCCGGGTCCGTGTAGCCGGGGAAGCCGTTGGCCGCTCCGTGGACCTGCACGGCGTCGCCGGTGAACACCGAGCGCTGGCCGTCGATGACGTAGGCGACCGATCCGGGCGTGTGCCCCGGGACCGGGTGCACCGAGACCTCGACACCGCCGCCGAGGGAGAGGGTCTCGCCACCCCTGACGAGCAGGGTGGGCTCCATCTCGCCGGAGATGACGGCGTGTGTGGCGGCCGTCACCCTCGCCTCGCCGTCGGGATCGCCCAGGTACTGTCCGCGCCCCGCGAGGTATTCGTCCACGTGGGCGCGCCGGGAACGGAGCATCGGTGCGTCGGCCTCGTGGATCACCACCTGGGCCCGCCGGCCCGTGAGCTCCCACAGGGCGTGCGCCCCGCCGATGTGGTCGATGTGACCGTGGGTCAGCAGGATCCACCGCACGTCCTCGATGCGGCGCCCGATGGCCTCCAGGGCGGGGATCATGCCGTCGGCGGGTGAGGAGGCGATCCCGGTGTCGACGACGGCGGGCTCGGGTGCGTCGATGAAGAAGCTGTAGAGGCCGAACCGGCCCCACGGCGAGACCAGGGGGTGGACGTTGACTGCGTGCGGCGTCATGACTCTCTTTCCGAACTCGTGCGTGGGGCCGGACCGTGCGGGGGCCGGTCCTGTACGTGAGGCCGGGCCCGTGCGTGGGCCGGACCCGTGCGTGGGCCGGTCCTGTACCGGGGACCGGTCCTGTACGTGGGCCGGTCCTGTACGTGGACGGATCCAGTAGTGAGGCCGAACCCACACGTGGACCGAACCGAACCCGTACGTGGGACCGGACCCGTGCGTCGCCGGACCCTCCCTGAGGCTGAACCCACACGTGGGCCGAACCCGTACATGGGCCCGAACCCGTGCGTGAGGCTGAACCCACACGTGGGCCGAACCCGTACATGGGCCCGAACTCGTGCGTGAGGCTGAACCACACGTGGGCCGAACCCGTGCGTGGACCGGCCCGGTGCGTGGGCCCGGACCCGTACATGGACCTGACCCGTACGTCGAACGGATCCGTGCGACGACCGCCCCGTTCAGTTCCGGCGGAGGAAGTCGCGCGTCTCCTCGAAGACCCGGTGGTACTCCGGGATCCAGGAGAAGTGCTGCACGAACCCGTGGCCCGCGCCCGCGTACCGGCTGACCGCCGCCCGGACGCCGGCCTCGCGCAGCCGCCGGCCGTAGAGCTCGCCCTCGTCCCGCAGGGGGTCGTACTCCCCGGTGACGACCAGGGCGGGCGGGAGTCCGGTGAGGTCCGTCCGCTTCAGGGGCGACACAAGAGGGTCGGCGGGATCGGCGCCGCTGCCGGTGTAGAAGGCGTTGAAGGGTTTCAGCCCCGCCGTCTCCAGGCCGTAGCCCACGGCGTTCTCCCGCAGCGAGGCGTACCGGCCGGTGTCGAAGTCCAGGTCGAGCGAGGGGTAGTAGAGGATCTGGTGCGTGATCCGGTCGAAGCCGTCGTCGTGCGCCATGGCCGCGACCGCCGCCGCGAAGGTGCCGCCGGAGCTGTCACCGGCGACGGCGAGCGTCGTGCCGCCCCGGGCGGGGCTCCCGCCCTCCTCGGCCACCCAGCGGACGACCCCGTAGCAGTCGGCCAGACCGGCGGGGAAGGCGGACTCGGGTGCCAGGCGGTAGCCGACGGAGACCACCTTGAGGCCCGTCTCCTTCGCCAGCGAGCGCGCGACGTGGTCGTGCGTCCCCAGGCTGCCGAGGAAGAACGCACCGCCGTGGAAGTAGACGATCACGCCGTCGCCGCCGGCCTCGGCCGGTGTGTAGATCCGTACCGGTACGTCTCCCGACGCGGTCCGCGCGGTGACGTCCTCCACCGCGTGCAGCGGCAGGCGTTCGGCGGGAGGGGCGACGTGCGCCTCGTCCGCGGCGCGCAGGGCGACCGGGTCGAGCGGGCCCTCGGGCGGGGCCGGGAGGCCTGCGACGAACGCGGCGATCTCGGGGTGCAGCGGCATGTGTCCTACTCCTGCGGGGCGGCGGCGGACGCGGGCTTCTGGCCGGGGAAGACCTCGTGGATCTCCTCCTCCGTCCACCCCTGGCGGGAGATGCGCTGCAACTCGTCGGTCACCGGCTTGCGGGTGGCCTGGAACAGCGCCAGCGCCTCCTTCACGGAGTCCGCGCGGCGCAGGGCGTCGGCGAGCGCTCCGGCGTCCTCGATGGCGGAGTTCGCGCCCTGGCCCTGGTGGTGCAGCATCGAGTGGGCGGCGTCGCCCACGAGGACGACGGAGTCCGTGTGCCAGGTGTCGACCGGGTCGATGTCGTAGACGGCGCGGATGTTCACGGTGTTCATGTCGAGGTCCCGGGTGATGTTCACGAGGCGCTCGTCGAAGCCCTCCACCGTGGCCAGCAGGGCGTCCTTGGTGACCTGCGGTGCCCAGGTGCCGTCCGGGCACAGGGCGGTGACGTCGAACGACACCTGGTTGCGGTGGCGCAGCGGCAGCAGGTAGATCTTCGTGCCCCGGCCGATGTACATCCGCAGGTTGTCGTCGACGACCATCCCGTAGGCGTCGTCGACGTCGATCACCGTGCGGTAGGCGTGCTCCCCGGAGAACACGGGAGCCTTGTCGGTGAACAGCTCGCGGCGCACCACCGACTTGATGCCGTCGCCGCCGACCACGAGGTCGGCCTCGGCGGTCCTGCCGTCGGCGAAGGTGAGGACGGCGCTGTCGCCCTTGTCCTGGACGGTCTCCAGCTTGTGGCCGAGGTGCACCATGCCCTCGGGGAGGACGCCGAGGAGTGCGTCGATGAAGTCGCCGCGGTGGATGAGGTGGGTGTGGGTCTGCTCGCCCGCGGCCGGCCACGCCTCCTTCATCATCCGCTCCCCCGTGGCGGTGAGGATCTCGAAGTAGTCGCTGGGCGAGCTGACCTTCGCGACGGCGTCGAAGATCCCCCACTCGCGGAACCGGTTCATGGTGGAGGGGCGCAGGCCGATACCGGCGCCGACCTCGCCGATCCGGCCCGCCTGCTCGTAGACGTCGACGTCCGCGCCGAGGAGGCTGAGGGCCTTGGCCGCCGCCGCGCCGCCGTACCCCGCTCCGACGATGGCGATCTTCAGGTTCTTCAGGTCCGAGAGGTGCATGGTGTTTCTCTCTACTTCTGGATGGTGAGGAAGCCGGCCGGGTTGTCGACGAAGATCGTCTTGATGGCGGCCTCGTCGAGACCGGCCGCGCGGAGGTCCGGGATGAGGTCCTCGAAGATGTAGTTGACGGTGTGGCCCTTCACGCCCGGCCAGCCCAGCGGGCTGCAGTTGGCGTCGGCGGAGGCGAGGACCTGGGTGATCCGGCCGTCGCCGATGAACCGGAGGAAGTGGTCCAGCCGCTCCTTGCGGGGGCGGGCCCAGAACGGCGGGTCGGGCAGCTCCGTCTCGTAGCCGAAGGTGTCGAAGCCGATGCGTCCGCCCTGCTCGGCGATCCAGACGTCGCGCGTCCTGTCGGCGTTCACCCCGTCGTCGACGTGGCCGAACAGGACGCGGTCCAGGGGCAGTCCCTCCTCGGCGAAGATCGCGATGGCGTTCTCGGCGTCGATCGCGAGGTGCGTGAGGATCGGTACGCCCGTGAGGAGCGAGGCGCGGGCGGCGGCGCGGTAGATGCGCTTGTCCAGGTCCGTCATGCGGCCGCCGCGGCTCACGCCGACCTTGATGACCCCGGCGAGGCCGTCCGTGCCGCCGATCCCGACGGTGATCTCGTGGACGAACTGCCGTGTCAGGTAGTCCACTTCGGCCCGCGCGAAGTGCGGGAGGGCGGTGTCGCCGCCGACGAAGCCGGTGCAGGCGACGATGTGCACGCCGGTCTTCGCGGAGAGCGACCTGTAGTGGTCGATGTCGCGGCCGTTGCAGATCCCGGTCGCGTCGACGAAGGTGCCGCCGCCGTGCTCGTGGAAGCGGCGCAGCTTCGGGACGGTCTCCTCGTGCCGCTGCTCGGGGGTCTTCCACCACTTCGTGTCCAGCTCGGAGCCGGGCATGCCGTAGCCGATGTGCTCGTGGACGGCCACGAGACCCAGCTCCTCGGCCGGGATCGGTCCCAGGACGGTGTTCACTCTCGACACAACACTCACCTTTGAGAAAGAGACTTGACGGTCGTTCGCACCGGCGCGCTCAGCGCACCGACAGGAGGTCGCGCGGGTTCCCGACGAGAATCCGCCGCGTGTCCGCCTCGCTGAGCCCCTGCGCCTCCAGGAGCGGGACGAAGATGGTCAGGACGTAGCTGTAGGGCAGGTCGTTGCCGGTGTGGCCCTTCGCCACCCCGGTGGCGTTGCCGGAGAGCAGGATCCGGTCGCGGAAGCCGGCCCGTACGAGCTCGGCGGCCAGGGCGGCGCGCTCGGCGTCACCGATGTGGGTCCCGTCGTCCACGCCGACGTGGTCGAGGGCGACGTAGGCGCCGCGGCGGGCGATCTCGGCGGGCGCCCCGGCGGCGACGGCGTCCGCGCGGTCGAGCCCGGCGACGACGACACGGCCGGCCGGCAGCTTCTCGTCCAGGGCGATCCCGAGGTCGTGGACGGCGTCGCTGCCGTGGCGGACGGAGAGGGCGACGCCGGTGTTCAGGGCGGTGCGCGCCGCGCCGCGGAGCAGGCTCTCGTCGGTCGCGGTCATGCCCCCGGCGGACACGGCGGTGGCCACCAGCCCGGCGGGGCCCCGCCGTTCCACGCGCGGGACCACCATGCCCTCGGTGACCTCCGCGGTGAAGAGGCCGGCGAACTTCTCGGCGGGCCACGGCGTCGGCGGGTCGGTCTGCGGCGTGAGGAAGTAACCGCCGAGCAGTTCCTCCGGGCCCTGTCCGGTCGACGCGACGATGTGTACGCCGGTCGTGCGCGAGAGGCTCTCGTACAGCCGGACGTCGCGGCCGTGGAACATGCCGGTGCTGTCGACGATCGTGCCGCCGCCGTGGGCCCGGAAGTCCTTCAGCTTCGCGGCGAGGGTCTCGAAGATCTCCGCGCGGTCGATGGTGACGTCGAAGGCGTGCTCAGCGCCCGGAAACACGGACAGCAGTGCCTCGTGGACCGAGACGACCCCCAGGTCCCCGGCCGGCACCGGGCCCAGGACGGTGTTCACGGTGGTGCTCTTGACGCTCATGCCTTGCCCTCACGTGTCCGAGTGGGGTGCTCAGCACCCTGTGGCCGCAGCCACGGTAGCCATTCGGTTTACACGACGTCAATGAATTGGACACTGGGAAAAAATATTGAACTAGGCATGATGTGAGCATCTCGGGACGAGCGCGCGGCAACCGCCGACAGGCCCGCTGACCAGGCGGTCCGGGGTGCGGACATGCATCGGATGCATGACGCCTCATACGAATCATTCACTTGTTGGATGTGAGCCCGGACACTTCACTGGGGGCCATGACCACGCCACCCACCTCCGGGATCGACCTCTTCGCCGACGAGGTCCTGCTCGACCCGTATCCCGTCTACGCCGCACTGCGCGAGCAGGGCCCCGTCGTCCACCTCCCGGCCAACGACGTCTTCGCGCTGACGCGGTACGACGCCATCCGCGGCGCGCTGGCGGACTGGGAGTCCTTCTCCTCGGCCTCGATCGGCTTCAACCCGGCGGCCAACGAAGCGCTGGCCGGCACCTCGCTCGCGTCCGACCCACCGGTGCACACCCGGCTGCGCGCCACGCTCAGCGAGAACCTCTCACCGCGCGCGCTGCGCGGCCTGAAGCCGAGGATCGAGGCGAAGGCGGACGCGGTCGTCGCGGCGCTCGTCGAACAGGGCGGCTTCGAGGCGATCGACGCGCTCGCCCGGGCGCTTCCGCTGGAGGTCGTCGCGGACCTGATCGGCTTCACGGGCCACGCGCGCGACAACATGCTGCGCTGGGGCCAGGCCGCCATGGAGGTCATCGGCCCGATGAACCGGCGCACGGCGGAGAGCTTCCCGGTGGCCGGCGAGCTCTACGCGTGGTGCTCCCAGGTCGGAGCGGCCGATCTGGCCGAAGGGTCCGTGGGCCGCGCCATCTTCGAGGCCGAGGCACGGGGCGCCGTTCCGCCGGGCGCGGCCGGGCACATCATCCACCAGTACCTCGGCGCCGGCGTCGACACCACCGTGGCGGCGATCGGCAACATCGTGGCCCTCCTCGGCTCGCACCCCGGCCAGCTCGCCCTGATCCGCGACGACCCGTCACTGGTGCCCGCCGCGTTCAACGAGGTACTGCGCTACTGGGCCCCCGTGCACGCCTGGGGCCGGCGCGCCACCCGGGACGTCGAGATCGACGGGGCCGTCATCCCGGCGGGCGCGCAGATCGCGATCCTGTTCGGCGCGGGCAACCGCGACCCCCGGCACTACGAGAACCCCGACGCCTTCCTCGTCACCCGCAACCCGGTCGACCACCTCTCCTTCGGCTACGGCCCGCACGGCTGCGCCGGACAGGGGCTCGCCCGGCTGGAGGCCCACGCCGTGATCGAGGCGCTGGCACGGCGCGTCGAGCGCCTGGTCGTCGGACCCGAGGTACGCGTTCCCGGCAACATCACCCGGAGCATCGAGGAGCTCCCCGTCCTGGAGGTGATCGCGGCATGAGGATCACTCTCGACCGCCCCCGCTGCGAGGGCCACGGCCTCTGCGAGGAGGCCGCCCCGCAGCTCATGCACCTCGACGACGAGGGCGAACTCGTCCTGGACCGCGAGGAGATCGGCGAAGCGGACGCCGCCCTGGCGAACGCCGCCGTCCGCGTGTGTCCCGTCGCCGCGCTGAGGGTCGCATGAGCGGGGCCACGATGAAGCGTGTCGTCGTGGTCGGCAACGGGATCGCCGGACTCACCGCCGCCGACACGCTCCGCGAGGCGGGCTTCGACGGCGAACTCACCATCGTGGGCGACGAACCGCACCCGGCGTACAGCCGCCCGGCGCTGTCGAAGGCGCTGCTGCTCGACGGCGACGGCCCTCCGGCGCACGGACTCCCGCCGGCCGGCCACGGGGCGGCCGAGCTCCTGGGCGTACGCGCGACCGCACTCGACCCCGGCCGCCGGTCCGTCACGCTCGACGACGGTACGGCCCTGCCGTACGACGGCCTCGTGCTCGCCACCGGCTCCCGGGCCCGGAGGCTGTCCGCCCTTCCCGGGGAGCACACCCTGCGGGGGCTCGACGACGCGCTGGCCCTGCGCGGCCGGCTGGCCGGCCGGCCGTCGGTCGTCGTGGTCGGCGGCGGTCCGCTCGGCATGGAGATGGCGTCCGGCTGCCTGGCCGCCGGCTGCCGGGTCACCGTCGTCTCCCAGGGGCCGCCGCTGGTCGCCCGGCTCGGCTCCCACCTCGCCGGTGTCCTCGTCCGGGCCGGGCGCGAACGCGGGCTCACCGTCGTGGAGACGCGGTCCGCGCGGCTGGAACGCAGCGGGGAGTCCGCACGGGTCGTCCTGGAGGAGGGTACGGCTCTCGACGCGGAGCTCGTCCTGACCGCCGTCGGCGACGTCCCCAACACGGAGTGGCTCGCGGACACGGGGCTCGTGGCGGGGGGCGCCGTGCCGGTCGGCCCACGCGGTCTCGTACGCCCCGGCATCGCGGCCGTGGGCGACCTCGCGGCGTTCCCCACCGCGCGCGGTCTGCGCCGCGTCCCCCTGTGGAGCAGCGCGATCGAGCAGGCGAAGACCGCCGCGAGGGCACTGGTCCACGGCGACGCCGCGCCCCCGCTCCGGTTCCAGCCCTACTTCTGGACCGAGCAGTTCGGGCTCTCCCTCAAGGCCGCGGGCTCCCTGCCGCCGTCGGGGGAACCGGTGTACGTCGACGGAGGACCCGGCGGCGGGCCGGCGCTGATGCGCTGGCAGCACCCGGACGGGACCGCCGTGGCCGCCGCGCTCGACTACCGGATCCCGGTGCCCCGGCTGCGCCGCATGACCGGGACCGCGGCATAGGGTTCGCGCCATGGACGACGAAGAGGGCGCCAGGGGTTCGGGGCTGGACCGGCTGGCGTCGGTCGACCTCAACCTGCTGGTGCCGCTCCTCGCCCTCCTGGAGGAGGGTTCGGTGACCCGGGCGGCGGAGCGGGTCGGCCTCTCGCAGCCGGCGATGAGCCACGCCCTGACCCGCATGCGGCGGCTGCTGGGGGACGACCTCGTCGTCCGGCAGGGCAGCGGCGTCACCCCGACCCCGCGCGGGCTGGAGCTGATCGCACCGCTGCGCAGCGCCCTGCGGCTGGCCGCGCACCTCGTGGACTTCCCCTGCTTCGACCCCGCCACGGACCGGCGCGTGATCACGGTCGCCATGACGAACAGCACGGCGTTCGTCATCGGCCCCCGGCTCACGCGGCTCGTCGCCGAACGCGCCCCCCACGCCACCCTGCGCGTGCGGACGATCACGGTGCCGACGGAGGCCACCTTCACCGACCAGGGGGTCGATGTCGTCCTGATCTCGGAGGGCCACTTCTCGCCGCACCCGCGCGAGCGCCTGTACAACGACCGCTGTGTGGTGGTGGCATCACACAGCGCGCCGGCGGAGGCGAGCGCGCTGGACCTCCTGACCACGCAGCCGCACATCGTCGTCGACACCGAACGGCGGGTCTTCCCCTACTCGGTGCTGGAGGAGGAGGGCGTCCCCTACCGTGTCGGCCTGCTGATCTCCGACTTCCTGCTGGTCCCGTTCCTGGTGGCGCGGGCAGGCGGTGTCGCCCTCCTCCGGCACCAGGTGGCCGCCGCCATGCGGGCCCTCTCCGACCTGCGGATCGAGGAGTTCCCGTTCCCGCTCCCCGGGCTCGGGATCGACATGGTGTGGAACCCGCGGCTGGCCGACCAGGACTTCATCGCGTGGCTCCGGACGCTGCTGCTCGACGCCGCACGGTCCCTCTGACGCCGCTCGGGGCGGCACGGGCCCCACGGCGGACGGATGCGGCGCCTCGGTATCGGCGCCGGGCGTCCGGCCCGGCCGCCGGGCGGTCCTGGCGGGGCGGGCCGCCCGGATCAGGTCAGCAACCGCACCCAGCTGGCGCCGAGTTCGTCGAGCATCTGGTCACGGGTGAGCTTCCAGTCGGAGCCGTCCCAGTTCTGGGCGACGAAGTCGAGCTGGGCCATCGCGAGTACCCCCCGGAAGTGACGCTGGTGGGGCTCCAGGCGCCCGGCCGCCTCCAGCCCGTCCTCGATGTCGCCGATGGCCTCCTCCATCCAGCGCTCGACCAGGTCGGTGAGTTCCGGATCGATCACCGCGGCGTCGCGGCCGACCCGGATGATCGGGCGGATGGCGGGCCAGTTGTCGGCGGTGCGCCGCAGCCACGCCATGATCGCCTCCGGCGTCCCGTCGGCGACGGTGGCGACGAGGTCCCGCGCCGTCGAGCCGTGCTCCTGGGAACGGACGCGCTGCAACGCCTCGTTGAGCCGCTCGTCGATGAGCGCCTTCATCAGCTCGCTGCGGGAGGGGAAGTACGCGTAGAAGGTCACGCGGGTGGTGCCCGCCGCGGTGGCGATGTCGTCCACCGTGGTGGCGGCGTACCCCTTCGTCTTGAAGAGTTCGAGTCCTGACTCCAGCAGCAGACGGCGCGTCATCTGCTTCTGTGCCTCACGAAGGTTCGCCATGCCCGGATCCTAACGCGCGACTGTACGCCGAGCGCACATACCGGCCTCACGTGATACG
This sequence comes from Streptomyces sp. NPDC058008, assembly GCF_042886395.1. Lineage (NCBI taxonomy): Bacteria > Bacillati > Actinomycetota > Actinomycetes > Kitasatosporales > Streptomycetaceae > Streptomyces > Streptomyces sp. NPDC058008. The sequence continues at coordinate 291,455 of NZ_JBHVQX010000004.1, read as the reverse complement.
TAGCACAAATACACTTTACGCCTTGTAAAGCAAAAGGCCCACGAGGGGCGGAGCTCACCGCAGGACAGGGCGACCTTTCTCCTTACGGTCACTCGATTCACTTTAGGGCACGCACAAACCATTGACGCGACGTAAAGCAAATGTCATTCTCCACGGCATCACGCCCGCCTCGCGTCGTGCCCCGCTCCCCCACCGCGCACGCAGAGCCGGGCCCTTCCGTCCCACAGGGCCCAGTCCTCCGGGACGCCCGTCCTTCCCAGCCAGGGAGCACAACCATGACGCTCGACAACGGGACGACGACGTCCCTGAGCCCCACCGCGGGGGGCGCCCGGACACCGGGCTACGCGGGAACGCTGGCTGCCGCCTGCTGCGCGGTGTTCGTGGCCCAGGTCGCGAACGCGCTGCCGGCCTCGCTCAACGGACTCTTCCAGCAGGACCTGAACACCCACGGTTCCCAGCTCACCTGGATCACGGCGGCGTTCATGATCTCCGTGGTCTGCTTCGAATTCACCTTCGGTGTCCTCGGGGACCTCTTCGGACGCAGGCGGCTGATCACGGCCGGCACGGCCCTGGTCGCCGCGGGCAGCACCGTGGCCGCTCTCGCGCCGTCCGTACAGGTGCTGTGGATCGGCGCGGCACTGAACGGACTGGGCGCCGGCGCGATGTTCCCCGGCTCGCTCACCGCGATCACCTCCGTCACCCGCACCTCGCGCGAGCGGGCCCACTCCGTGGCCGTCTGGAGCGGATTCCTCTCCGCCGGCGCCGCCGTCTCGCCCCTGCTGGGAGGGGTGTTCGCCAGGGTCGGGTCGTGGCGCGGCTCGTTCTGGGTGCTCGTGGGCCTCGCACTGGTCAGCATGGTGCTGACCCTGACGCTGGCGGCGGAGTCGACGTCGCCCGCGGGCCGCCGGCTCGACGTGCCCGGCCAGATCACGTTCGCCATCGGCCTGGTCCTCGTGCTGTACGGCGCCGTCGAGGGGCCCGAGTCGGGCTGGACCACCCTGCCGGTCATCCTCGCCTTCCTGCTCGGTACGTGCTTCCTCGCCGGGTTCGTCGTGGTGGAACTCGGGGCCGAGTCACCGATCTTCGACCTGGCCCTGTTCCGCAACCGGGCCTTCGCCGTGTCGTCCGCCGTCGCCGTCATCGGCATGCTCGCCTTCCTCGGCGCCTGCTTCGCGACGAGCATGTGGCTGGGCCCCGCGCAGCACCAGGACCCGATCCGCGTCGCGGTCCCCTTCCTGCTCCTCCAGGGCCCCGCCTTCGTCCTGATCCCGGTCGTCTCACGCCTGCTGCACCGGGTCGCCCCGACCTGGCTGCTGACCACGGGATTCGCCCTGATGGCGGTCGGCTGCCTGCTCTGCACCCGGCTGGACGTCCACGACCCGGGCCTCGGCGCGTTCGTCGCGCCCGCCCTGCTGATCGGCATCGGCTTCGCCCTCACGGTCAGTTCGGTGACGGCGGTGGCGCTGAACAGCGTGCCGCCGAACCTGGCGGGCATGGCCAGTGCCACCACGAACATGCTGCGCGACCTGGGCTTCGCCCTCGGCCCCGTCGTGGTGGGCGCGGTCGCCCTGAGCAAGGCGGGGTCGGCGTTCGCGGCGAACCTCTCGGGCGCCGACCTGCCGGCCGGTCAGCTCGCGGCGGCACGGGAGGTCGCCGGCGCGGGCGGCCCCATCGCCGTGAACAGCCTCCCGCCCGGCGCGCCGGGGTCGGCGGCGCACGGCCTCGCCCTGGACGCCCTGGGCACGGGCTTCAGCACCGCCTTCCTGGTGTGCGGTGCGGCCGCCGCCGTCGCCGCGGCGCTCACGGCCTTCGGCATGATCGGGGTACGCGCCCACCGTCACGCCGGGGACGAGGCGCCCGTACCGTCGCCGTCCGGACGCGACGGCGGGCGGGAGACGCTCCCCACCGCCTGACCGTCCCGCCTCACCCCGTTCCCCGTGCGGGGCGCGGCACCGGCCGCCCCGGCCGGTACCCGCCCCGACGGGCGCGGCGGCGCGGGCCGCGTGGTCACCGCTGCTCGGCGAGGTCCTCCTCCACCGCGTGGGCCGCGGCCCGAAGCACGCCGACCAGGGACTGGAGACGGTGCGGGTCGTAGCGCACGCCGGGCAGGGACACCGACAGGCCCGCCACAGCCGTGCCGTCCCGGTCGTGCACCGGCACCCCCACGGCGACGAGCCCGCGCTCGGAACGCCCCTGGTTGACGGCGAAGCCGTCACGCCGCAGGCGCCCGAGCTCGGCCCGCAGCCGGGGGAGGTCGGGGAGGTCCTCGGGACGGTCCTGGTACCGCTCGGCGCCGTAGAGCTCGTCCAGTGCGTCGCCGGACAGCGGGGCGAGCAGCAGCAGCCCGGCCGTCGTGCGGTGCGCCGGGAACACCATCCCCTCCCGGGAACCGACCCGCAGCGCCTGCCCGCACTCGACGCTCGCGATGAACCGGGCCGTGTCCCCGGTGCGCACGGTCAGGTTCGCGGTCTCGTCGAGGAGGTCGACGACCCGGCGGAGATGGGGCAGGGCGACGGCACGCAGCCGCGACACCAGCGACTGGGAGTGTGCGGCGAGTTCCAGCACGGGCCCCGCGCGGTAGCCGCGGTTCTCGTCCTGCACGGCGAAGTCGCGGTAGACGAGCATGGCCAGGATCCGGTGGGCGGTCGACCTGGCGACGCCCAGCCGCTCGGCGATCCGCGCCACGGTCGTGCCTCCCTCCATCTGAAGGATGATCGCGGCGCGCAGGGCGTGGTCCACGCTGGCGATGGGGTAGGGCGGCGGCGTCTTGAGCTGTTTGTCCATGGCCTGACTCCAGAATTCTGCTCTCCAGAATCCCCATGTTCCCATGGGCGGGACGATGCACGCTGAGACGCGTGACTACCTCACCCCTCCCCCAGCGCTCCGCCACGGATTCCCCGGTCCGGCTCCACGCCCTCCCCGGTGAGGGGCGGCCCCGGGTCACCCCCGCCCTCGAAGCGCTCTACCGGGGCTTCGAGCAGGAGCTGCTCGTCCCGCTGTGGACCGAGATCGGCGATCTGATGCCCGCCCACCCGCGCTCGCACGCCGTACCGCACGTGTGGCGCTGGGAGCGGCTGCGGGAGCTGGCCGCCGAGGCCGGCGACCTGGTGCCGGTCGGCCGCGGCGGCGAGCGGCGCGCCATCGCGCTCGCCAACCCCGCCCTCGGCGGGCGGCCGTTCGCCACCCCGACCCTGTGGGCGGCCATCCAGTACCTGATGCCGGGTGAGGACGCCCCGGAACACCGGCACACCCAGCACGCCTTCCGGTTCGTCGTCGAGGGCTCGGGGGTGTGGACGGTCGTGGGCGGCGACCCCGTACCGATGAACCGCGGTGACTTCCTCCCGCAGGCGGGCTGGAACTGGCACGCCCACCACAACGCGGCCTCCGAGCCGATGGCCTGGATCGACGGCCTGGACATCCCCTTCCAGTACGTCACCGAGGCGCAGTTCTTCGAGTTCGGCCGCGACGGGATCAGCGACGCCGAGCGCACGACACCGGAACGCTCGCGCTCCGAGCGCCTGTGGGGCCACCCCGGGCTGCGCCCCCTGTCGGCCGCCCCGGTCACGCCGGGAAGCCCACTGCTCTCCTACAAGTGGGAGTACACCAACGCCGCCCTGGCCGACCAGCTCCTGCTGGAGAGGGAGGGCTTCGGCGGCACGGCCGGGCCCGGCCACGCCGCGGTGCGCTACACCGACCCGCACGACGGCTCGGACGTCCTGCCGACGCTCCGGGCCGAGTTCCACCGCGTCGTGCGCGGCGCCGAGACCGCGCCGGTGCGCGAGACCGGCTCGTCGGTCTACCAGGTCTTCGACGGATCCGGCGTGGTGACCGTCGGGGACCGGTCCTGGACGGTCACCCGCGGCGATCTGTTCGCCGTCCCGTCCTGGGAGCCGTTCTCGGCACGCTCCGAGGCCGGTACGACCGACTCCGACGAGGGCGGCCTCGACCTCTTCCGCTTCTCCGACGCGCCCGTCTTCGAGGCGCTCAAGCTCAACCGCACCCAGAAGGACGTCTGACATGAAGCTCGCCACCATCCGCACCGCCCACGGGACCCGCGCGGTCCGTCTCGACGGTGAGGTCCTCGTCGACCTCGGGTACGCCGACCTGGGCGAGCTGTTCGCCGAGGCCGACTGGCGGGACAGGGCCGCCACCGCCTCCGGCACCGCCTACCCGGCCGCTGAGGCGGACTTCGCGCCGGTCGTCCCCCGCCCGTCCAAGGTCGTCTGCGTCGGCCACAACTACACCGGCCACATCAAGGAGATGGGCCGGGACCTGCCCGACCACCCCACGCTCTTCCCGAAGTTCGCCGAGACGCTGCTGGGCGCGAACGACGACATCGTCAGGCCGGCCGAGACCGAGGCGTTCGACTGGGAGGTCGAACTGGCCGTCGTGATCGGCGCGCAGGTGCGCCGCGCCGATGACGAGCAGGCCGCCGGCGCCATCGCCGGCTTCACCGTCATGAACGACGCCTCCCTGCGCGACTGGCAGTTCCGCACCGTCGAGTGGACCCAGGGCAAGATCTGGGAGGCCACCACCCCGGTCGGTCCGTACGTCGTCACCCCCGACGAGGTCGGCGGCGTCCGCCCGGCACTGGAGGTCAGGACGCTCGTCGACGGCCGGGTCATGCAGCGGGACGACACCAGCACGCTGCTCTTCGACCCGGTCTTCCTGGTCCGGTACATCTCCACCGCCATCACCCTGAACCCGGGCGACATCATCGCCACCGGCACCCCGGCCGGTGTGGGCAACGCCCGCGATCCCAAGGTCTTCCTCCTCCCCGGCCAGCGGGTGACCACCGAGATCTCCGGCATCGGCGCGTGCAGCAACCGGGTGGTCGCGGCATGACGGGCGGCACCCGGACCCTCGCCGAAGCGCGCGGGTGGGCCCGCACGGGCACACGCCTGGTGCTCGACGCGGTCGCGGACCTCGACGAGGCCGGCTTCCGCGCCGCCGTCGTCCTGCCGGGCTGGACCCGCAAGCACCTCGCCGCGCATGTCGCCGCCAACGCGGACGCGCTGGGCCGTCTGGTGCACTGGGCGGCCACCGGCGAGGAGACACCGATGTACGCATCGGCGGACGAGCGGGCCGCAGGCATCGCCAGGGGCCCGGACCTCTCCGCCGACGAGCTCCGCGACTGGCTGACGGCCTCCTCCCGGAAGCTGGCCGCGGGGCTCGACGGGCTGACCGAGAAGCAGTGGCGGGCCCAGGTCGTGACCGCCCAGGGCCGTACGGTCCCCGCCTCCGAACTGCCCTGGATGCGCTCCCGCGAGGTCTGCGTCCACGCGGTCGACCTCGGTACGGGCGTCTCCTTCGCCGATCTCCCGCCCGGCTTCCTGACCGCTCTGACCGACGAGATCAGCACCGGGCGCCGGCTGGACGAGCTGCCCGAGGGCCCTCCCCCGGAGATCGCCGCATGGCTGGCCGGCCGGCCCCACACCCTCGTCGACGCACCCCCGCTCGGCCCGTGGCTCTGAGGAGAAGGAACATGTCCCACCCTGATGTGATCATCGCCGGCGGCGGTATAGGCGGCCTCGGCGCGGCGTTCTCACTGAGCCGCCGGGGCCTGGGGGTCCGTGTGCTGGAGAGCGCCCCGGCCTTCGGCGAGGTGGGTGCCGGCATCCAGCTGGCCCCCAACTGCACCCGGATCCTCGACGACTACGGCCTCCTGGAGGAGGCCAGGAGCCTCGGCGTCGTACCGGACGCCATGGTGATGCGGGACGCCGTCGACGGCGGCGAGCTGACCCGGCTGGACCTGCGCGACCTGGAGAAGCGCTACGGCCACCCGTACCTGGTGATCCACCGCAGCGACCTGCACGCACTGCTGCTGCGCGCCTGCGAGCGCGCGGGCGTGGAGCTGATCACCGGCGCGCGGGTGGTGTCGTACGAGAACTCCGGTGACGGGGCCCGCGCCGTGCTCGGCTCGGGTGAGGTCCACGAGGCCGGCCTGGTCATCGCGGCGGACGGCCTGCACTCGGCGGCGCGCAAGCTGCTCGTCGACGACGAGCCCGTCTCCTCGGCGTACGTCGCCTACCGCGGCACGGTGCCCGCCGGGCTGCCCCGGGCCCAGGGCGTCGACCTCGGCGAGGTCGTGGTGTACGTCGGCCCGTCCTGCCACTTCGTCCACTACGGCCTGCGCGGCGGCGAACTCCTCAACCAGGTCGCCGTCTTCGAGTCCCCCAAGGCCCTCGCCGGCCAGGAGGACTGGGGCACCCCGGACGAGCTGGACGAGGCCTTCGCCCGGACCTGCGGCTTCGTCCAGGAGGGCCTGCCCTTCATGTGGCGGGACAAGTGGTGGCGGATGTTCGACCGCGAACCGGTCATGCACTGGGTCCACGGCAGGATCGCGCTGCTCGGGGACTCCGCGCACCCCCCGTTGCAGTACATCGCGCAGGGCGCGGTCATGGCGATCGAGGACGGCTGGGTGCTGGGCGAGCACGTCGGCCGCAACCGCGGCGCCGACGGCACCGTCGACTGGGACGCGGCCCTCTTCGCGTACGAGGCGGTGCGCCCGGAGCACTGCCGCCGGGTGCTCACCACGTCCCGCTCGTGGGGCGAGCTGTGGCACCTCGACGGTGTCGCCCGCGAGCAGCGCGACGCGCTGCTGCGCGCCCGCGACACCTACGACTACGCGTTCGTGGACTGGCTGTACGGCCCGACCGCCCTGACCGTGGACGAGGAGCCCCCGATGTTCACCCCGGTCCCGCTGTCCTCGGCGGACACCGGAGCGGGGGCGGGTGCGCGGGAGGCGTAGGCGGCACGGGGTGAACGGCGCGAGCGGCAGCCGTCCGCGCGGGGCGGCCCGCTTTCCCCTGCGGGAGCGGGCCGACGCAGTCCCCCTCTCCCGGACGGCCGTTCACGACGGCGCGTGCAGCGCCTCCGCGAGCCCGTCGGTGGCCAGCACCAGGCCGGCCGGGGCGGAGCTGTTGAGGTACAGGCCGTGGCCCGGGGGGATCCGGCCGAGGAGGTCCGCGACCGGCAGCCGTTCGAACCCCAGCCGCCCGGCGGCCCGGAGGTACTGGGGGGAGGTGTAGACCGGGACCACCGGCGTGCCGTCGGGGGCGGACGCGCTCACCGGCTCGCCGTCCGCCGTGACCAGCACCGCGACCTCGGCCCCGGCCAGGGCGGTGGTGACGTCCTCCGCGGGTCCGTACCCGGTGGTGGCGAGCTGCACGGCGCGGTCCACGTCGTCGGCGGGCTCGGGCCACCCCAGCGCCTCGGGCGACGGACGGTGGTCCGGGTTGTCCTCCCACTCGACGATCCGGCCCCCGGAGTCCGACCGCCACTGGCCGACCACGGCCCAGGACGGCGGAGGCCCCTCCCCCCGCCAGCCGGGATCGGCCAGGTAGAGCCAGTGGTCGGGCGCCAGCCTGGCGGCCTCGACGAACTCCTCGGGCGGGGCGGGGTCCAGGGGCGCGACGGGGTTCCCCGCACCGGTCTCACTCATCGTTTCCTCGCTTGCTGGGGGTGTCCGGGCCGGCCGTGCGGAACGCCTCGCCGTCCGGCACGGGCGGTGCGAAGTGCGGGTTCATCACGTACGCCCCGACCGGTATGCCGTACGCCATCGGCTGCGCGCCCCGGATGTAGCGGCGGTCGACGCCTCCGGGGAAGAGCACCTCCTCCTGGTCGGGGAAGGGCGACGCCAGGCCGAGGGTGGCGTTCACGTCGATGCCGCCGGGGACCTGGAGGTCGTAGCGCCAGCGGTAGCGGTGGTGCAGGGCGCCGGCGCCCATCGGGTTCGCGCGGGCGCTGTCGCGCACGTAGTCGCGGTTCGCGGTCGCGCTCGCGAAGACGGTGTCCGGGACCTGGGCACTGCCCCCGTAGACGTGGTCGATGAGGTGCACCATGTCGGAGCCGTACGGCATGAGCCCGTCGCGGAAGATCCGCTCGGGCCCGTCGGGGCTGAAGCGGTACAGCGGGCCGTCGTGGTCGCGCCACAGCGCCTCGGGGAGCGTGCTGCCCGCCAGCGCGGACGGGTCCGCGGCGACGGTGGCCGGAGCGACGGCCGGGACGGGGCTCACCGGGCCGGTGGCGGGCCAGCCGGCCGGGACGGCGGAGGGGTCCGTCGCGTCCGTGCCGAGCGGCACCGTCAGGAGGCGGGAGGAGGCGACGAGTCCGCGGCCGGGCAGGTACCAGTCCCACGCCGGACCCTCCGCGTGCAACCGCCCGGACATGTCGGTGACCCGCCCGGCGGAGGGCCCGTCGGGGGTGTACTCGCCGCGCAGGCCGAGCGACGGCACCTCGGCCACGAACACGTGGAAGTCCGGGTCGTCCTGGCCGTAACCCCACACCGTGTACCGGTCGGTGGACACGGCCACCGGGAACTCGTCCAGCGTCGCCGCGAAGCGCCCGTCGAACCGGCCGTCCGCCGAGTAGGGCAGGGGCCGTCCGGCCGGAGCCGCGGTCTCCCGCCCGGGGCCCGGGGTGCCGGGTCCCGGCGCGGCCGCGAGCGGCGGTTCGACCGGGCGCGGACCCTCCGGGGCCCCGGCCGGGTCCACGGGGCGTGCCTCGCGCCAGTCGGCGGACGTCGGACTGGTCATGGTGGCCAGCGAGTCGGTCAGCGTGGGCATCGGGGAGTCCGCGCCGTCCGGCGTGGAGATCTCCACCGGGAACGGGCTCCACCACACGCTCCGGCCGAGCCGTTGGGCGATCACGTCCGCCACTCCGGGCGCGGGTCCGCCGAGCCCCTCGAGGACCAGCAGGACCGGGGTCTTCAGGGTCAGCTCCCGCAACGAGGCGTCGGAGGCGAGCAGTTCGGCGAACTCCGCTGCGGGGACCCGGTACGACGTGCCGTCGATGCTCACGTCGAGGTGGTCGCTGTCCTCGAAGTCCACGGACGCACGCACCAGGTAGGGGACGGGCTTGTCCTTGCCCGAGGAGTCCTTCCCGGCCCACGGCGCGTCGAAGGTCCCCTCCGGTGCCCGGAACCGCGCCATGTCGGGCAGGAGGACGGTCCCGTCCTTCCAGTCACGGCCGCCGCTGCTCTCGGATCCCGTGCCGGACGGCAGCATGGGCTCGCCGAAGGCACCGCGCTCCCGCAGGTCGTACGCCCCGGCCACGTCGGGGTCGGCCATGTGCCGGCCCACGGCGAAGCCCTCGGTGAGCCGGGTCAGCGCCTCTGCGCGCAGTGCGTCGTTCACCTCGACGGCGGGGTCGAGGTGCAGGGCCCTCGCGGTGAGCGTGTCCGCGTCCGTCCCGGCCGCGTGCAGGGTCTCCTCGGCCCTGACCCTTGCCCAGAACATCCGTGCCCGCTCGGCGGCGCCCACCTCACCGGCGTCGGAGAGGTCCAGCGCGGCGACGGCGGCCTCGTCCACCGCCGCCGTGTCCTGGAGCCATCCGGCGGCCGTGTGCAGCACGGGCAGGTCCGCGAACCCGCTCACGGGCAGCGCCGGACCCGACTGCCAGGCCAGCGCGGCCGCGGCCAGCACGTCCCGGGTGACCTGCCGGCTCACCCCGGACGCGGCCTCCGGGCGCGCGGCGACGACCCGGCGCAGCAGTTCCGTGGAGAAGGGGCCGGTCCGGGCGAGGTCCGGATCGACGTGCCACATGTTGTCGACCGCACCGGCCCCCCGGATCAGCGTCGCGAAGTCGTCGGCGTCCTCCACGTCGTGCCCGAAGAGCATCCGCAGGGCGCGGACCAGGCGCAGCGTCTCCGCCCGCCTGCCGGGTGTGGGATCGCCCTCGAAACCGGCCTCCAGGCCGAGCCGGTCCAGCTCGGCGTCCCCGGGTTCGGGACGGCTGGTCTCCCACCACGTCCGTTGTCCGCGCGCGTCGTTGAAGAGCACGCGCACGTACTCGTCGTCGAGCCGGTGCGGTCCCTGAAGGGAGTAGGACAGCCGCACCGTGCGCCCCGTCACGTTCGCCAGGTGCTGGCCCAGGGAGGCCGCGTCGTCGGCGAGCGGATCGGCGGCGAAGGGGACGGCGAAGGAGGCGCCGAGCTGCGAGAGGTCCTCGGTGGCCGGGTCCCGGAGGGTGGCGGCGCTGCACACCACCAGGTCGATCCAGTGGTCCCTGGGCAGGCTCGACAGGCTCTTGCGCCGCCGCAGCCACTCCCCCGCCTCACGGCGGTCGGCCGTCCTCGACGTCCCGTCGGCCATGGGCAGCGTCAGGCGGCCCGTGGTGCCGTGGCCCGCCAGGAAGTAGGCCTTCTCCTTCGGACCCGGGTCCTCCAGCGGGAAGCGGGGGGAGAACGTGCCCGTGGCGGGGTTGTAGTGGACGTAGGCCGTCATCCGGTCGAGGTGGCTGAAGTTGTCCTCGCGCGAGGAGGCGAGCTCGGCGGGCTCGTGCAGACTGCGGCCGATCTGCTGCCCGGTCAGTGTGCTGACGATGGCCTGGGTCACCACGTCGCGGTGCCAGTCCGGGGCTCCGTCCTCGGGGTCGGGGGCCAGGCCGGGCCCGACCGGGACCCAGGAGCCGTGCGGCAGCCCGTCCCGCCGGATCACGGCGATGGTGCTCTGACCGGCGGCCGGGCCGGGGTGGCGCCGGGCCAGGCCGCTGTGCACCCAGACGGTGTGGCCGGTGCGCTCCGCGAGCTTCCTCGGCAGGTCCAGGTACCGGTCACCGGCGAACGGGACCGCCAGCACGACCGGCGTCGTGACCGGCAGCCCCTCCCGTGCCAGGTCAACGGCGACCAGTTCGGCGAACTCGTCGGCGTCGAGATCCTGCGTCGTCCCGTCGGGCAGCCGCGCCGTGACCATGTCGTGGCGCCCCTCGGCCAGGACGAGGTACGGGGTCTCCTGCCACGGCCAGGGGGAGAGGTCCATGGTTCCCGCGGGGACGAACCCGCCGGCCTGGTCGGGCGTGAGGTCATCGACGTAGAGGCTGCTCAGTTCGGCCACGTCCGGGCCGGTCCAGGTCAGGCCCGGCAGCCGCGTCCCGTTGAGGGAGATGTGCTGGGCGCGGCCGGGAGCGAGCACGCCCTGCTCCTCCAGGTGGAACGCGGTGAGCGTGGCCGCGCCGGACGCCCGGCCGGCCGCGATGGCCCGCTCGACCATCCGGTAGAGGTCCCTGCGCATCTCCGGGTCGACGAGCACGAAGGGTTCCAGGTGGAGGATCCGGCGGGCCACGGCGTCCACGTCGAACCCTCCGGTGCGCAGCGCCCGGTCCGTCCGGCGCAGCGCGTCGAGGGCCTCCACCGCCGCCGCGTGGCCGGGCGACGTGACGGCGATCGTGGCCTGACGCCCCAGGTCCGCGCGGCTGACCTGCTCGGACGAGCCCACGGTGGCGCCCTGGCCGGGCACGTTCGTACGGCCTCGGGAGGTGATCCTGAAGTCCTGCGCGGTCAGCCGCGTGTGTCCCGCGGGCAGGTTCTCCTGGAGGACGCGCAGCGCGTGGTCCAGCTTCCGGACGAACAGCTCGTGCGCGGCCCTCGCACGCAGTTCACCCACCTCGCGGACGGCCTCGGCCCTCTCCTGCGCGGTGCCGCCCCTGCGGGCGTCGGCGCCGTACCCGGCGATGTCGGTCCTCGGCAGCGGCACCCGGGTGCGCCGGTTGCGCAGACCGGCCTTCGCCACCTGGAACGCCAGGCGTTCCAGGCTCTCCGCCGCGTCGGCCGAAGGGCTCGTCTGTTCGCTTCCGAACGTCACGAGGCTCAGCCGGGGCAGTGCGGCGAGCGGCCCGGCCGAGGAGGCGGCCGCCGGTGCGACGAACACGGGCTGTCCGCTGCCCGCGGTCAGTGCCGTCAGGTCCGGGGGGACCGGGGCCGGATCGGTCATGTCCAGGTCGGTCATGTCCAGGTCGGTGAAGCCCGGTCCCGGCATGTCGAAGTCGAAGGTGTCGAGGACGATGCCGTCCAGGACCGACAGGTCCATGTCGTCCATGGACGGCAGATCGAAGCCGGGCATGTCGGCGCCGGTCCCCGACTGGGCCGACGGCAGCGTCCTGTCCGGGGCCGCCGCCTCCGGGCCGGGTACGGTCCAGCGCTGCCGCAGGCCCAGGTCCGAGCGGAGGCCGTCGGCCAGTTCCGCGGCGGACTCCGGGGCGGTCCCGGCGCCGTCGCCCAGCAGGCGGCCGGCGACCCGGCGCACCGCGTCGCGGAAGTCGTCACCGGCGTACCGGGAGTCGGCGAGCACCGCGTGGGGCTCGGCGGGGAGCACCAGCGAGACGGCGGCGGCCCAGGCGCGGGTGGTGTCGGCCTCCGCCGTGGCCTCGGGTGCAGTGCCCGCGAAGCCGGTGTACGCGTCCGCCCACAGCCGCCGTGACGCGTTCGCGGCGGCGGTGTCCAGCGCGGCCGTCCACGCGTCGGGCCGCGCCATCCGCACACGGGCCAGGTCGAGCGGGGACAGCTCGTCCACGGGCAGGCGGCCGTCGCCGCGCACCATCATCTCGGTGCGCTGCCCCTGGGACGGTGTGATGCCCACGGCGCCCAGCTCGTCCAGCCCGACGGTCCCGTCCGTGTCGTGCGCGGGCGGGTCGGGCGGCAGGTCGCCCTCGGTCAGCTGTCCGGCGATCCACCGGCGTCCGTCGTCGTCCCGGGGGACGACCGGGGCGCCGGGACGGCCGGTGTCCCTCGCCGCGCCCAGCGCGCCGGGGGTGACACCCAGGGTCAGCAGGCGCGCCTCGGTGTCCTCCAGCCGTCGGCGGGCCTCGTCGGCCTCGGCCCAGGCTTGCGCCACGGCGTCGGTGTCCCCACCGGCCCGCTCCGTCGCCGCCGCGCCGTCGGCTGCCTCGGCCAGCGCCGCCAGCCCGCGTGCGTGCGTGTCCCAGGCGGCGGTGAGCTCCGCGGTGGCGGAGGAGGGGGCAGGAGCGGCCGGACGGGGCGCCTGCCCGCCGGACGGCACGGTCCGGCGCGTGGTGCCGGGGTCCCGGACCGGGGCCGCCGACTGCGGCAGCGGGGGGTTCGCCCCGGTGGCCGGGCGGTGCGGGAGCACGGCACGGGTGACGCCGCCCCCGCGCGTACCGGTACCGGACCTCTCGTCCAGCTCGTCGAGCAGGGCCTGGGCGTGCTCGTCGGGGAAGAGCCCGTCGCGGGCGACGTTCTCCCGGAGTTCCCGCTCGGTGAGGGGGTGGATGTTCCAGTAACGGCCCCAGTTGTCCGTGTAGTCCAGGGCCGGGTCGTGGCCGGGTGTGTCGTTCAGCGCCAGCTGGGCACCGCGCATCACCTCGTGGACGGTGTGGTGGCCCACCGTCAGCGAGATGGCCAGCATCCCGGCCCGGATCAGTCCGAGGTCGAGGTCGACGCCCCACTGCTCCCGCATCCGGGCCGCCTGGAGCATGAAGCGGTACGTGGATCCCGCGGTACCGGTCGCCACCAGGCCGCCCGAGTCCTCGGAAGTGCCCTGGAAGCCGGTGTCCATCGACAGGTCGTAGACCGCCGACGCCGGCATCCAGCTCAGCCCGGCCTCGCTGACGGCGATCCGGCGTTCGGCCGCGCTCAACGGCGGCCGCGCGGTGTCCGGGTCCGCCGGGGTGACCACCGAGCGCTGGAGCTCGGCGACCGCGGCCTCCTTCTCCGCGAGGGGCATGTCGGACGCCTGGACCTCCATGGCCTTCCGCATGAACTCGGCGTACACCTCCCGCTGGCGCCGGCTCGGGCGCTCCGCGGTGATCTCCGGGTGCATCTCCTCCGCGCCGCCGAGCATCTCGGGAACGAGGTCGCTGGAGATCCCCTCGTACAGCAGGCCCACGAGCTCCCGGAGGTTCCCGCTCCGCACCACGCGCTGGAGCGCCTCGCGGGAGGTGCCGACGACACCCGCCTTGGCCTTGTTGACGTCGCCGAACGTCGCCAGCGCGCGCGGGAACCGGCGGCGGGCCGCCGCCCACGCGGCATTCGCCATCTTCCTGAACTCTTCGGTCACCGCCTCGTGTTCGGCCAGGTACTCGCCCAGCCGGCGGTCGAAGCCGACGGACTCCTCGGCGTAGCGGATGCGCGCCATGACCCAGGGCGGCGCCTCGTTGTTCCTGCGCTCCGGGCTCGGCTGCGGGGACCGGCCCGGCGGCCGGGACCGGGAGCGCTCGCTGGTGCCCGGTGACCCGGCCGTCGTGGGCCGGGCATCCGTCCGCGCGGCGGTCGTGGGGGAACCGTCGGCGGTCGCGGGCCCGGTGACCGTCTCCGGTTCGGCGGTCGCGGGACCGGTGGTGGTCTCGGCGGTGGTGGCCGTCGGCCGTGTGCCGGACTCCTCCGGGCGGACCGGTGCGCCGGCCGGTGTGGTGCGGCCCGAGCCCGAGGGCGACACGGCGCGGCGGTCGTCGATCCCGATCGTCACCACGCGCCCCCGTGCCGGGTCGGTGGCACTGCGTACCCGTACGGCGGACTTGGTGAGGCCGAAGTCCTTCACGCCGACGCGCGGTCCGCTCGTGCCGGCCTGGAAGTCCGTCAGGGCCTGGGCCAGCCCGGCCGCCAGTGCCGCGGTGACGGCGTCGGCGCGGGCCTGGCCGCTGGCCTGCGAGCGGTTGCCGTGCCCGGTGACGGTGACCGCGGGCATCGGCAGGCCGTGGGCCCGGTTCCACAGTCCGGCACGGGCCAGCGTCCGGGCCAGGGCGTCGATCGTGTCGTCCGCGTCGGCGGGCAGGTCGTGCCGCTTCTCCTCGAAGCGGACCGTCCCCTGGTCCCGCCTCGGTGTGTGGCCGTGCAGCACGACCGTGGTCAGCGGGTTGGCCACCGCGGGCGAACTCTCCGACAGCAGAGCCGCGTTGACCTCGTGCGCCGACTCCCCGGGCCGCCTGCTGTAGGACCGGAAGGACCACAGGTCCTTGCTCTCGATCACCGGAGCGGCGGCCCGGATCAGGTCCCTGGCGCGGGAGCGCGCCCCGTCCACCTCGCGCAGCGCCAGCGCGTGCTCGGGGCGGTCCTCGTCGAAGTACCAGGGCAGCTGCTCGGCCTGGTGGACCTCGGCGAGGGCCCTGGCCACCCGCGCGAAGCCCTCCAGGCGCGCGATCTCCGCCGCGTCCGCCCCGGTCCGCCGCGCCTCGGCCGCGCGCTGCCCCGTGTCGGCTGCCAGCCGCGTGAGTTCGTCGTCGCCGTAGCGGTCGAGGTTCTCGTCGATGACGTCGTCGAGGACCTCCGCGGGGATCTCGCCGCGGGAGTGGGTCTCGTTCTCCAGCGTGATCTGGTGGGTGCCGTCCTCGCTGCCCAGCACGACCTGCGCGAAGTGGTACGGGGCGTGCGGGCCCACCGGGTCGCCGGGCTTGGCGTGGTTGTGGGTGAACAGCTGCGCGCCGCTGTCGTTGGTGGTGCTGACCGACTGGATCAGGTATCCCTCGCCGACCCCCGCCCAGGCGTACTCGTTGACACCGATGCGGCGCGCGGCCGAGGCCAGCCGGGTGCGCTGCGGATTGTCCCTCGGCTCGTAGCTCTGGGCACGGCCGTAGGCCTCCCCGGGCGTGGGGGCGCCGACCACGCCGCCGGTGAAGCGGTTGTCCAGGGCCGTCCGGCGGGCGGCCCAGCGCGGGGTGATGTCGGTGGCGGGGTGCGTGCCCCAGGCCGCCTCGGCCAGGGCCTGGGCCAGGTGGTGGGTGCCGGTGACCTCGCGGCCGTGGAGCCCGTTCACCGGGGCCGTGGTGACGGCGCCCGAGGGGCTCCGGAAAGCGATGTGGGACAGGGGCGCGGCCGTCGCTCCGGCCACCGTCCGGGCGAAGTCCCGGGTGAAGGCGTGCTCCGGACCGCCGGAGGCCGTCAGGAACTCCGGCTCCACCCGGAACAGCGGCTCACCGTACGAACCGTCCTCCTTCGGCAGCAGGACACCCACCGACTCGTCGGCCCTCAGCCGCACACCCGCTCCGGCGGCGGCCAGCAGCTCCGAGGACCGCTCGATCGCCGCGCGGGTGGCGTACGCCTGCTGGCCGAGGCCGGTCCCGCCTTCGCCTGCCGCGTGCAGCGCCAGCGTCCGGTCCTCGGAGATGTGCAGCGGCGGCCGGTCGGCCATGAGGACGTCCGCGTGGTCCTGGCGCGGCATGACCAGGGAGTCGGAGCCGGCCCCGACCTCACCGACGGTCCGCGGGAGCGGCGGGCTGAACAGGACTCCGGTGCCGCGCCGGTCGATGACGCCGTAGTCACGCGTCGTCAGCGGTCGCGGGCGCAGCGCCTCGATCTGCCGTTCGAGGACCGCCTGGTCGGCCAGGCGGTCGAACTCCGCGTCCCCGTCGGTGCTGGACCGGTCGTCGTCGGACACGCTGTCGGTGTCGCTGCCGCTGCTGAGGTCGCGCGCCCCGGGCAGGCCGCCGTCCTCCGCCGGGTCGGCGGAGGCCCAGCTCGCGCCCGTGGCGCCGTGGTCCAGGTCCAGCATGAGGTGGCGGGTCCCGTCGGCCGGGTGCGTCGCCACACCGACCGGCGCCTCGGGGTACCAGACGCGGCGGCCCGTCGTCGAGGCGACGAGGGGCGCGACGGCCGCGGCGTACCGCGGGGGAAGCGCCAGGACGATGTCCGCGCCGCGGGGACGCCGGGAGTCGTACGAGACGATCCTGGCCAGCTCCTCGGCGGTGTCCACCCGGAAGGTCCGCCCCGGCACGGCGAGTTCGACGCCGTGGCCGGTTCCGTCGGCGACCACCAGGTACGGGTTCCGCCACGGCGCGTTCCGCCGGATGACCCGGCTGCGGCCCCGCACGGCGTACGAGTCCGTCTCGGGGGCGGGCCGCCCCGACCCGGTGAAGTCGCGCCCGGCGGGGTCGCCTTCCTCGTCGCGCAGCAGCGTGGCCTCGTCCAGGGCGCCCCGGCCCGTCTCGATCTGCCGGTCGATGAAGTACAGGGCGAGGTCGTCGGTGCTCGCGAGGTCGTCCGACGAGGCGTCGAGTGCCAGCGAGCCGAGCAGCTGGATGTCCGCGGCGCGCGGCGCGGCCCCGCGCTCCATGTGCAGGACCTGCCGGGCGACGCGGATCAGGCCGTCGCGCAGCTCGGCCGTCGCCGGGTGCGGGCCCGATTCCGCGAGGACGAGACCGTACAGCGCCTGGGAGGTCTCCCGCAGCCGGTCACGCGGAACGACGCCGGTCAGGGAGCCGAACAGGGTGTTCAGCCAGCCGGGGTCGGCCCAGACCTGGTGCCCGGACTCGTCGTCGGAGTCGGACTCGGAGTCCGACTCGTCGGACGCCTCGGCCAGCGTGGGCAGGGCTTCGCCGGGAGGCAGCGGGGGCGGCACGGCGCCGTCGGGGCCGGTCTGCGGCGAAGGGCCGGGGAGGGACACGGGGTCGACCCACGCGGGCTCCCGGAGTTCCGCCGCGGCACCGTTCCTCGCGTCGGCCCAGCTCGTCCCGTCCGGCGGGGTGTGCGGCGTGATCTTCCCGGCCACCGCGGCCCACAGCTGGAGGTGGCGGGGGCGCAGGCCGCTCCGGGTGAGGCCGTCCGGGGCCTGCTCGCGGAACGGGCCGAGGAGGCTGCCCGGCGCGTCGAGGCGGCGGGGGTTGCTCGCGTCGCGTGTCTCGTCCCGCAGGAACAGCTGGTGCGCCAGTTCGTGCGCGAACTCCACCGGGTCGGCGTCGGCCCACCACGCCCGCTGGTTCATGGGCTGGTCGCGGCCGACGAGTTCGACCGTCAGGTGGGGGTCGTCGCCGGGCCGGACCATCTCGACGGTGACGTGCAGCCGGTCGCCGTCGGGCAGCCTGTGCCCCGGCCGGTTGTAGAACTCCTCCACGCCTTCGAGCACCCGAGCCGTGACGGCGTCGGTGTCGGTGCCGGTGTCGCCGTGCCGGAAGGCGAGCCGCACGGTCAGGTCGGTGACGGTCTCGCCGCCGTGGGTGAAGCGCCGTACGTCGAACGCCGAGCGCACGACGACGCGCGGCCGGTGGTCGAGGCGGGCGCGGGGCGCCCGGGAGGCCGGCGCGGGCTCCGCCGCCGGGGCCGGCGCGGGCTCCCGGGTGGTGGACGGGTCCGCGGGGGCGCCGTCGTGCGGGCCGTCCGGGCCCGGGACTTCGGGGCGGGGCGCATCGGGGCGGGGCACGTCGGGGCCGGGCGCGTCGGGGCCGGGCACATCAGCGCCGGGCACATCGGGGCCGGGTACATCAGCGCCGGGCACATCGGGGCCGGGTACATCAGCGCCGGGCACGTCGGGGCCGGGCACGTCGGGGCCGGGCACATCAGCGCCGGGCACATCGGGGCCGGGGAGGTCCGCGCCGGGCGTCTCCCGCAGCGGGACGCGCAGGGCCGTACCGCCGTCGTCCGACGGCACCAGGTACAGGGACGAGGAGTCCGCCACGACCCGGTGGGGGGAGGCCTGCTGGTCCAGGTCCGCCATCACGAGGGCGAGGGTGTCCATGTTGGCGACGCGGCCGATCCAGCCGCTGTCGCCCCGCAGGATCGCACCCGTCGCGTGGACGAAGTCGTGGCCGAACCGCGTCCACCCGTCCGGCGGGATGACCTCGCCGTCGGGCAGCCTGATGTGCCCGGTGTCGGCGACCTCGTAACCGAACGGCTCCGAGCGGGATTCGGCGGCACGCGTGTAGGTGAACCACCGGGTGGGCTGCGGCCCGGCCGTGACCGGTGCGTCGTCCGGGGTCGTGACGGCCCGGTCCTTGCCCTTCCCGGTGCCGGGGCCGGAGGTGTCCGGGGCCGGGCCGGTGGCGGGCACCTCGGTGACGGGCACGACGGAGTCCGGGTCGACACCGCCGAAGCGGGGCCGCATGACGGTGATCGGGCGGCCGATCGGCCACTGCTCCGCCACCGGGTCGAGACCGTCCTCGCGCGAGCCGCCGGGCAGGCCCCCCGGCCGGGAGGCACTGCCGGGACCGCGGGTCGCGATGTGGCGCTGTCCCCCTCGGTGGTCCTCGACCGTGATGTTCACCGTGGAGGCACTCGCGTCGGTGGATGTCCGGCGGTCGTGCACCGAGACCGGCTCCACGGTGAAGCGGTCGGCGGTGACGTGCGGCTGCGGGGTGCCGGCCTGGAGCCCCGCGAGGGCTTCGGCGAGCTCCTGCCGGAAGGACGCCGCGACCGCCTCGGCGCGCGCCTTGGCGATGTCCCGGCCGGTGAAGCGGCCGGTGCGGTGGCCGGTGACCTGGACGTCGGGCAGCGGCAGCCCGTTCGCTCCGTTCCACAGGGCCGCCCTGGCCACCACCTTGGCCAGGTACCGGAGGGGGTGCTTGGCGCCCTCGGGTGTCTGCTGGACACCCTTGTCGAAGGAGATGGCCACCGGCAGCGCCTGCTGGCCTCGGAGGACGACGGCGGTGAGCGGGTTGGCCTCGGCGGAGGGACTGTCACCCAGCAGTTCCGCGTTGGTGTCGTGGGCGGACTCGCCCGGACGCTTGGAGTACATCCGCATGTACCACTGGTTCTTGCCGGCGATGACCGGTTCGAGCTGCCCGATGCGCGTGGCGGCGGCACGGGTGGCGCCCTCCAGCGACTTCTCGGCCGCGGCGCGCTCCGGTGAGCCGGCGGGCGTGGCGCTCATCTCCGTCTGGGCCTGCTTCGCCTTGACCAGCGCGAGGGTCAGGTCGAGGTAGCCGCGCAGCTCCGTCAGCTCCTTGTCGTCGCCGCCCTCCGGCCGCCCCTCGATCTCCCGGCGCAGTCGCGACGCGATGTCCCGCAGCTCGTCCAGGTCGTGGTTGCGCAGGTTCGCCTGGGCCGCCCTGCGGTGCCGGTGGTTGCGCTGGGAGGCGCGTGCGTGGTTCTCCAGGGAGATCTGGTGGCTGCCGTCCTCACTGGCCAGGACCACGGTGACGAAGTGGTAGCCGAAGTGTGCTCCGCCGGAACCCGCCTGCGGTTTGGCGTAGTTGTGCTCCAGGCTCGGCTGCCCCTGCTCCCCGGCGGCCGCGACGGACTGGACGACGTAGCCCTCGCCGACGTCGGCCCAGGCGTGCTCGTTGACCCCGATCCGGCCGGCGGCGTCCGACAGGGCGTCGCGCCGGGGGTCGTCCTCCTGGGCGAGGCTCAACGCGCTGCCGTACGCGCGGCCGGGCAGGAGACCGCCGTCACCGCCGGTGGGGCGGTCGTCCTGGCGGACGAGACCGGCCGCCCACCCCGGGTCCGCCGTTTCGGGCGCCGTGTCGCCGTCGGCGAGGTGGCCCAGCGCGTCGGCGAGGTGGTGGGTGCCGGTGACCTCCGCGCCGTCGGAGGCGTTGACCGGCGCGGTGACCACCAGGCCGGTTTCCGGTGCCCGGAAGACCATGTGCGAGGTGCGGGAGGTGTCGGCGAGCATGTCGGCGAAGTCCCGGCAGATCTCCTCCGTGGACTGGCCGGAGCGGGTGAGGAAGACGGGGGTCACCAGGAAGAGCTTCCTGCTGCCCCCTTCCGGGGTCGGCAGGATGACGCTCAGGTCCTGCTCGGCGCGCAGCCGCACGGCGGCGCCCGCACGCGCCAGCTTGACCGAGGCACGGGCCACGGCCTCCTCGGTCGCGAAGACCTGCTGCCCGTACATCCCGTTCTCGACCGCGAGCGTGCGGTCCGAGGAGATGCGCAGGACGGGCCGCTCGCTGACGAGCGTCTCGTGGTACTCCTGCACGGACATGGCGAGTTCGGGTGCGTCCTGGGTGCCCGTCAGGGCGCGCGGGGTCTGCCAGCTGCCCTGGAGCCCGCCGGGCTTGCGGAAGATCACGCCGGTGTCGCGGCCGTTGACGATGCCGTAGTCCGTCGTGGTCAGCGGCTCGGGCCTGCGCGCGTCGATTCCCTCGGCGCGGTCGGAACCGCTGCCGTACAGGCCGACGATGTCCGAGACGTCCTGGTCGCTGCCCGAGTCGTCGTCCGGCTGGACGGATGCCCAGACCGTGCCGATGCCGTCGCCGTCGCCGAGGGGCCCCAGCGTCATGTGGTCGGTACCGGTACGCCAGTCCGTGGTGGGCCGGGGGCCGTGCTCCGAGTACCAGACCCGGGCGCCGGTCAGGTCGGAGACGTGCCGCGCCAGGGACTCGATGTCACCGTGGGGCACGGCCAGCACGATGTCGGCGCCGGGGGGCCGGGCCGGGTCCCGGGCGATGAGCCGGGCGAGCTCTCCCGGGTCGTGCAGGGTGAGCGTGCCCCTGGGCGTGTTCAGCTGGACCGAGTCCGCGTCCCCCTGGGCGAGGACCGTGTACGGAGCCGACCACGGTGCGGGCCAGGTGCTCAGCAGGCCGTCCTCGCCCTCGACCGCGTACGAGTCGAGGGGCGGCACCTCGGCGCCGGTGCCGGTCCAGTTCCGCCCGCGGCCGGTCTCCGACACGAACCGGGTGTTCCGGCCGAGGGCCGCGTCATGGCTCGTCAGGTACGAGGTGAGGGAGGCCTCGTCGGCGCGCTGGGCCGGTGAGGCGCTGAGGGCGAGCGACCCGAGCAGCAGGAGGTGCTGCTCGCTCACCGCGACGCCGGGTGCGAGGTTCAGCACCCTCCTGGTCAGGGAGTGCAGGGGGTTGCCCGTGGCCACGGACGCGGGCAACGGGTGCCGCTGGGCCAGTTCCCGCAGCGACAGCGCCGTACCGACGAGCATCTCCGGCGAGTGGCTGTCCCGGGCTGCGGGCCCGAAGAGGAGGTCGAGCCACTCCTCGTGCATGGAATCCGCGGCGTCGTCCTCGCTGTCGGAGTCGCTGTCCTCGCTCCCGGAGTCACCCGTGTCGTCGTGGAAGCGGAACTGCGCCAGCGCCTCGGTGTCGGAGTCGTCGGTGAAGCGGAACCGCGCGAGCGCGTCGGCCTCGGCGCCGGACAGCGTGCTCAGCTCGTACGCCTCCTCCTCGCCCCGAAGGCCGGGGAGGTCGTCGCCCGCCGGGGAGTCGGAGGACGGCGGAAGCGGGACCGGAGCCGGTTCCGGCCGGGTCGGCGGCGGTACGGGCGGAGCGGTCGGCGGCTCCTTCGTGACCCCGTCCTTCGGCGTCTCCCCCGTCTTCGGCGTGCCGTCCGTCTCCCCGGCCTTCGGCGTCACGTCCGTCCTCGGCGTCACGTCCGTCCTCGGCGTCACGTCCGTCTTCGGCGGAGGGGCCGGGGTGTGCGGGAGCAGGGGTACGAAGTCGCCGCCCCGGCGGCGGAGCCGGAGCACCGGGCTGTCGGTGGAGGGGCCGGGGTAGGTGTGGACGGTGCCGTTCTCCTCCACCAGGGTGACCGTGGTGCCGGTCGCGGAGGCAGCCCACTCGGCGACGGCCCGGTCGGCCGCGGGGCCCCAGGGCGCGGTGCTGAGATGACGGCGCAGGTGCCCGAGGCGGGCGTCGTCGCTCGGGCTCGGCGCGCCGGGGCGCTGGTTCATCGGCGGCGGCGTGAAGAGGGCTTCGCGCTCGCCCGGCACGCCGGGAAGGCCGTTCAGCCGCATCAGCTGGGCGGGCGGCATCCCGGCACGCCTCGTCAGCCGTGCCGCCTCGTGGCCGTCCGTGCCGGGCCGGCCGGCCGCCGTGTGCAGGGCGGTGGTGAGCGCGCCGAAGAAGCCGTTGCCCCGGCCCGTGGGGGTGCCCTGTGTGTAGGTGGCACCGTCGGGGGCGGTGAGGACGCCGTCGCGGTCGAGACGGTAGCGCGGGCCCGTGCCGTCGGCGGGCGGCATCCAGGGCGGGGTGGCGTGGGTACGGTGAGCGGCCGGGCCCGCGGGCGGCGGGGGCGCGCTGTCCGTGGTCGCCGGGGCCGGCAGCGGCGCGACGACCGGGGCCGGGGCGCCCGGCGGGAGGGCGGCGTGGAAGAAGCCTCCGTCGGCGAAGAGGACGGGATCGGCTGCCGGGTCCACGGCTGCCGGGTCGGCTCCGCGCGGCAGGAACAGCTGGTCGCGGCCTTCGCCGGTGACCACGGTGAGCGGGGTGCCCAGGACCCTGGCGGCCAGTGCGGGAAGCAGGTCGGCGCCGCCGTGGTCGCCCGCCCGGCGCTCGGGCGGGGCGGGCTCCCCGGAGGTGGCGTCCTGCCGCGGTTCGCTCGCGAACGGGCGGGAGAGGGCCGCAGCTGCGAGCGCCACCCGCTGCGCGGGCGTCGGCCAGAAGGTCACCGGGAGGCGTCCGAAGGCGTCGAACTCGGCCTGCTGGGCGGTGGTCAGCCGCACTCCCGCGGAGTCGAGCTCGTCCTGGGTGAAGGTGTCGGCGACGTCCAGGGCCAGGGCGTCGAGCAGGTCCTCGTTGCCGTCCTGGCCCAGTGCCCAGGCCAGCCGGTCGCGGGCGGCGCCGACGGCCTCGGCGGTGACCGCGGGGTTGCCGGGGTCCGCCGCGAACCGGCCGGCGAGGTCGCTCTCGAGCAGGTGGGACAGCCGGCCCAGGTCCTGGGCGGCGGCGAGCAGCGCGTGGAAGAACGAGGCGCCGTCGTGCGGCATTTCGTGCAGCTCACGCACCGTGGTGCCGTCCGGCGAGGTGAGGGTGCGCGGGGTGGGGCCGGTGGCGTCGGTGACGGTGTACGGCTCGGGCGCCTCCGAGCGCCACGCGGGTTCGGTGTACTCCTGCGGAAGGTCCTTCACCGGGACCGATACGGAACCCTGGTGGTGGGCGGTGAGACGGGAGGCCGCGAGGTGCAGCCGGTGGTGGTCGGCGGCGGCGGTGTCGGTGCGCTGCTCCCAGAGGTTCACCTCGTCGCGGGCGGCCTGCCAGGCGGTGACGGCCGGCGAAGGGGGCACGGCCTGGCCGGAGTTGTCGGGGCCGAGCGCCGCCCGCTCGTCGGCGCCCAGGTCGAGCCAGGTCTCCCTGGCCCGGGCCCTGGCGTCGTAGTAACCCTTCTCGGCCGTGGCGAGGTCGCCTGCCGCCTTGGCCTGGTTGTCCCAGGCCACCAGGACCTCGTCGGTGAAGGTGGATCCGTCCAGGAGCCCGTAGTCACGGGCGATGTCCTCGCGCAGCCAGACCAGGGCGGTGGTCTCCGCCTCGACCGCGCGCGGCCCCCGTTCGGCCTTGCCGAGGGCGTACATCGCACGGCTGTCGGTGAACCGGTGGTCCACCTCGGCCACCGACAGCCAGGTCACCGGCACCGCGAAGAGCATGCTCCGGTCGGTGACGACCTTGATGTGGGTGCCGAGGGTGGTGTCCGTGGTGCCCTTGAGCGTCGTGCCGTCCCCGGAGCCGCCGATCGGGACCGTGGCACCGGGGTTGGTGACGCCCGCGTTGCTGTTGCCCGCCAGGGGCGCGGTGCCCGCCGCCCCCTCGACGTTGTCGGTGATGCCCGCTTCCGAGGCGTCGGAGGTCTTCGCCCGCTGCATGGCCTCCATGCGCGGCTTGTTCTCCACGGCGAGCAGCCGGCTCCCGCCGCGGTGCATCTTCGCGTAGAGCCGGGAGTCGGCGGTGTGGGACTGGCCGAAGATGTGCGCGGATGCCTGGGTGGGCAGCGAGGTGCCGCCGGGCCCGAGCGCCTCGCGGAAGCCGGAGGTCAGGCCGCCCTGTGTGGTGGCCTCCTGCTGGGCCTGGGCGGGAGCGGTGCCGAGGCCGGTGAGCGGCGTGAGGCGGGCCGTGCGCACCCGTCCGTCCAGGACCGCGCCGGTGTGCCGTCGGCCCAGGTCGGTGTCGCCGAGGCCGTCGGCGCGGGCGGTGGCCAGCGTGAGGGCGTCCCGCACGTTGGCGGCGCCGCGGATGTCCACGGCCAGGATGCCGGAGCCGACCACGTCGTCGAGGGGCAGGATGTCCGGATCGGCGGTGCCGGTGGCGTCCGTGGAGGTCCGCCAGGCGGCGACGGCGTCGGGGCGGGCCTGTTCCGCGGTCAGCATCCGCACCGCGCGCTCGGGTTCCGGGACGTCCTGCTCGGTGAGCGCGCCGTCGGCACCGCGGCCCTCCGGGGTCAGCAGGCTCGCCGGAAGGATCTCGTGGAGGCTGCCGACGGGTACGGCGGTGGCAGCGGGGGCCAGCGCGTCGCCCTTCGAGTCCGCCATGGTGACGGTCAGGGTGTAACCGGTGACGATCTCGGCGTGCGCCTGGGTGGTGGCGATGTTCGGCATCGAGGTGGTGCCGGTGGTCTGGGTCCTGCCGCTCGACCGCTGCTTGGCCGCGGTGCCCTGGAGCGAGGGATTGGCGATGAGGATGCCGCTGTCGGCGGCGCGCTGGCCCCCGCTGAGCGTCACGTCGGCGCCGCGGTCCTGGGCGGCCCCGGCCGCGGCGTCGCGCGCCGTGGTGCGGTAGTCCTCCAGCTCGAAGCCGGTACGCAGCCTGTCGACCGTGGTGGTCACGGGGGTCAGCCGGAACGTGACCTGCCCGGGGCTGCCACCTGCCGGCAGGTGGAACGGGTGGGACCAGGTGCGGTAGCGGACCGGCAGGCTCATCCCGTCGGTCGTCAGCTCGTGCAGGTGGGCCGCGAGGAAGTCCGGGGAGAGCCGCTGGAGGACCTGCTCGCGGTCGTGCGAGGGCACTCCGGCCTTCTCCAGCTGTCCCATCAGCTGCCGCGCCGCGGGGCCCGCGTCGAGCTGTCCGCTCGGGTGGGTGGGGAACCGGCGGCCCCGCAGGTAGGGGGGCACCCGGTATCCGCCGCCCAGGTTGCGCGGGGTGGTCGTGGCCAGGCCGTCCGGGGCGAGCCCGGCCTCGATGGCGTCCTGGATCGGCAGGTGGAACATCACCGCGTCGCGGATGCGCTGGAGCGCGGCGGCTGCCCGTCGCGGGGCCAGGCTGGTGCCGAGGCCTTCGGAGAGCCGTCCGGCCAGGGAGCTGATCCCGTTCCCGGCGCGGGTGCCGACCGCGCCCATCACGGCCGTCCAGCGGTCCCGTACGGCGACGGTCTCGGCGGTGTCGGCGACCACCAGGTACATCCGCCCGGCGAAGGTGAGGGTGGTGTTGCGTCCCCGGGTGAGGGTCTGGGAGACACTGCGGCCCTTGCCCCAGGCGTACTGAAGGGCGGTCGAGTAGGAGCCGACCACCGCCGACCGGCCGGGGGCCTGCTGCAACGGCATGGCCGCGCCCTGGAGGCCGAGGGTGGTGCGCGAGACGGTGCTCGCGGTGCCGTTGACCCGGTGTTCGTTGCCGACGGTCGCTTCGAGGCTGCCGGGCTTCGGGTCGCTCTTGACCCGGAAGTTGCTCAGCTCACCGCGGACCGCGGCCTTCAGGTAGTGCGTCCGGAACGGTCCGGCACCGTTGAGCCCGGCGACACGGGTACCGAACGGCCCGAGGTACTGGCCGAGTTGACCGGCCACGCTGAGGTTCGCCATCGCCCGGCGCAGCGCCGTTCGCACGGGGGCGCCGGGTGCGCTGACGTGCCAGGACGCGCCCGAGGCACGGTCGGCGGTGTCCTGCATGAGCTGCTGGCGCTGGGGGCCGCCCTCGGCGCTGAGCACCGCGTGCGGGGCGCTCAGCAGCTTCTCGGTGAGCCGCCGGTCGGCCGGGTCCGTCCTCGACAGCGGGCGCACGCCGTCCAGGAGCTGGTCCGCCTCCGTGGCGGAGAGCGGGCTCGGCGCGGGGGTGGCAGGCGGTGGCGTGACCGGTCCGGCCGCCGGGGGGTCGGCGGGGGCGTGGCGCTCGGATCCGTGCGCGGCCGGCACGGCCAGTTCCACCCGGCCCACGGTCTCGTTGCCCCGGGTGAACAGCGGCCGTTCCTCGACCTTGCTGACGAAGACTCCGGCGCCCAGCAGTCCGACCGACGCGAGCCG
This sequence comes from Streptomyces sp. NPDC058008, assembly GCF_042886395.1. Lineage (NCBI taxonomy): Bacteria > Bacillati > Actinomycetota > Actinomycetes > Kitasatosporales > Streptomycetaceae > Streptomyces > Streptomyces sp. NPDC058008. The sequence continues at coordinate 265,125 of NZ_JBHVQX010000004.1, read as the reverse complement.
GGCCCAGCCGCGCGGCCGGCGGTGGCCCTCGAAGGTGGCGCCCAACTCCACCTGGTAGCTGTAGAGGTCGGCTCCGGTCTGGAAGGTCAGGTGGTCGTGGGTGACCGCCACGGTGTTCCTGGTGGCCTTCGTGTCGGTCCTCGCGTGACGGGCGCCGACCGCCACGCTGCCCGTCTGGCGCGGCAGTCCGGCCTCGGGCGCCTTGTCGTGGTCGCGCGGCGAGATCCCGAGCTCCACCCCGCCGGAGAGGGTGACGGACGCCTGCTGGCCCTGGCCGGAGACCTCGGTGCCGATCACCGCGTTGCGCAGCGAGCGCTCGCTCATGGTGCTCTCGAACCGCCGGTCGGTGAGGCGCGCCCTGAGGATGAGCGTGTGGTGGCCCCGGCGTACCTTCCCGTCCTCGGTGAGGGTGACCGGCACTCCGGTGGTGGTCAGGTCGTCCAGGCTCTGGGCCAGGCTGGGCCGGTTCAGCGCCTCGCGCACCTGGCGGTCGTTGTGCAGCGCGGTCCGCATCCGCCCGTCGCCGTACCAGAACGTGGCCAGCCGCGGGTGCCGCAGCATGAGCGGCGGGACGAACAGCGACGGGTACGACCGGTGCAGCGTGTCCAGGACGGTGTCGGCGAAGGCCCGCATGGGGTCCTGCGGGGCCGGGGGCCGGGCCTGCGGCGACGGCTGGACCTGCGTCCCGCCGGGCGGCGGCTGCGGCGGGTCCTGGGCCGGGTCCTGCCCCTGGGTGTCCCCCGGGGGCGGCGGCTGGACCTGGGGCTGCGGGCGGCTGGGGCGGAAGCCCTCGGCCCGGACCTGGCCGCTGAGGTGGACCGGGTCCTCCCGGGTGAGGTACCAGGGCAGCGGCGGCTCCGCGTCCGGGTCGGGACCGGCCTGGCCCGGAGTACGGCTGTCCCAGCCCGCGAGGCGGCGCGCGTCCTGGGTGGAGATCCAGTCCAGGGTCACCACCCGGACCGGGCGGGCCGCCGACGGGAGCTCTCCGGGCTTGCGCACCATCAGGGTGCGCTCCACCCGGTAGAGCGCGACGGGGTGGTTGCGGACACGGCCGGTGGTCTTCCGGGCGGCGTCGACACCGAGATAGTGCCCGCGCCCGCCGGAGACGTCCACACGGCCCAGTGGCCCGCCCTGGAACCGTACGTCGGTCACCGGCCCGCTGAGCTGGTAGTTCGGCCCCGCGGTGACCTGGAAGCCCACACGGGTGTCACGGACGTGGCCGCGCTCGTTCTGGTACGTGGTCTGGGTGAGGTCGCGCAGCTCCGTCTTGACGGACTCGGTGACCAGGGTGGCCCGGTGCGGCACCGACCGCTCCACGATCAGGTGTCCCAGCGGGTGCTGGCCGCTGCCCTTGGTGAGTTCGGGCCCGGTGACCGGTCCGGAGAGCCGTCCGAACAGCGGGAGCAGTCGTGTCGGCCGCACGTAGGAGACCAGGGTGCGGTGGGCCGAACTCCCTGGACGGGCACCGGAGATGGCGATGGCCACGTCCTCCGGCGAATCGGTCAGGTGCAGCCCGGTGGTGTCGGTGATCCGCGGTTCCACACCGTCGGGGAAGGTGAGCGTGCTCGGAGCCCGCCGGGGGCCCTTGTAGGGCACGGTGAGGTCGTCGGGGATCCGCCAGCTCAGGCCGTCGCGCATCGCGAACTCCGCGCTGTGCACCTGGTTGCGCTGCCAGTTCGGTTTCGACGGCGCCGGGCCGGTCCGCCCGGTGGCACCGTCCGCCCTGCCGGCCGGGCCGGTGGTCGCAGGCGCCTCGGTGACGCGGTCCACCCGCACCCGGTAGTACACGTCGTCCAGGTGCAGATGCGAGCCCTCCCAGTTGCGCCACTCGGACTGGGTGTAGGCCTGGGTGCCCTGCGTGTAGTCGGTCCTGCGGGTCCAGCCCAGCGAGAAGCCGAGCTTCAGCAGCCAGTTGAGCGGCGGGCCCATGCTCAGCCCGCCGGCGATCCGCCGCCCGAAGCCGACGCTGCGCCCCCCGCCGGTACCCGCCTGGCCGCGTCGCATGGTGTCCAGCCGGACCGTGGCGCCGTCCACGTCGGAGAAGCGTTCCCAGCGGTGGTAGGGAACGGCCTCGACCGTCATCTCGTGACCGATCCCGGACTTCTCCCGGCCCACGAAGCGCGCGCCGCGCGGGGCGGTGAAGGCGCCTGGCTGCTCGGTCAGCAGACGCAGCAGGTCCGCCTCGTCGAACTGGGAGCGCAGACGCGGCGGCAGGTTGCCCAGGATCTCGGCCGCCACCTGCTCGGGCGAGCGGAGGCCGGCCTTGCCCAGACCGGTGAAGAGTCCGGTCCGGCGGGGACCGGGCGTCGCCCCGTCCGTACGGCTGCCCGGTGCGCCGTCGTCCGGGTCGGCGTCGGGGCTGATCAGGACCGTGGGGAGCCGGCTGCCGTCCTCGAAGGTGACGGTGGCGGGCGCCGGGCCGGGCGGACGGGCGTCCGGGCCGGTCATCAGCCGCGCCGGCCGGTGCCGTTCGAGCTGTGTCTCCAGCGGTACGGGGTCGCCCTTGTCGGGGGTTTCGCTGTCGGGGGCGTCCAGGTCGGTGACCCCGCCCATGCTGCGCAGCCACTCCCCCAGGGGGTCGGAACCGTCCGGGGCCGGGGTGGTGCCCGGGGCCGGGGTCGTACCCGGAACCGGGGTCGTGCCGAGGTCCGGGGTCGTGCCCAGGCCCGGGGTGGTACCGAGGTCCGAGGTCGTGCCCAGGCCCGGGGTGGTACCGAGGCCCGGCGTCGTGCCCAGGCCCGGGGTCGTGCCCGGAGCCGGTGCGGGCGTGACCGGGGCCGAGGCCGGGACCAGGGCGTCGAAGTGGTCGGTGCCGTTGTAGGCCAGGTGCAGGGTGCCGCCCCGGCCCCCGGGGTTGAGGGTGTTGACGAAGGTGCTCCCCGGCGACCGCAGATCGGGCTGGACGAGCCGCAGGTCGAGGTCCAGGGTGTGCGCCAGCGCCTCCGGCAGCAGGTCGGCGAAGGGGGAGGCCCACAGGGCGGGGCGTCCGGCCGCCGCGGCGACGAGCCCCTTGGTGCCGAGCCGCCGGGCGTCGGCCGGGGTGGGCGCCACCTCGGCCAGGTGCGGGTAGTCGCTGTCCCGGAGGATGCGCTGCCACTGGGCGGCATCGCCGCCGGTGAGGACGTCCTGCGCGATCCGGTTCCACTGACGGGTGATCCGGTCCAGCTCGGCCGGGTCCCCCACACCGGTGACGGCGCGCATCCGGAGGTCGTCCACGACGCCGAACACCGGGTCCGGGATCGCCAGGGCCACCGCGTCGCCCAGTTCCGACCCGGTGATCCGGTCGTTCAGCAGGCGGCGCAGGCCGGCGACGTTCCGCGCGGCCCACGCCGGCGGTATGTCCTGGCTCCGCGCGCTGTCGAGCAGTGACCGGAAGAGGCAGTTCCCCCCACCCGGCGTGTCCAGCCGGCGGAAGGCCAGGCCGTCCGCGTGCACGGTGTCCGCGGGGCCCGGCGTCGTGGCGGGCTTGCTGAGCACGGTGAGGTCCCCGGCGAGGCTCTCCGAACGGCTCGGCGGGGGTGCCAGGTCGGGCCTGCGACGGGCGAGTTCGGCGGCGTCGTCGGGGCTCAGGCCCAGCTCGGAGACGGGCAGCAGGTCGCTGGAGAGGGACCAGGTCACCTGCGCGACGGGCGCGTAGGAGAGACCGCGTACGTCCTCCTGGGAGACCAGGGCGGTCGGCGGCAGCGCGAGCGGCGGCGGGGGCAGCAGGGCGTCGAGCGTGGTGGTGGGGCCCGCGGTGGCACGCAGCACGGCGGCGTCGCTCAGGAAGGCGCCGTACTGCTCGGCCGTGGGCTCGGCGGCCGGGTCCCCGGTGGTGGCACCCCGGTGGTCCATGACCATCCGGCGCAGCAGGTCCGGGGTCATACGGCCGTCGCCGTAGCGGGCCGCGGCACCCGGACTGCGCCAGCGCAGACCGTCCACGAAGGCGAGACCGCCGAGCAACTCCTTGTTCTCCGGACGCTGTTCGGCGTCCGGCCCGAGTACCTCGCGCAGTGTGCGGACCTGCTGGAGCGTACGCGTCAGGGCGAAGGCGTCGGCCGGATCGGGGCCCGCGTGCAGGCCCGCGTCGCGCGCCAGACCGTCCAGGGCCGCGCCGCTGGGCTCCGGGGTGAAGAGCCTCCACCGCCCCGGCCCGTCGGGGCCCTCGGCGAGTACCGCGCGGACGTTGCCCTCCCCGTCCTTCGCCGTACCCACCTCGGTGGTCGGCGCGTGGACGGGGCGGCCGGTCCGGTTCGCCACGTGCTGGGCCACCGGCAGCCCCGCCACCTTCGGCTGGAGTCCCGTCTCGCAGGAGAACAGCACCAGCGGCCGGTTCTGGTGCCCGTCCTGCGCCCAGGAGTTGAGCACCTCGCCGAGTTGCACACCGCTGACCTCGGCGGTGGGCCGGCCCGCGTCCTCGGTTCCGAGGGTGACGGTACGGGAGGTGCCGTGTCCCACGAAGTAGTCGGCGCCCAGCTCGGTGCCCGAACCGGGCAGGGGGGCGGGCGGGCCCGTGAACACCGTACGGGGGGCGGACGGAACCGGCGAGGTCCCCTGCGCCGGGGCCTCGGAGGTGGTGCGTACGCCGCGGAAGGTGTCCTCCCCCAGCAGCCCCCGGCGCCCTTCGGCACGGGCGGTGCCGTCCTCGGCCCGGCTCTGCGAGACGGTCAGGGTCTGCACGGCACGGCCCGGGAGTGGCTTCACGGCGGCGTCCGGCATCCAGCGCCGGAGCTGCGCGACGGGCACGGTACGTCCGTCCAGGGTGGTCACGCCGGGCTGCCCCGAGGACCGTGCCGGGCCGTTCCCGTTGCCCGGGACGGGGCCGCTGTCCGCCGGGCGCACGACGATGTGTCCACCCGTCGGGAGTACGGGCGGGGGTGTGGCGGAGGGGGTGTCCTGTGTCGTGGTGAGCGGCGGCGGCGTACCACCGCTGCCGGGCCCCCGCCCGCCGCCGGTACCGGGCCCCCGCCCGCCGGTTCCCGGGCCGTCGGTCTCGCCCTGCGCGGACTCCAGGTGCAGGTCGGTGGCCGTCTCGGTCCAGGGACGGGACAAGGTGGCGAGCTTGGCCGGGGCGGGCGCACCGGTGGCCGTGGAGTCCGGGCCCGTGGTGGTACCGGGCACGGGGCGGGGCGTGTCCGGGAGCCCGGTCGGGCCCGTGGCCTTCGAGGCGAGGGGCGGGGCTCCTTCGGTCGTCACACCGCTCTGTGTGGCGGGACGGGGCATCGGGCCGAGGGCGTCGGCGAGCGGCAGCAGCACGTCGGCGCCGGGGAACGCGGTGTCCGCCGTGGTGCCGTCGGCCGCAGGGCCGGCGAGCGGCCGGACCCGGACCGGGGCACCGGGCCCCTCGCGGGTCAGCTCGACGGCGGCACGCACCGGGCGCCCCGCCCCGTCCGGAGTTACCGAGGGCCCCAGCACGACGGCCCGGTCGGTCCCGGCCCCGTCCAGCAGCGCGGCCGCTTCCGGCGATCCCTCCCCGGGGGGCGGCGCGTCCGACACCACGATCGTCAGCGGGGGCGCCTGGGTGACCCCGGGGTTCCCGGTGCTGAGGGCACCGGACTTCACGTCGGTGGTGCCGGCAGGACCGCGCGTGTCACCGGTGTTGCTGGGGTTGCCGGTATTGCTGGTGTTGCTGGCGTTGCTGGCGTTGCTGGCGGCGCCGGTGTCCCCCGTCTCGGTGAACGAGCCGACGGTGCCCACCTTCGGCGGAGTGGTGGCGGGGTCGGCGTCCGGGGAGGTGCCGGGGCCCGTGTTCGTGACCGTGTCGGCGTCCGTGGTCGTGACCCCACCGTCGGGGGCCGTCATGACCCCACCGTCGGGGGCCGTGACGCCCTCTCCCGGGCCCGGCGTGACCTCCGCCCCGTTCGGGCCGGTGGCCTCCGGGGCGGGAGCGGCCGGTCCGGACTCGCCGGTGGCGGTCGGTGCGCCCTCACCCGTGACGGTGCCGTCCGGGGTCCGAGAGCCCTGGGGCGGCGTGGCGGACGGGGCCTGGGTACCTCCGGCGGCGGGTACGCCACCGGGGCGGGCGGCGCTGCCCGCGCCGGGCGCGGCGCTCGTGGGGCCGCCCGAGGAGACGGGAGCGCCTCCCGCCTGGACAGGCGGCGCGGCCGCGGGGTCGCCCTGCCCGGCCGACCCGGCCGAGTCGTTCGGGGTACCTTCGACGACACTCCGGGGGTCCTCCGGCGACGCGACAGCCGCACCCTCCGGCGACGTACCGCCCAGGTCCTCGGGCGACACCGCACCCGAGTCCCCCGGCAGCGCAGCGCCGGAGCCGTCCGGCGACACCACGCCGGAGCCGTCCGGCGACGTACCGCCGAGGGCTTCCGGCACGTCAACCGCCGTGCTGTCCGGCGCCACTTCGGGTGCCGGAGCCGGTGCGGGCGCCGGAGCCGGTGCCGGTCCGGGGGTGGGTGCGGGCGCCGGTGCGGCTCCCGGCAGGTCCCCTCGGGCGGGGCCTCCGGCCGCGTCGGCCGGTGCCGGAGCCGGTGTACCGGCACCGGGGCCCGGGGATACGGCGGGCGGGGGGTCCACGGTGACCGGGGTGCCGAAGCCGTCGAGGGCGCGCCGGACCTCGTCGGCGTCGATGTGGGCGGCGGGACTGTCCCCGGCCGGAACCACCCGTACCTCGGGCACCTGGGACAGGTCGCCCCGCAGACCGTCGCGGACGCCGATCTCCGTACTGCCCGGAGGCTGGGCGCCGCGCAGGGTCGCGAGGTCGTTCAGAGCCTGCTCGCGCACCTCGGCGGAGCCGGTGTGGACCTGCTGCCACAGTTCGTTCTCGGCGGCGGTCACCGGCAGCGGTCCCGGGGAGTACGCCGGCGGGTCCACGGTGGTGTAGGGCGGTGGGGTCTGGCCGGTGTACGGCGGGCTCTCCGCGACGTAGGGCGGGGGCGCCTCGCCGGGGACGCCGCCCTGTCCGGTGGCCTGCCCGCCGGTGGGCGAGGACGGGTCCGTCGCGGGCCCGCCGCCGCCCGTGGTGTCCCTGTGCGAGGAGCCGTTCGTGCTGTCGGAGCCGTTGGCGTCGGCCGAGCGCGAGGACCCGCCGGAGTCGCTGATGCCACCGGAGACGGTGGGCGGGTTGCCCATCTTGTCGATGGCGTGGCGCAGTTCGGCGCCGCTGTTCACCGCGGCGCCCGTGAGCGTGCCCTCGACCCGGTTGCTGACGCCCGCGCCGACGAAGGTGGTCCAGCTGGTGGACCAGTCACCGTCGAACGCACCCTTGATCAGGACCTCGCCGGCCGCCTCACCGGAGCCGGAGGCCAGGAAGTCGCTCGTCAGCTTGAGCGTGTAGTACCCGGTCAGGGCGCCCGGGCGGTCGGCGTTGTCGCGCAGGATCGTCCTGTTGCGCCACAGGCTGAGGTTGTTCTGGAAGGAGAGCGGATCGTTCCGGAAGGTCACCGGCGGTTTGGGGGTGACTCCCGGACCGGTCGAGGGCTTGGGCCCGGGCACGTAGGGATCGGGGCCGTTCCCGTAGGGCTTCGGTCCGCCCGCGTACGGGTCGGGTCCGTTCCCGTACGGCTTGGGCTTGGGTGTGTACGGATCGGGGCCGCTCCCGTACGGCTTGGGGTTGCCGGGTGCGTACGGGAGGCCGTCGGGCTTCGGGCTGGGGACGGGGTCCGGCTTGGGGCTCGGGCCGTTGTTCTTGAGGTCGGGGCCCGGGGTGTTCTTCAGGTCGGGGTTGTTCTTGAACTCGAGGTCCGGGCCGTTCTTCAGGAAGTTGTGCTTGTACGCGTTGACGATGTTCTTCGCGAAATGGTCGAAGACGCTGGTGAAGAATCCCGCCGCGGCGCCGAAGGCCGCGGACTTGAGGATGTCGTTCCAGTCGAAGCCGTCGGGACGGCGGCCGTCCGGGGCGAAGTTCATCATCGCGAGCCGCACCGCGAAGGTCGTGAACGCCTCGGCGAACGCCTCGGTCAGCGAGGGCGCCAGGTGCAGCCGCTGGAGCAGGTGGCTGAGCGTGGTGAGGATGAAGAACCGGCTGCGGAGCTTGGCCATCATGATCTGGCTGGCCGACGCGCCACCGGTGAAGAAGGACATCGCCAGGTAGATGGCGATCTCGATGAGCAGCCGGATGATCTCGGCGATGACCTGCCACTTCGACTCCATGATGTCCATGGAGGTCTTGCGCCGGCCTTCGGCGATCTTGTCGAGCTGCTCGGAGAAGTCCTTGAGGTAGTTCTTACCGCCGTCGTCGATGAGCATGCCCATGGCCTGGGCGTACGACTTGGACAGGTCGTCCGGCATGGACTCGCCGATGTCGTGGATCGACTTGTCGATCAGCGACGACAGCCTGGTGAGCTTGCGGCCCAGGCCGGAGTAGGGCAGCCGGCTGTCGAAGGCGAGGTCCTCGTCGGCGTCCATGAGCTTCTCCCCGGTGAGGATGAAGATCATCGCGTTGACCTCGGGCGATACCTTGATGCTCATCGAGGGCCGTCCTGGAGCCCGTGCGGGCAGGACGGAGCGGCCGCTCCCCGTGCGGTGCGGGAGCGGCCGGCGGAGCGGCGGTCAGCGGCGGCCATGCCCGCCCGAGCTGTCGCCGATCCCGTCGGTCTCGATACGGCTGGTGCCCTTCTCGACCTGCTCGATGTTGTGGTCGCGGGTGTCCTTCATCATCCGGACCTGACTGACCGTGGCGTCGGTGATGCCGACCAGCGCATCACGGATGGACAGCATGGTGTCCTTGGTGGTCTGGCGTTCCTTCTGCTCCTGCGGCTTGGCCTTCTCCGCGAAGTCGCCTTCCGTGCCGGGCCAGTTCACCGTGGGTGCCAGCTCGTCGAGGAACTCCTCGGTCATGCTTCTGGTCAGGGTGCCGATCTCCTCCAGCTGCTTCGCCAGAGCCTCGATGCGCTGCGGGTCCGCGTAGTAACGCTGTCCCATCCCTCAGTCCCCTCCCTCTTCGCCGAGTGCGTCCCGCCATGCGGGGGTCCCACGGCCTCCGCGTGCCGTGTCCTCGTCCTCCCGCAGCACCTCGGGACCGAAGATGCGCTCCCAGTCCAGCTCGAAGCCCTTCAGTTCCGGCACGTCGCTGCTGGGCTCGGCGAAGGGCGCCATCGCCTTCATCACGTGCCGGTTCATCTTCGTGCGCGCCGCGCTCGCCGCCTCCAGGACGCTGGCCGCCAACTCCTGGGGGGACATGTCGCGGTACTTGTTCTCCAGGAACTCGATCCCGGCCAGCTCGCCCTGGGGGCCGGAGGTGGCACGGACCGCGCGGTCGGAGGAGAGCGACGAGAACGACGCCGTCCGCAGTTCCCGCTCGGTACGCGCCACCGCCTCCTGGGCCGCCTGCAGTTCGGCCATGGCCTTCTCCAGGCGCTTCTCCAGCGGTTCCGTCACGCTCGTTCCCCTCCTTCTCCGTCGGTCCCCACGTACGCCCCGTCCGGGGCGTACGGTCCTGCGCGTTGTCTCAGCTTCTCCGCCGATCTTGCCTGGTCGGCGCCCGCCACGGGAAGGCGGGGGTGGGCTGTGTCCGTCCCGCCGGTGGGGTACGCGGCGACCGGGCGCCGCTCACCGGCCGATGACGGACGGTGTGCCGCCCTCCTCGGTGCCCCACACATCGGCGTCCTCCTCCAGGTAGTCGGCGGACGTCGTGACCTTGCGGCCCGGCTCCGCCTTCTCCTCGGGCGATTCGCCGCCGGTGGTCGCCACCCGGGAAGCGGGCGCCAGGAAGGTGTCGCTGTCCTCCTGACGGTTCCACGGGCTGCGGCGGCGGCGGTTGCGTCGCTCGCTCTCCTCCGCGGCGTCGACCAGGACGGCGCGCACTCGCTCACCGTTGCCCTTGTCGCCGCCTCCGCCCATGCCGCCCATACCGCCGCCCATCGGCATGCCCGGGCTGCCGGGCGTGCCCGGGGCGCCAGGGGTGCCGGACTGGGCGGATGCGGCGAGCGGGCTGCCCGTGCCGCTCGTGGCACCGTCCGAGAGCGGGTCGACCGAGCCGCCGGCCCCGTCCGGGGAGAGGCCGCCGCCGAGCCCCGAGGTGCCCGTCTGACCGCCGCCGCTGCCGAGGTTGGAGAACTGCACGTCCCCCGTGGTGGTGGTGCCACCGCCCGAGCCGAGGCCGCCGGACCCGTTCAGACCGCCGAGATCACCGAGACCGCCCGACCCGTTCAGGCCCCCGAGACCGTCGAGGCCGCCCGACCCGTTCAGACCGCCGAGACCGTCGAGGCCGCTCGACCCGTTGAGGCCGCCGAGACCGCCGAGGCCGTCGAGGAGGCCGGAACTGTCCCTGCCGCCGCCCGTGTTGAGGTCGTGCAGGTCCACCGTCCGGGTCTGGCCCTGCGGGTCGGTGATGGTGGCGATGCCGGTGTCGGGGTCGATGACCTGCTTGCTGCCGTCGGGGAAGGTGTTGGTCAGCTGTCCGTTGTCCAGGGCGGTGGTGGAGCCGTCCGGGTTGTTCACCGTCGCCCCGTGGGTGAGGTCGGTGGTCACGGTCGAGCCGTCCGGGCCGGTCATGGTGAACGATCCGCTGTTCGGGTCGAAGACCCCCTTGCTGCCGTCCGGGAACAGCGTGCTGAAGTCGTCGTTCACCAGCGAGGTGTGGCCGCCGGTCGGAGTCTCCAGTCCGGACAGGGAGGAGTTGAGGTTCCCCAGGCCGCCCAGGTCTCCGATCGATTCGGTGGGCAGGTCGGAGTTGAGGTCACCGAGGCCCCCCGTGTCCGACGGCCCGCCCAGGATGTCCTGGCTGTTCAGGTTGCCGAGGCTGCCGAGGTTCTGGGTGGTGGTCCTGCCGTCCGGGTCGGTGGTGACGGCCTGGCCCGTCGCGGGGTCGACGACCTGGCTCGTGCCGTCGGGGAAGGTGGTCGTCAGCTTGCCGTCGTCACCGAGCGAGGTGACCGAGCCGTCCGGGTTGGTCACCTTCATGCCGTCGGTGAGGTTCTGCGTGGTGACGCCGGAGTCCGGGTGGGTGGTGGTGAGCAGCCCGTTGTCGGGATCGAAGGTGCTGCGGCTGCCGTCCGGGAACTCCGTGGTGAGCCTGCCGTCGTCGAGCTGGGTGTTGCCACCCGTCGGGGTGGTGAGGGGCGAGCCGCCGCCGGTGTTCAGGTCGCCGAGACCGCCCAGGTTCCGGGTGATGGCGTCGTTCGCGGCCTTGTTCGTCCCGCCCGCGCCGCCGTTGACCGCTCCGAGACCGCCCAGGTTCTGACTGACCGGCAGCGGGCCCCCCGAGGGGCCTTGCTGGTTGCCGTCCACGCCGCCCGGGCTGTTCAGGTCCCCCGGCGCGCCGAGGCTCTCGAAGACCGCCTTGTTCGCGTCACCGACGGCACCGTTGCCGTCGCCGCCCGGGTTGTTCACGTCCCCCAGGCTGCCCAGGCTCTCGGTGACCGGCTTGTTCCCGTTCAGCAGGTCGTCCAGTCCGCCGAGGTTCACCTCGTTGCCGCCGCCCGGGCCGTTGAGACCGCCGAGACTGTCGCCGAGCGCCTTGGCCTGCTCGTCGGCCTGGCGTTTGGCCTCGTCCGCCTCCGCCTGCTGCTCCGCCCGCAGTTTCTCCGCGTAGGCCTTGTCCTCCGCGCGCTGGGCGTTCGCCTCGTCCCGCAGCTTGTCCGCCTCGGCCTTGTCCTCCGCGCGCTGCGCCTCGGCCTCCGCCCGCAGTTTGTCGGCGTAGGCCTTGTCCTCCGCGCGCTGCGCCTCGGCCTCCGCCCGGAGCTTGTCGGCCTCGGCCTTGTCCTCCGCGCGCTGGGCGTTCGCCTCGTCCCGCAGCTTGTCCGCGTCGGCCTTGTCCTTGTCGCGCTGGGCCTTGGCCTCGTCCTGTTCCTCCTTGAGCTTCTTCTTCTCGTACTCCTCCGAGGCCGTGCTCGTCGACTTCGGCTCGGGGATGTTGTCGGAGAAGTCCTTGCCCAGGTCGAGGAAGTGGTTGTTCAGGGCGGACTGCACCTTCGCGGCGGGCTTGGTCAGGTAGTCGTCCACTCCCTGGGACCAGAGCTTGACCGCCGCGTCACCGACCTTCGCCCAGTTCGCGATGTCCGTGAGGTCGCCGTACTCGGGGTGCACCTGGGTGAACCCCTCCTTCGGCTTGTGGCTGATGGTCGTGATGTATTGCGAGGTGTACGACTGGATCTCCGTCCGGTCGACGTTCTCCTTGTCCACCCACCGTGCGAGCTCGTCCAGGATGTAGCGCAGCACCTGGTGCGGGTCGTAGTACGGGGAGTTGGCCCACTTCAGCCATGCGTCCAGCAGGTCGTTGGCCGCGTTCTCCAGGTAGGTGCGCCCCAGGGACAGGGCCTGTGAGTACACCGTCTTGCCGGCCACCGCCTCGTCGCCGGTGCTGGACGTGGCCTTGAAGGTCTCGACGTAACTGTCGTAGTTCTCACGGATCTTCTTCAGCAGGCTGCGGAATACCTCGGCGGCCTCGCCCTTCCAGCTCGCGCCGTCCCCGCCGAAGCGGTCCTCCCAGTCCTTCAGCACCCCCGCGTGGTCCGTGAAGAACTTGGCCGCGAAGTCGAACGAGTCGCCCGTCTTGTTGAAGGAGGTCAGGTCCACCACCCCGGCCTCGGGGACGCCCAGGTCACTGAACCGGGCGTTCTTGGTGTTGCCGGTGAGCAGTTCGAGGAGCGCCGCCCGGGGCCCGTTCATGTACCGGGCGAGCGCCACGGTACTCATCTTGTCCTTGTTGTAGTCCGTGAACTCGTTGCCGCCCCGGACCTGCGCGTCGTGGACGTTGTCGGAGTTGGGACTGGCGAAGATGACTTCGTCACCGGCCTTCACGCGGCCCTCGAAGACGATCCGGGCCTGCCGGATCGAGTACTTCTTGCCGCTGTCGAAGAACCAGATGTCGTAGTCCTCGCCCTTGTTCATCAGGAACCCGGAGTCCTTGGTGAGCATGTCGAGACTCTTGGACTGGATGTCCATCCGGAAGAGCTTGCCGCCGTGGTCCGAGCGGAGGGTGTCGAAGATCGTGCTGCGGTCCGGCACCGGATAGCCGGTGATGTGCGTGACCAGAGCGGCCCAGGTGTCGGCCGGCGTTTCCTTGACATCTGCGTACTCGGCGACGTGGTCGCCGGAGTGCTCATCGTACCCTTTTGCCACCGGGCGCTCTTTCTGGTCGGTTGTCTGTCGTACGGGCACACCACGCGTCCGCGCGGCTGCGCGGACCGCTGTCTCTCACACGCCGGGCGGCGAAGGCGCCGGCCGGCCCGTGCGGTACGGGCTCAGGTGGTGCTTTCGCCCGACGAGCCGCTGGTGAGCGTGTCGACCTCTTCGAAGGTCTGCAGCAGCGTCTGGGCGTCGATCGCGTCGAGGTTCTTGTTCTTGGTCTCGTTCGCGTCGTCGATGGTCTCGGTGAGGGCTTCCTTCAGCTCCTTGAAGAGCTTCATCTGGTCGCCGAGCAGCTTGTCGATGGCCGTGGCGGCCGTGCGGACGTCCTCCAGCAGGGTCGGTCCCGAGACCAGCTTCTCGGTGGCCATCTTGCCGATGCGCAGGAGCTGCTGGCTCTGGTCGAGGTTGTCCTCGGTGGTGTGCCCGTCGATGAGGTCACCGAGCGGCCGGACATCGGATCCGTTGCCGTCCTCGCGGTGCTTCTTCGCGGCGGTGTACACCGGGTGCACCTCGTTGTCGCGGAAGTTCTCCATCTGCTTGAAGTCGAAATGCTTGACGTCGGCCTTGTCAGCGGCCATGGGACGTCCTCCTGCCGTTCGGTGCCGGACCGGGGTTACGGGCAGGCCGGACGTACGGGGGCGATCCGGCCGGGCCCAGGAGATGCCGTCCTGATCGTGCCGGGGCACGCGTGCCCCGGCACGATCAGGACGGAGGAACCTCAGCGAGCCCGCACGCTGCCCCAGTTGTCGGCGCTCTTGCGCTCGTCACGGGAGTGGTTGTCGTGGATGCTCTGCACCAGTTCACCGCTGTCCCCGAGGAGCAGCGCCATGTTCTTGGTGGCCTGGTCCCACTCCGCCTGGACCCCGCGGTACATCTGCTGGTCGTCACCCTCCCATGAGGCGACGAGCGGCCTCAGCTCGTCCTCCAGGTTGTTGAGGGTGGTGATGATCTGCTGGGTCTGGCCCTTCAGCTCCTCGATCGCGTTCCGGACCGTGGAGTACTGCACGTCGATGATGCCGTCAGCCATGACATCTCCTCTCGGGTGGCCGGGCTCCAGGGCCCGGGCCGCTCTCTGTGCACGGTCCCCCCGAAGGGAGCCGGCACCGCTTGTGGGGGGTCAGCGCAGCGCTTCGAAGACGCCTTGGCTGGTCTTGCTGTTGAGCACCTCGGTCAGGTCCTGGTTCTCCTTCGCCAGGCGGTTGGCCGAGGTCACGTTCTCCTGGAGCGCGTCGACCATCTTGCTGATCTGGACGACGACCTTCTGCGCCTCGCCGTTCCAGCTGCGGAAGAGCTTCAGCAGGGCCTGGCCCTCGTCGCCGCCGACGCCCGAACGCGCCGCGATCTCCGCGACGTTGTTCTGGATCTTCTCGACAGAGCTACGGGCCGACTCCAGGGAGGAGACACCTCCCAAGCCCTTGGCATAATCCGCTTTCCTCGCGGCACTGTCCGCCATGTCGCGCTCCCTTCGTTCAGGCCGGTCTCGTTGCACACTTGCCCGCTGAGGCTAAAGAGAACTCAGCGTTCCGCGCAACGCGTGTGGGGAAGATTTGAGCATAGGGCAGTCGACGGAATCCCTGCATGGCAACGGAGTTGTCGCAATGTTTCCTCGGGATGAACCCGCCGCTCGTGAGCCGCACTCCGGCCGCACCCGCAACCGCCCGCCGGGCGGCGGATACGGCCGGGAAACGGGCAGCCGAAGAAGGCGAACGGTCACCCGGGCGGCCCGTTCCAGGCACGCCGCACGGACCGACGGGATTCACGGCCGCCCGCGACCCGAATATCTGAGCTTTATCTGAGGTTTCCCCGTGCGTTCGGGTCGCGGGAAATCCACCGCCCGCCGGTGCGAATCAATCCGTCCGCCGCTTTTCCCTTTGTTCGATGCCGTATGTGCGTTTTCACCTGTATCAGGACGCGGAGTCGGCCGCGCCGGGACCGTCCCCTGCGTCCGCCTTGTCCGTATCGCCGCTCTCCTTCGGCGCCTCGGCCTCGCACCGCGGGGCCGTGACACGGGGCTTCGCGATGCCGGAGGCGGCGGCCGGGTCGAGGTCCGCGCCGGTCGGGAGGGCGGCGAGCAGGGGGGCCGGGACCGAGCCGATGTCTCCGGCCGCGTAACCGAGCGCCGCCAGCGCGTCCTTGGCCGGAACCCGGTACTTCACGCCGTTCTCCGCGACCAGGTAGGTCGTGCCGGCGTGCGCGGCGCCGCTCGCGTGCAGGGCCCTGACGAGGGCTCCGCGCCCTGGCCGTACCACCGTGGCGTCCGTCCGGACGCAGGCCGGGCTGAGCGGCTGCGCCGTTCCCTCCGAGACCACGACCGGGGCGAGCGCGGTCAGCGGGACCAGGACCGACCTGATCCGGGTGCCGCCGTCGTCGCCGTCCACCTGGGCGCAGAGAGCGGTGCCGCGGGGCGCCGGCTGCGGGGCCGGGGGTGCGTCCGGCAGCTCCGCCGACACGGCGGGGCCCGGGTCCTTCGCCCCGTGCGTGCGCAGCGCGTCCGCGCCCACGGAGCGCGCCTCGGGCGACTTCCCCGCGTAGGCCTCCTTCTGCGTCGCGGGGTCGCCCAGCACGAGGGCGGCGCCGAGCCGGGTCAGCGGCACCAGCCCCTCCTTCCGCAGCAGGTGGTAGGTGCTGCCGCCGCCGGGCACGCTGACGTTGAACACCTGGCCGATCCGGCTCGCCCCGCCGCCGAGGTCCGGGCCCTCCTGACCGCGCCCGGGAACCGCGGGCGGCTTGAGGGCCGGGCCGGGGGCGAGCGCGTCGAGGAAGGCCGCGGAGACCGGCATCGCCCGTTCCGAGCCGTAGCCGAGGGCGTTGGCGGCGTCCGAGGCGCGGTCCAGCGGCAGCCTGCTGCCCCGCCACACCAGGTACTCGTTGTCGTCCGGGCCGCTGACCAGCACCCCCCGGTCCCCGCCGACGTTCCGGGAGTCCAGGGGTGCCCCCGCGACCACGGTGGTGGCGCCCGGCTTGTCCACCCCGGTGTCCGCCACGGCGCCGGAGGTGCTGGGCAGCGCCCCGTCCGGACCCGTGACGCACATGTGCCAGGCCCCGTCGTCGAGCTCGCCCGGTCCGGGCACGGCGTCAGGAGCGCCGGGGATTCCGGCCGGTGCCCCCACCGGGACACCGCCCAGCGAGGCGGTGGCGACGTCGGAGGTCGCCAGGTCGGAACCGCCGATCAGCCTCGCCGAGGCGTAGTTGCGCACCGGGTGCAGTACGCCGTCGGTTCCGGTCCACAGGTACCGGGCACCGGTCTCACGGTTGACCACCAGATGCTTGCCGTCCCGCCAGCCGTCGTTCCCGCCCGGGCGCAGCAGCCCGAAGACGGTGGCGCCGGCACCGAGCAGGACGGTCACCAGCAGGCCGAAGACCACTCCTCGGGTGGTGCGCCCCAGCGGGCTCTCCGGTGCGTCCGGGTCGGCCGTCAGCAGACCGGAACTGAGCCTCCCCATCATGAAACTGTGGGCCTGTACCTGGTCGCGCTTGGACTGCACTGCCTCTCCTCAACTTCTCGTTGCCCATGTGCCGGCGTGCGGGTGTACTCAGCCGAACAGGCCGCGAAGCCAGCCGAAGAGGCCCGCCACCCACAGGCTGAGGGGGAGCAGCGCGACGGCGATGAGGGTGTGGGCCAGCTCGGCCGCCCGGCCCCAGTACGGCAGCATCCGGCGGCCGGGCACCGTCCAGGACGCGGTCACGAGGCCGGCGGCGGCTGCCAGCAGCACCGCGAAGACCACCAGGCGTCCGGTGCTGTCGCTGTCCACCGCCCAGGCCCGGACGAGCAGCAGCAGGCCCCAGATTCCCGGCACCGCCAGGGTCAGCCGCTGCCCGATGTGCACGAGGCCCCGGGAGTGCAGGAGCAGGAGCAGGCTCAGGGCCAGCGCGGTCAGCACCTCGGCCAGGTCCGGGTGCTCGGCGAGGACGACCAGGGCGGCCGCGGCGATGACGCCGGTGGCGGCGAAGAGCGCGGCGACCCAGCGTCCGGCCAGTTCGGTGCGCTCGGCGACCTCGTCGCCCGCGTACGGATCGATGCCCTCCTGGAGCTGGCCCGCGGAGGACGGCAGGGACGGCATCCGCATGCCGGCCAGCTTGAAGGCGAACGGTGCGACGGTTCCGGCGGCCAGCGCCACCACCGTCGCCACCAGGGCCACGGCGGCCGGCGCGCCCAGGCCGGTGTACCCCATGAGGGCTCCGGCGACGGCGGCGGCCACGGAGACCACGGCGGTGGCCAGCAGGGCCGGGGCGCCGACCGCGGTGGCGGCGAGCGCGATGACCGCACCGCCCGCACCGGCGGCGCCCGCCGCGAGCAGCCGCGCGCCCACGACCTGCGCGGCGTCCGGGCCGGTCACGTCGCCACCGGGCAGGACCCAGCCGGCGAGTGCCAGGCACGGCGCGACCAGCAGGCCGAGCGCGGTCGCGGAGAGGCGGTCACCGACCGCGCGGCTGGCGGAACCGGCGCCGGCGAGGAGCAGCAGGCCGGCCACGCCCGCGCAGGCGGCGCGGACGGAGGCGGAGCTGTTCACCCCCGGCCAGAACACCAGGACGAGAGCGACCGCCACGGTCGCCACCGTGGTGCCCACCAGCAGCCCCCGGGCCGCCCCGGGATGCCAGGTGTGCAGCCGGCGGCCGGCGGTCTCGGCTATGCCGTCCACGAGATCGTCGAGCCGGGCCTCGGGCAGCGCCGAGGTGTGCGGACGCAGGTAGAGCACGGCGCCGTCGGAGAGACCGGCGCCCGCCAGGGTGGTCTCCTCGTCGAGCGGGGCGTCACCGAGCCGCTGGAGCACCCAGCCGGCGTGGTCGAGCCCGGCTTCCTCGGCTTCCTCCCCGACGTAGCGGAGCAGGGTGGGCAGGAGGTCGGCGACCGGGACGTCGGCGGGCACCGCCAGATCAACGGTGACGCTCGGCGCACGTACGGTCAGGCGGCACGATTCGGCCACCGCACTGTCGGTCATCAGCTGAACTCTCGGCTTCCGTGGGGGCTTTGACAGGGGCGCTCCCCCTCGGGAGAGGGGGTGTGCGAAGAGTACGGAAGGTCCGTACGGCAGGGAAATTGCGTCCGCGCGCGCCGCGACGGCCGCTCCCGCGTGGACAGTTCGCGTTCCGTGAATGCAGACTACTGCCTACGACCACCGGGTCGTATTGCGGATCGGACTCACTATCCGGTATGCAATTGGCCATCAAGGGAGTTGCTCCTCCCCCACTGTCCGCCCGAAACATTCACCCGGCGTTCACCGCGGCACGCGGGACCCGGAGAATCAGCGCGGTGCGGTCTTTCCCACTACCGGGTGCACCGGTATTCGGTACGGGCCGGAAAGCCGTAAAACCGGAGGTTCTGTTCCTTGAGTGTGGTGCTGTTTCGCCGTCCGGCCCGCCGCCGCGGACCGGAGATGCCCGAAGGGCAATTGACTCTCCAGGAGCCGCCGGTCCTCGCCGAGACCGTTCCGGACACCTCGGCCATATGGACTTATTTGCCGATGGCGCTGATGTCGGTGTCGATGATGCTGATGTTCCTGCGGCCCGGCGGCGGGAACGGCGTCTTCATGTATCTGGCGATGGGCGTCATGGCGCTCTCCGCCGGTGCCATGCTGCTGGGTCAGCTGATGCGCCGCTCCAGCGAGCGCAAGCAGCGCCTGAAGGGCGAGCGCCGCGACTACCTCCGCTACCTGGCGCAGACCCGCAAGCGGGTCCGGACGACGATCGCGGAGCAGCAGCGGGCGCTCGCCTGGCGCCACCCGGAGCCCAGGTCGCTCCGCTCGCTGGCCCGCACCTCGCGGCTGTGGGAGAGGCGTCCGGCCGACGAGGACTTCGGCGAGGTACGTCTCGCGGTGGGTGAACAGCAGCTCGCGCTCACCCTCGACCCGGTCTCCACCCGCCCGGTGGAGGACCTGGAACCCCTCTGCGCGCACGCGCTGCGCCGCTTCATCCGCGCCTACTCCACCATCCCCGAGCAGCCCCTCGGCCTCTACCTGCGCTCCTCGGCCCGCATCCTGGTGCGCCCCGACGAGGAACCCGAGGAGTCCGCCGGGACGGCCGCCGCGCCGCGGACGGAGGGCGGTCGGACCGCTGATCCCGACGGCGACGCGGTACGGGCCCTGGCGCGCGCGGTGCTCGGGCAGCTCGCGGTGTTCCACGCGCCCGAGGAACTGTGGATCGCCCTCTGCGTCAGCGACGAGCGGCGGGCCGACTGGGAGTGGGTCAAGTGGCTCCCGCACGCGCTGGACCCGCACGAGGAGGACGGCGCCGGCCACGTGCGCCGGATCACCGCCGACCTCAACGAGCTGGACGACCTGCTCGGCGCCGAGTTCGCCGAGCGCCCCGACTTCGACCCGGACGCCCGCCCCGGCCGCGACGAGCCCTACACGGTCGTCGTCCTGGACGGCGTCGCCGTGCCCGAGGGGCACCGCTGGGAGGGCCACGGCTACCGCAACGCGCTGGCCCTGGACATCTCCGGTGCGATGCGCTGGCGGCCCGGCCGCAACACGCTGCGGCTGACCGTCGGGCCCGGCCAGGTGAACCTGGTGCGCACCGACCGCAGCCGCAAGGAGCGTTCGGTGCCCCTCGGCCGGCCGGACCGGCTCGGCCCGCTCGGGGCGGAGGCCCTGGCCCGGCTGATCTCCTCGCGCCGCATGAGCCTGGGCGCCGACATCGCGCAGCCGATGGACACCGACGTCGAGCTGACCACCCTGCTCGGCATCCCCGACCTGCACCGGCACGATCCGCACACCCTCTTCAACAAGCACAGCGGCTCCGCACGGCTGCGGGTGCCGATCGCGGTCGGCGTGGACGGCCGTCCGGTGGAGCTCGACATCAAGGAGTCCGCCCAGGGCGGCATGGGCCCGCACGGCATGCTCATCGGGGCCACCGGTTCCGGCAAGAGCGAGCTGCTGCGCACCCTCGTGCTCGGGCTGGCCCTGACCAACTCCTCGGAGACCCTCAACTTCATCCTGGTCGACTTCAAGGGCGGCGCCACCTTCCTCGGCCTGGAGGAACTCCCGCACACCTCCGCCGTCATCACCAACCTCGCCAACGAGGTCGCCCTGGTGGAGCGCATGCAGGACGCCCTGCACGGTGAACTCATCCGCCGTCAGGAACTGCTGCGCTCCGCGGGCAACTACACCTCCGCCCTGGAGTACGAGCGGGCCCGCGCCGCCGGGACGGACCTCGCCCCGCTGCCGAGCCTGTTCGTGGTGGTCGACGAGTTCAGTGAACTGCTTTCCGCACACCGTGAGTTCATGGACCTCTTCGTGATGATCGGCCGTCTGGGCCGCTCCCTGGGGGTGCACCTGCTGCTCGCCTCGCAGCGCCTGGACGAGGGGCGGATGCACCAGCTGGAGAGCCATCTGTCGTACCGCATCGGCCTGCGGACCTTCTCCGCCATGGAGAGCCGCGGCGTGCTCGGCGTACCGGACGCCTACGAACTGCCGGCCCAGCCCGGCAGCGGCTACCTGAAGTCCGGTGTGGAGGCGCTGACCCGGTTCCGCGCCGCCTACTCCTCCGGGACGTACCGGCGTCGCACCGGTGCGGTGGTGCAGGCCCGGGTGGCAAGCCAGGTGGTGCCGTGGACCAGCGGCTGGGTGGTGCCGCGCACCCTGGAGGCCGCCCCCGGGCCGGAGCCGGAGACCGAGGAGACCGGCGACGAGGAGGCCCTGCTCGACGTGGCCCTGGACCGGCTGCGCGACTCCGGACTCGCCGCCCACCAGGTGTGGCTGCCGCCGCTGCGGGAGCCCTCTCCGCTGGACGCCCTGCTGTCGGGCATCGCCCCCGACCCGGAGCGCGGTCTCAGCGCGGCCGGCTGGTCCGGCAACGGCAAGCTGCGGGTGCCGGTCGGGCTCGTCGACAAGCCCTTCGAGCAGCGCCGTGACCCGCTGGTCGTGGACCTCTCGGGAGCGGGCGGCCACGTGGCCGTCGCGGGTGGTTCGCAGAGCGGCAAGTCCACCCTCACCCGCACCCTGATCACGGCTCTCGCCCTGACCCACACACCCGCCGAGATCCAGTTCTACTGCCTGGACTTCGGCGGTGGCGGCCTCTCGCAGCTCGCCGCCCTCCCGCACGTCGGCGGGGTCGCGGCACGGCTCAACCCGGAGCGGGTGCAGCGGGCCGTCGCCGAGGTGATGACGCTGCTCGCCCGCCGTGAGCAGTTCTTCGTGGACCACACCCTGGACTCCATGCAGTCCTACCGCCGCCGCAGGGCCGCCGGGGAGTTCCCCGACGAGCCCTTCGGGGACGTGTTCATGGTGGTCGACGGCTGGTCCACGGTCCGCCAGGACTACGACGACCTGATCCCGAAGTTCAACGAACTCGCCGCCCGCGGGCTCAACTACGGCATCCACCTGATCATCACCACCACCCGCTGGGTGGAGCTGTCCGCCCAGGTCCGTGACCAGGCCGCCACCCGCCTCGAACTGCGGATGGGTGACCCGATGGACTCCGAGATCGACACCCGCAAGGCCCGTTCGGTGCCGCGCAGCGGCGGCCGGGGCATCACCGCCGACAGCAAGATGCACTTCCTCGCCGGGCTGCCCCGGCTGGACGGCAGCGGCTCCCTGGAGGACCTCGGCGAAGGTGTCGCGCACCTCGTCGCCGAAGTCTCCCGGCACTGGTCCGGCGCACCCGCCCCGCAGGTCAGGATGCTGCCGCACCGGCTCCCGCTCGCCGAACTCCCCGCGCCCGAGGCCACCGAGGGCGGCGGCATGCGCCTCCCGCTCGGCATCGACCAGGACTCCCTGGAGCCGGTCTGGCACGACTTCAGCCGTACGCCGCACCTCATCGCGGTCGGCGACACCGAGAGCGGCAAGACCAACCTGCTGCGCCTCGTCACCAAGGGCATCACCGCACGCTACGCCCCGCACGAGGCGAAGATCATCGCGGTGGACTACCGGCGCACCCTGGTGGACGCGGTCCCGGAGGAGTACCGCATCGGGCACGTGATCTCGCTGGACAACCTGAAGGACACCATCGACGGCGCCGCCCGCGCGCTGAAGACCCGCGTCCCGGGAGCCGACATCGCCCCCGGCCGGATGCGCCAGTGCGACTGGTGGACGGGTCCGCGGCTCTTCATCCTGGTCGACGACTACGACATGGTCTCCGGGAACTCCTTCCAGAGCCCCTTCGAGCCGCTCTTCGAGAGTCTGACCCTCGGCTTCGAGATGGGCCTGCACGTGATCGTCGCCCGCAGCGCGATGGGTGCGGGGCGCGGCCTCAGCGACGCTCTGATCCGCCGCCTCGACGAGGCCAACAACCCCGCCGTCCTGCTCTCCTGCCCGCCCACGGAGGGCCGGCTCTTCGGCAACGCGAAGCCCCTCAACCTGCCGCCCGGCCGGGCCCTGCACATCGCCCGCCGCAAGCCGCAGCTGATGCAGACGGCACTGGTCGAGGAGGGCCAGGGGACGTAGGACCGACGGCACGGCGAACGAGAACACCCTCCCGCGGAACACCGCGGGAGGGTGTCGTGCTTCGTGCCCCGGCCTACGTACGCGGGGTGTCGGCCCCGTGCGCGCGGCTCACTCCGCGGCCGTGCCGCCCGCGCCCGCCGGACGCCATCCGCGGGCGCGGCCCCGGGAGAGGGCGAAGCCCGCCCACAGGACGGCGAGGACGGCGGCGGAGCCCAGCAGGACGAGGACGGTCGCGCGGCCGGTGGCCCGGTCGGCGGCGGCGGTGTCGCGCACGGTCACGGGGTCCGTGGCGTGCCCGGCTCCGGTCGTGGAGGCGGGGGCTCCCAGGACCGTGGTGACGGCCGCGTAGGGGTCGAGCTGCGGGATGTCGGCGGGGTAGGCGGTGGCGGTCAGACGGCGGACGACGTCCTCGGGCGCCTCTCCCGGGTAGGCGGAACGGACCACCGCGACGGCCCCGGCGGCGTAGGCGGCGGCCACGGAGGCGCCGGCACCGAGGTAGTGGCCGTCGCCGCGCGGACCGCCGGAGACGACCCCGGCGCCGGGGGCGGCCAGGTCGATGCCGTCGGTGGGCAGGGCGCTGTCGGGGCGGACACCGGCGGGCAGCATGTCGGCGACCGAGAGGACACCGGGCTCACCGGCGGGCCAGTAGACGCGGGAGGGGATCTCGTCGGTGCCGCTGCGGGGCGGGTCCGGGGTGGCCGCGGCCACCACCACCGCGCCCGCGCGGCGGGCGTCGGCGACCGCACGGGTCAGCGCCGCGTCCCGGCGCGGCAGGGCGACCGCGACCGCGATCACGTCGGCCCGGGCGGCGGTCGCCTCACGCACCGCCTCGGTCACCAGGGCGGCGCTCGCCTGTCCGCGCTGGTCGGTGCCGCGCAGGGCGAGGATCTTCGCGTCCGGGGCGACTCCGGCCAGATGTGCGCCGTCCCCGCCCGTCCCGGCGATCAGCCCGGCCAGGAAGGTGCCGTGCCCCACGCAGTCGTCACCGGCCGCGCCCGCCGCCGAGACCCGGCCGTCGAGCCCCTCGGCATCCTTGGCGACCCCGGTGTCGATCAGCGCGACGGTCACGCCCTCACCGGTGCTGTGCCCGTGCAGCCGGTTCAGGTCGAGGCGCTGGCGCGACCAGTCCTGCTTCTTCGCCTTCTCCCGGGAAGCGGGCGTGCAGTTAGCCTGGTCGGCCTTCGGATCGAGCGCGGAGGGCATCCCGGGCAGTTCCTGGCCCTTCCCCCCGTCGGCCGCCGGTACGCGTGCGGGGGGCGCCGCCTGGGCCTGTACGGCCGTGGGCAGCAGCAGGGCGGCGGCGAGGCCGGCACCGGACAGCAGGCGGGCGGTCCCGCGGGCGGGCGGCCTCATCGGGGAGCCACCTTCGGCGCCACGGCCGTGACGTCCTCGGGGCGCAGGATCCGCAGGTCGTCCAGGGTGGGCGCGGCCAGCGAACTGAGCCGTCCCGCCTGCCGGGTGACCATCGACTCGACGACCTGGCGGGCCAGGCGGGCGTTGCCGAAGGAGCGGTCCCGGACCAGCGAGTCGAAGTACTCCTTGAGCAGCGGGCCGGTACCGGGTCCGCACTCGTAGCCCATGTTCGCGGCCTGGGCGCGGACGATCGTGACCAGTTCCTCCGAGGAGTAGTCGGCGAACGCGATCCGTCGCGGGAAACGCGAGGCCAGGCCCGGGTTGGAGGCGAGGAAGCGCTCCATCTCGTCGGTGTAGCCGGCGACGATGACGACCACCTCGTCGCGGTGGTCCTCCATCAGTTTCAGCAGGGTGTCCACCGCTTCCTGGCCGAAGTCGGCACCGCTGCCGCGC
Source organism: Streptomyces sp. NPDC058008 (assembly GCF_042886395.1). Taxonomy (NCBI): domain Bacteria; kingdom Bacillati; phylum Actinomycetota; class Actinomycetes; order Kitasatosporales; family Streptomycetaceae; genus Streptomyces; species Streptomyces sp. NPDC058008. Next base: position 240,937 of record NZ_JBHVQX010000004.1, on the reverse strand, counting down.
GGGGTGAGGGTGTACGCCTCGTCGATGAACAGCACACCGCCACGGGCCCGTTCGAAGACCTCGCGGGTGAGCTGGGCGGTGTGCCCGATGTAGCGGCCGACCAGGTCGGCGCGGGCGGCCTCGACGAGCTGGCCCCGGTCGAGGATGCCGAGCTGGGTCAGGACCTCGCCGTAGAGACGGGCGACGGTCGTCTTGCCGGTGCCGGGCGGGCCGGTGAAGACGAGGTGGTTGCTGAGCGAGGGCACCGGGAGCCCGGCGGCCGCCCGGTGCCGGGCCGTGGTGATGAGGTTGACCAGGTCGGCGACCTCGCGCTTCACCTCGGCCAGGCCGATCATGTCGCCCAGGCGGGTCAGCGGGTCGTCGTCCGGTGCGGTGGACTCGCCCGCCTGTGCCGCGGCGGTGACGGACACGTCCTCCGGGAGCAGCAGCCGCAGGTCACGCTCGCCGACCTGCTGCTGCGTGGAGAGCCGGACCGCCTGCCGGTCCACCATCTCCTCGAACACCCCGCGTGCGGCACGGCCGTTGCCGAAGCCCGCGTCCCTGGGCATCGCCCCGAAGTGGGCGGCGAGCGCCTCGGCGGTGCCCTCGCCCAGCTCGTACTGGTGCTGGACGCACATGCTCTCCATGATCGCGACGAGATCGGGCACCGAGTAGTTCTCGAACTCGACGGTCCGCGAGAAGCGGGAGGCCAGGCCCGGGTTGGAGCCCAGGAAGGAGTCCATCTCCCGGGAGTAGCCGGCCGCGACCACCACCACGTCGTCGCGGTGGTCCTCCATCAGCTTGAGCAGGGTGTCGACCGCCTCGCGGCCGAAGTCGGCGCCGCCGTTGCCGCTGTCCGAGGTGAGGGTGTACGCCTCGTCGATGAACAGGACGCCGCCGAGCGCCCGCTGGAAGGTCTCGGTGGTCTTGATCGCGGTTCCGCCGACGATCTGCGCGACCAGGTCGGCGCGTGAGACCTCCACCAGGTGCCCGCTGCGCAGCGAACCCAGCTCGGCCAGGATCGCCCCGTAGAGGCGGGCGACGGTGGTCTTACCGGTGCCGGGCGGGCCGGCGAAGACCAGGTGTCTGCTCATCGGCGGTGCGGGCATGCCGAGTTGTTCGCGGCGCTGGGCGAGCTGGGTCAGGTTGACCAGGGTGCCCACCTGCTGCTTGACGTTCTCCAGGCCGATCAGCGCGTTGAGTGCGCCGAGCGGGCCGTCCGCGCGGTCCGGCGGGGGCGCGTCCGCGGCGCCCGAACCGGCCGGGTCGGTGTTCTCGGCGCTGCCGGTGCCCCAGGCGTCCCGCTTGCCGTTGCCGACGCTGTTCAGGCCGTCCACGGCGAGCCGTTCGCCGGGCGCGGTCTGCACCAGGCCGCCGCCCTCGTTCTCCCGGGCGAGGCAGTTGACGAGGGAGACCGGTGCGGTGGACTCCACCCGGAAGCCGTCCTGCGTGCCGCCCGTGGCCTCGCAGCCGCTGAGCGAGGCGAGCGCGCCCTCGCGGAGGAGGAAGCCGTGCCCCTGGGCGGCGTGCACCGCGGTGCGGTTCGCGGTGAGCTCGCCGCCCGCCGCGACCACCACACCCTCCTCGCCGGATATCTCGACGCGGAAGTCGCGGACGGTGACGTTGCCCCCGTCCTCCACGACCAGGCCGCTGGTGGCGGTGTCGGAGACCCCGCCGCCGGCCAGGTAGAGGGTGCTGCCGGAGGCCACGCGGACGCCGGCCCCCTTGGGTCTGACGATCTCGCAGTCCTCGGCTCGGCCCCGGGCGTCCCGGGAGGCCGCGATGCCGTCGCCCGCGGGCTCCACCAGCCGGGCGCGGCGCAGCAGCGGGTTGGCGCCGCCGAGCACCGCGACGGCGGGCGAACCGCCGATCACCTCCAGGCGGTCCAGTTCCGGCGCCGAGTCCTCCTCCAGGAGCAGTCCGGCGCCCTCGCAGTCACGGACCGTCAGTCCGGTGAGCGCCGGGGAGGCGGCCCCGGCGACCCGTACGGCCGCGCCCTGCGCGCCGTCCACCCAGCAGTCCTCGAAGGTGCCGCGCGCCCGGTCGGTGACCAGCACGCCGTGGCCGCGGGCCCGCGAGACACGGCAGCGGCGCAGCACCGGGTCGGTGCCCCCCGCCAGGGTGATCCCGTTCCCGGAGGCGCCGGTGACACGGACGTCCTCCAGCGTCGTACGGCCCGCGCTGCTCAGGTGGACCCCGGTGCTGGTGTCGTGGACCACGGTGCGCACCACGGTGACGGCGCAGTTCTCCTCCAGGGCGATGGAGGGCTTGTCGGTCGAGGAGATGTCGCAGTCCTCGACGCTGCCCCGGGTCTCGCCGTTGGCGAGCAGGCCGTTGCCGCGGGCCCCGCGCACCGTGCAGTCACGGATGCGTGCCTCCCCCTGCTCGGCGAGGACCAGGCCGCTGGTGCCCAGGTGCTCGAACGTGCAGGACTCCACGGTGGTGGGCGCCGCCGAGGTGACCACGATGCCGGCGCCCTGCGGGTTGCTCACCCGGCAGTCGCGCAGCGCGAGGGAGCCCGTGCCCCCGGCCAGCATCGCCGTCCACGCGGCCCCGACCACCTCGCAGCCGTCGAACGCGGCCTGACCGCGCCGGACGTCCACGGCCGGCAGCTCGGCGTCACCGCCGCGCAGGGTCAGCTCGGAGAGCATCACGGCGTCGGCGCGCAGCGCGACCACGCTGCCCGTACGCGGCCGGATCTCCACGGTGCCGCGTCCCTCGGCGGCGGTGAGGGTGACCCGCGTGTGGATGACGAGGTTCTCCGCGTACGTTCCGGGCCGGACGCTGATGAGCGCACCGGTACGGGCAGCGGCGAGTGCCTCGCCGATCGTCCGGTAGCGGTCCCTGCTATCGGGACCGACCGACAGTACCTGGCGCGACACGCACCAACCTCCTTGCTACGGCAACGTCTTCAGCGGACGCCCCCGCGGGGCGGGGGCCGGGTGTCGGGGAGCCGACGGTGCCATCATGCCTGGTCCCCCGGGGCGTGCGGATCGTGGAGCACCGCTCCGGGGACCGAGGGCCGTGGTCAGGTGCTCCACTTCTGGGCGGGGTTGCCCGAGCATTTCAGCAGTTGCAGGGCCGCCCGGTTCTCCCGGTTGGCGCCCGCGATGTCGACGCACATGCCGACGACGGTGTTGACCAGGTCGTGTGCGCCGTTCAGGGCGAACTTCTGGGCGTTGTTGCCGTTGCACCGGGCGATCTGGATGACGGTGCCGTCACTGAAGTTGGCGTTGGCGACGTCCAGGCACAGGCCCTGGATGCGGATGGTGCCGTCGGACGCGAACTGCCACTTCTGCGCGGGGGCGTTGTTGCAGTCCCACATGTGCAGCGCCTTGCCGTCGCTGAAGTCGTGGCCCGGTACGTCGATGCAACGGCCCGAGAGGTGGCTGCGGAAGGAGACGGGGCCGCTGAGGGTGACGGCCGGAGCGGCGGCCGTCCTGTTCTTGACGGTCTCGGACTTCTTCTCGGTGGTCTCCTTCTTCACCGCGGCCGGCTTGTCGGCCGCGGCCTTCTTCGCCGCCTCCGCGGCCTTGTCCGCGTCCGGAGCCGCGGCGGAGTCCGGCGCGGGCCGCACCGGCTGCACGGGCTTCGCGGGCTTCTCGGACGTCACGGGGCCCTTCGTGGCCTCCTGCGGGGCATCGGACTCGGGCGGGGTCACCGCGAACTCCCCGGGCGCCTCCTGGCCGTTCCCGGTGAGCACGGTTCCGGCGGCCACCGCGGGCTGCTCGGGCTTCTTGTCGTCGTCCGTGGCCAGCACCAGGAACGGCACGGACACGAGCAGCGCTCCGGCGACCGCGGCCCCGGCCAGCACGGCCTTGCCCGGTCGTCCCACCGGCCCGGTCTGCTGGGGCTTTCCGATCGCGGTCGCGGTCATGGTCCGTACGAGCCCGGGCAGCCGGCTCTGGGCTGCGGCCACGGCGCCGGGGTCGGTCTCGGCCTCGGACCGGCTCCCCGAGGAGGTCCCGGTACCGGCCTCCGGACCGTCCCCCGCGGTCGCCGCCGCTCCGGCCTTCGCGGCCTCACCGGTCTCGGCGGCAGCCTGGGGCGTCTTCTCCGCCTCGGCGGTCTCCGGCGTCTCCGCCGCGGCGGACCCGGTCGTCTTCCCGGCCTCGCCGGCGGTCTTCGCTCCGGTCTTCGCCCCGGCCCCGGTCTTCGCCGGGTCCGGTTCGGACACGGCCGCGGACCCGGGCTGTGGATCGGGCCCGGTAGCGGGCTTGCCGGTGGATCCGGCCTCGGCGGTGGTCCCGGCCCCGGCAAGGGGGGCCGCGGCCGTCTCCTCGCTCTCGGAACCGGATTCCACGCGAGCCCGCGAGGAGGCGGGAGGTTGCTGAGCCGAACGCGTCACGGGGTTCTCCCTGTGGTGTGGGGCCAGGGTTCAAAGGGGTTGCCGGCCAGGTCCGCGGAGGGGGCCGCGGCCGGAACACCGGTGCGGTCCGCCGCACCGGAGGGGCCTTCGGGCCCCTCCCGCGCGGTCGTCCTCCCGTCGTCCGCCTCGCGGACGGGGCCGGCCAGACGGTCCGCCGGGACGAGCAGAGGGGCCGCGGCCCCGGCGTTGATCATCAGCAGGGTGCCGGGAACGCTCAGGGAGCGGGCCAGTTCCCCTGCCGACAGGGTGTCATGGTGAAGTGCCTCGGACATGAACGCGTGTACCGGTGAGGTGAACAACAGCACCACGGGCGCCCCGTCCCGTCCGGCGGCCAGGAGCGGCCCGCCGTCCGGACCGCGCACCACGGTGATGTCCGCCGCCGCGAGCGCCGTCAGCGCCGCCTCCACCGAGCCGTACCCGGTGGCGGCCCGCTGCGCCGCCGCGTCCACCGGATCGGTGGGCTCCGGCCAGCCGAGCATCCGCGCCGAGGGACGGTACGCGGGGTTCGCGCGGTACTCCCCCACGCCCCCCTGCTCGTCCGACTGCCACTCGCCCAGCACCGCCCACTCCGGCGGCGTGCCTTCCTCGGACCACTCCGGGTCCACCACGCCGATCCAGTGCCCGGGGGCCTGGCGGGCGGCGTCCCTCACGGCCTCGGGTATCTCGGGGAGGTCGGCGGCGGCGTCCGTGACGGTCCCCGGCGAGCCGGGACCGGCTGCCGGGGCATCAGGAACGGCGGACAGAGCGCCCTGCCCGCCCTCTTGCCGTTCTCCGGGCCGCATCTCCACCTGAACTCTTGGGTTCCGTACGAATCCTTGAGTGCCGAACGATATGAGCGCACGCCGACATTGATCAAACCGAGCCAACAGGATGCCACATCAGCCCCATCCGTGGGCGCCGCCCACCGGCCCGAATGAGGCTCCCCGGCGCCCGTCGGCCGCCCGGACGGAGAACGTTCCGGGAGGAGTGAGGCGCGGGAGGACAAAGCGCCGGGGCGTTTCCGCGCGCGGGGGCGGGCACGGCTCCACGACGGGCTACGTTGGGTACGCCATCGGCCCCTTCGGCGCACGGGGACCCTGCGGCCCTCCCATCCGAAGCGCGGCGTACCGGGTACGTCGCGGTCCGGCAGGGCCAGGATCCACAGCCGGCGCCACCGTGCGGGAGCGAGCGGGAACCCACGACGGGGACCGGGCCGTCCCGGGCCCGCCTCGACGCGGCGCTCGCCGACACTCCAGGGGCTGAGCGGTGTTCGTCCGGCTCGGCCCCTGCACACCGACAGCTCCGCCCCCATGAGGAGTGACCGCATGTCCCCCCAGCACCCCACCCCCGGCGCGAACGCGAGGACGGCGGCCGTCCCCGACCCGCGGGAGCCCGGACCCGCGCCCTCCGCACCGGCGGAGGAGGGGCCCGCGCCGGCCGCCCTCCCGACGGCGGAGGCGAAGACGGAAGCCGGCACCGCAACGGCCGCGAACGCCACGGCCGGTACGGCGCAGCCTCCGGCCTCCGGCACCGTGTCCGCACCTGCGTCCGCGTCTGCCGAGGGCGTGGAGGGGGCTGCTGTTGGAACAGGCGAGGGATCCTCACCGGGGACGGCCGAGGCTCCGTCCACCACCAAGGCGGCGGAGGCACCCGAGGAGGCGGTCGGCGTGGCTGCGGCCGTCGCGACGGCACCGGGGACCAGGACCGTCACCGGCGTCGACCGCACACGCCCCCGTACGCCCGTCCTGGCGGGGGCCGCCTTCGTGGGCGCCGCCCTGATCGCGATACCCCTGCTGCTGGTCGGGAGCGCGGACGACGACAGGCGGGACGAACGGGCCACCGGACCGGCGGCGGCAAGCGCCGACACGGTGCTCAACCCGGGGTCGGGCCCGGCGGACCTCGGTGACTACGTGGCGGGGAAGCCCAGTCCGTCCCCCAGCAAGGAGAAGCCGCGGCAGCCGGAGCCCCCGAGGACCACCGCGCCCGAGCCGGTGGCGCACGCGCCGGAACCGAGGCCGAGCAGCACGCCCTCGAAGAAGCCCGAGCCCAAGCCGGCCCCGAAGCCGGAGTGGACCACCGTCACCGTCTCGGCGCCGAGCGTGCTGGAGGTCAACCAGGCCTGGACGACCAACCGCGTCAAGATGGTCATGCAGACGGACGGCAACCTCGTGGTCCTGAACGAGGAGGGCAAGCCGATCTGGGCGGCCATGACCTTCGGCGAGAACCACCGGGCGATCTTCCAGCCCGACGGCAACCTCGTCATCCACAACGGCGACGACCGGGCGATCTGGGCCTCCAAGACCCACGATCACCCCGGTGCCCAACTGGTCCTGCGCGCCGACGCCAAGGTGGTCGTCGTGGACAGGGGCACGGTCATCTGGTCGACGTGACACCGGGCAGGGCGCGGCCGCTCGCGGGACGGGGCGGACGCGAGGGCCGGTCCGGACAGCCGGACCGGCACCCGGCGACAGCCGTCTCACTCCTCCGTGAGGTGCGCGAGCGAGGTGATCACGCGTGCGGCGATGCCCGGCGGCCAGGCGAACGACGGGGAGACCGCCCGCTGATGGGCGAGTCCGTGCAACCCGAGCCACAACGCGACCGCGTCGGCGGACACGTCGGTACTGCTCGAACAGCCGGCGGCCACGCACCCTTCGAGTGCTTCGGCGAGCCGCCGCATGCTCACCTGCCCCAGCGCGACCATGTCCTCCTCGGTCACGGAACTCTCGCTCAGGTCAGGCATCCAGAGCCCGCCGAACATCGTGCGGTAGCGCCCGGGGTGGTCCTGGGCGAACCGCAGGTAGCTCTCGCACAGCGCCATGAGCCGGCCACGGGGCGCGTCCCCCCCGGCGTCCACGGCGGTGCTCAGCCGCTCGTCCAGCTCGGCGAAGGCACTGCGCACCACGGCGAGCATGATGGCGGGCTGGTCGGGGAAGTGACGGTAGATCGAAGGGGCCGCGATGCCCACACGACGGGCGACGGAGCGCAGGGTGATGGCGCTCTCGTCACCGCTCTCGTCGAGCAGCTCGACCGCCGCCTCCACGATCTCGTCGCGCAGCCGGCCACCCTCGCCGCGACGGTTGCGGACGCGGGCGCGTGTCGTCGGTGTGTCGTCTCCCATGCCGTTACCTTACAACGCGAACCTTATGGATTCCGCCCTCGCGCCCACGCGACCTACGGCCGATTGCTTACGCCCGTGAATGAACACCCGGCCCGCACCACCGGACCCGGCGGCCCTTGCCGCACCTAGATGTAACCATTATGGTTACGACCGGACCGAGGAGGGCGGAGTACGAGATGAGCGCCAACAGCAGACTGACCATCGCCACGCACGCCCTGACATGGATCGGGCTGTACCAGCGGCGCGGCCACGAGGTCGCCACCTCCGAACAGATCGCCACGAGCGTCAACACCAACCCGGTGGTGATCCGCCGCCTGCTGTCCAAGCTGAGCAAGGCGGGCCTGGCCGATTCACGGCGGGGCGCGGGGGCGGGCTGGAGGCTCGCGCGGGACCTGTCGGCGATCACCCTGCTCGACGTCTACCGCGCGGTCGAACCGGGACCGGTCTTCGCCCTGCACCCCGCGACACCGGACCCCGAGTGCGTCGTGGGCCACGGCATCGGACCGGCGATGAGCGCCGTGTACGACGACGTGGAGGCCGCCCTGCGCGGGGAGCTGGCCAGGACCTCGCTGGAGGACGTACTGAGAGACGTCCTGAAGGCCGCCTGACCCCGGACCGCCCGCCACTCCCCCGGCAGGGCAGGGGAACGCCTTCCACCCATTGACGTAACCAGAACGGTTACTTCAACCGGGCGAAGAACCCTCGGGACGACCGATGAAGACGATGAGCAAGGACAAGGACGAAGGCCATGGCAACAGACACCCGGACCTCGCGGACCGTGGCGCAGAAGTTCGTGGACGCCCTCGGCAGGCAGGACCCCGAAGGCATCCAGGAACTGTTCGCCGAGGAGATCGACTGGTACGTCCCCGGCAGTGACGCGCTGCCCTGGACCGGGCGGCGCACCCGCCGGGAGGAGGTCGCGCCGTACTTCACCACGATGTGGCCGCACTTCGCGCCCGGCGGGAGCGAGGTCGTGCTGGAACGCGTCGTCGTCGACGGTGGTGACGTGGTGCTGCTGGCGGTCTTCACCCACACCGTCGCGGCCGGCGGGAAGGAGTTCACGACACCGGCGGCCATGCACCTGGCGGTCGAGGACAGCCGGATCGTCCGCATGCACCTGTACGAGGACACGCTGGCCGTCGGGGAGGCGTTCGGCGCCGCCTGAGCGGACCGCATCCGGGGCGCCGGGCCCGGGTGCGGTCCACCGCACGGCAGGAGGCCGTCGCCCCCCGGGGCGCTGCACCGCCGGTTCCACCCGTTCCGGGGTGCGATCTTGACAGCGGCGCCGACGAGTGGTGGTTTAGACCACTCCACCACCTGAACGTGATGGTCCACTTCCGTGGAGGTGCAGTGACCCGTATGCCCAGAAGTCATCCGTACCGTCTGCCCCGCGTGCCCCGGCTCCCGCTTCTCGGCGCCGCCGTCCTTCTGTCGCTCGGTACGCTCTCCGTTCCCGCCCAGGCCGCCGGGGGACCTCCCCCCGCCGCGCCCGGCGCGGGCCCGTCGGCGGCTCTGCCCGTCGTCACCCCGACCCCGCGTCACATCACCTCGGCGGGGCGGGACCTGCGTGTGCCGGAACGCGTGCGCCTCGTCCTCGGTGACGGCGTCGACGCCCCGAGCACCGAGGTCATCGAGCGGGCTCTGGCGTCGGCCGGAGCCCGTCACATCGACACCGCCGCGGCCGGGGACACGGCCCCGGGGCCGCGCGCCCCCGAGGCGAAGCTGACCGTCGTGGCCGGTTCGATCACGGACCGGGCGGTCGCCGGAGCCCTGCGCTCCGCCGGCGGGACCGTGCCCGCCACCCTGGTGGCGGAGGGCTACTCCCTCGCGTCCCGGGACGGCACCGTCGTGCTCGCCGGAAACGACGGGGACGGCGTCTACTACGCCGCCCAGACCCTGCGCCAGTTGGTGACCGGGAAGCACACCCTGGCGGCGGTGTCGGTCACCGACCACCCGGCCATGCCTCTCCGCGGCAGCATCGAAGGTTTCTACGGCGCCCCCTGGTCGCACGCCGACCGGCTCGACCAACTCGCCTTCTACGGTGACATCAAGGCCAACACCTACATCTACACGCCGAAGGACGACCCGTACCTGCGGGAGGAGTGGCGCGAGCCCTACCCCGCGGACCGACTGGCCGACCTGCGCGAACTGATCCAGCAGGCCGCCGACCACCACGTCGGCTTCACCTACGCCCTCTCCCCCGGCCTCTCCGTCTGCTACAGCGACCCCGGGGACGTGAACGCCCTCAAGACGAAGCTGGGGGCCCTCTACGACCAGGGCGCCCGCAGTTTCTACGTGGCCCTGGACGACATCAGCTACACCCGGTGGAACTGCGACGCCGACCGGGACACGTACGGCGCGCCCGGCAGGGGCAGCGCGGGGCAGGCGCAGAGCGACCTGCTCAACGCGGTGCAGCACGACTTCGTCGACACCCACCCGGACGCTCAGCCGCTCCAGTTCGTGCCCACGGAGTACTCCGACACGGCCGACTCGGCGTACAAGTCGGTGCTGCGCGAGCAACTGGACCCGAAGGTGGTCGTGCAGTGGACGGGCACGGACGTCGTGCCGCCCTCGATCAGCGTGGCGGACGCCCGGGCGGCCTCCACGGTGTGGGGGCGCAAGGTGTTCCTCTGGGACAACTACCCGGTCAACGACTACGGGCAGACGACCGGCCGCTTGCTGATGGCCCCGTACGACAAGCGGGAGGCCGGACTACACGAGGCGCTGAGCGGCATCGTGCTGAACCCGATGAACCAGGCCGCGGCCAGCAAGGTCGCGCTCTTCGGAGGGGTGTCGTTCGCCTGGAACGACGAGGACTACGACCCGGACCGCACCTGGCGCGCGGCGGCCGGCTACCTGGCCGGCGGTGACCCCGCCACCACCCGGGCGCTGCTGGCCTTCTTCGACACCCAGCACCTCGCTCCCACCTTCGGCGACACGAACTGGCAGCCGCAGGCACCCGGACTGGCGGCCCGGATGGCGGACTTCACCGAGGCGTGGGACAGCGGCTCCCGGCCCCGGCGCCAGGCCGCGCTGCGCACACTGGACGCCTACGCCGACGTACTGGCCGGGGCTCCCGGGCAGATCCGCGCCGGCGTACGGGACCCGGCCTTCCTGGCGCAGACGAAGCCCTGGCTCGACGCCCTCGACCTCTGGGGCCAGTCGCTGGACGCCACCCTGGACGGCCTGCGGGCCCAGCTGCACTCGGGCAGCGGCCAGGCGGACTTCACCAGGGCGGCCGGCCTGGCACGGCAGGCCGCCGCGATCACCACGATCCCGGGCACCACCCGCCCGCAGGGCACGGTCAAGGTCGCGGACGGGGTGCTGGACACGTTCATCGCCCAGGCTCCGGCCATGTGACAACCGGCCCCGGGCGCCGGATCCCGGCGCCCGGGGCCTCCGGCGCGCACCCCGCCGCCGGCAGCGCCGCACCCCGTGGGGACGCCCGGCAGGTGTCCGCCGCGCATCGGACCGCAGCGGACACGTACCGGTGGGCGGGCGGGCGCCTCAGGTCCCCAGGACCCACCGCGCCGTCGCGAGCACGCTGAGGAGCAGCGGCGGCGCCAGCCACCAGGGGCCCATCGCGCGCCGCACGGTGGGAGGGCCCACCGTGACGAGCAGCCCGAGCACACAGGCCGCGACGGCGAGCCCGCACATCAGCGAGATCGCGCCGTAGGCGTCCTGGTCCCAGACCCCCGAGGGACGGGTGATCAGCGCCGTATAGCAGCAGAAGGCGGCGATCGCGTAGAGGATCGTCAACGGCACGGCCATCACCCACCGGAGGCAGCCGCTGTCGTCCTGGGGCAGGGGCAGCGGCACGGGCGTGGTGCCGGACCGGTCGGACTCGGAACGGTGGGGCATCAGCTCAGAGCATCCCTGGCGTTGTCGAGGTTGTGGGCGAAATCCCGGCCGTACCCCTGGGCCTTGTCCCCTTCCCAGTAGGGACCGCCGTTGTACCGCGCGGCGAGTTCCTGGTACTGGGCGGACGTCATCTCCCCGGCGGGAACGTCGGCGAACGCGCTCTCCGCCTTGAGCTGGGCCAGGTATCCGGACGCGATGAAGATGTTCTGACCGGGGTCCTGGAGGGATTCCTCCACGACGGCGCGCTGGTGTTCGGTGAGGTCGTCGGGATCGTAACCGAGCACTTCGGCACCTCGTCGGACCTGGATCGCGATGGGGCCGAACGAGGTCTCGTCGGGGCTGCCGCCGAGGCGGCCCGGAAGGTTCTCCGGCGAGACGGGACTGAGCCCCCAGGGCGCGTCGGCCTGCTCACGGATCGTGTCGACCACGTCGTCCGCGTATCCCGGCTGGCCCGCGATCTCCTTCCACGCGATGCCGGCGACCATGTCGGGGGGCAGTCCGGAGTTCTGGGCGGCGGCCTGGATGATCTCCTTGTTCGCCGCGATCCACTCCTTCTTCTCCTCGTCCGAGGACGGAGGGATCCAGTAGCTGTCCTCGGCCCGGGGGAGGCCGGCGAGCCGCGCTCTGATGTCCTGGAGCGTCGGCGAGACCGGAGCGCTGCCGACCTGCGCCTGGTAGTCCTGCTTCGGTCCGCTGCCGGGCAGACGGGTCAACGGGTTACCGCTGGCCTCGTGGGCCTCGCTCCGCATGGCGGCGATGGCGGAGAAGATGTCCACGCGCGGGACGTTGCGCAACCGGAACTCCGGAAGCAGGTCGTAGGCCTGCTTCATCCCGTGTACGCAGAGGTCGCGCGCTTCCTTCTCCGTCGTCCTGGCGAGGTCGAAATCGCCCCCGGCGGCGTCGTGCAGCCGGTTGGCCTCGTCCTTGATGTCGTCCACGTCCATGGTCAGCTCGGCGAAGAAGTCGAGTACGCCCGTCGTCGCGCGCATGTCCTCCCACTGGCGCATGGGCTCGGCGTCCTGGGCCTTGCGGGTGATCGCCGTGCCCTTGGTGGCGATCAGCGTGGCCAGAGCCTGTTCACTGGCCTTGCCGTTGGAGTAGTGGCTCTTCGCGGTCGTCAGCGCGTAGGCGTAGGCGCGGAGCGCGCCGGCCGCCTTGCCGTACCCCTCGGCGAGATGGGTCACCAGTTTGCGCGCCTCGGCGACACGGGCCTCGTAGCGGGCGCTCCCCTCACTGTGCCAGTGGGTCTTCTTCTCAGCCCGCTCGGCCGGCTCGTCGGCCTCGGTCAGCAGGGTGCGGATTCTGGCGAACTCGTCGGCGTTCCGCTCCACGAGGGCCGGGTTGCAGCCCTCCAGGAACTCGACGTCGGTGCGGTGGCTCAGCCCGCTCACTTCGCCTCCGGTGGTACGTAACCGCCGTCGCGGAGGACCGTTTCCAGGAACTCCCGGGCGTGGCCCCCGTCGACGGTGACGAAGTCCGTGCCGGTGCTCCTGAGCCGGGTGGAGAGGGCGGCGTAGAGCGCCACCGCGTCCTGGTACTGGTCGTCGGCGAACCTGCCGAAGCGCTCGACCTGTGCGGCCACGTCGCCGTGGGCCCGTGGTTCCCGCGCCAGGGTGCACAGGTCACCGTCCGGCCGTCCCTCGTACAGGAAGCCCGCGATCTCGATCAACAGGTTGGCGTTCCCGTTGATGGAGTCGCTGTTGTAGTCCAGCGTGCCGCCGGCGGGCGCACCCGCCGGGCCGCCGCCCGGGTCGGCCGGGAGCTGGTTGAGCCGCATACCGGTGGCGCGGCGTTCCAGCGCTTCGGCCTTCAGACCTGCCCATTCCTCGTCGAACGACATGCGTTCCCCCTGCGGTTGCCGAGACCTGGCACGGTGCGGTGAACGACCGTATCGAGGGGATCCGGCCGTTCTGCGTCGGTCGTCGGCAGGGCACGGCCACGACAGCAGCCCCGACCCGCCGTTCGCCGTCATCACGTCGATGCCCCGCGAGCCGCGGCCCCACACCGGGCAGGGCCCACGCCGTCCGCCGGTCGTTCGAGGACCGCCCGGCGGCCGGCCGAAGTGCCCCCGAGCGGCGTGACATCGCGTGCACCCCCCTGCTTCGGCCCCGTCGTGCCGGGCGGGGGGGGGGGGGCCCCCGGGGGCGCGCCCCCCCCCCCCCCCCCCCCCCCCGGGGGAAAAACCGGCGGAGGCCAGGCGAAACCCCCCCCGACGGCCCCCCGCGCGCCGCGGCCCACCCCCCGCCGGAGGCCCG
>NZ_JBHVQX010000004.1:172724-227366 GCF_042886395.1 Streptomyces sp. NPDC058008 | reverse complement strand
CGTTACATCGCGTGCACCCCCCTGCTTCGGCCCCGTCGGGCCGGGCGGGCGGCCGGACACCGTGGGGTCCGGCCGCCCCGCAGTGGCGCTCCCCTGGGATAATTCCCGGCTGTGAGCAGCGAAGAGACCACGCGGACGGGACGCGAGCCCGGTGCGACCACGCCGGAGAGACGTCCGGTCCGGTCCTGGCAGGATGCCGAGCACAACGCGGCGGCCTGGATGCGGCACTGGGGCTACACCGACGCACGGGCCAGGCCCGGCGGTCCCGACGGCGGCATAGACATACGGTCGGCACGCGCGCTCGGCCAGGTCAAGTACGTGGCGGCGGCGGTGGGCCGTCCCGAGCTTCAGCTCCTCTTCGGCGCCCGGGGCCGCCAGCTGGACCGTCAGCTGCTCTTCTTCACCGGCAGCAGCTACGCCGCACCGGCCCTCCGGTACGCCGACGAGAACGGCATCGCCCTGTTCGTGTACGGCCTCGACGGATCGATGGAGGCACGCAACGCTCCGGCCCACCGCGTCATGGACCGGGCGCGGGCAGCGGAGTCCGCGCGGGCTACCGGTGGACGGGCGGCACCTGAAGCGCACCCGGACGGGGGGACGCGTGGCGGGGAGACGCGCGGCGGGGAGACGCGTGGCGGGGAGACGCGCCGCGCGGGTCACCGGGCAGAACCCGCCCCGGCGTCCCCGGGGCGTGACCACCGGGGCTCCGGTTCCCCGTCCTCGCCTCCGGAACCTCCGGGGGCCGCGCGAAAGGCCAGGGGCCGGAGAACCGAGCGGGTGCTTCTCGCTGTCTTCCTGGCAGCCGTCGCGCTGCTCCTCCCCGCCTCGGATTCGTACACCCCGCACCCCGACCGGCTGGTGGCAACGGCCCTTCTGCTGGTCATTCCCTGCTGCCTGCTGACGTGGTCCGCCGTCACGGAGTCGCGGCGCCCGTTCTGGCCGATCGGGCTGAGCCACTTCCTGCTGAGCCTCTCCGTGGCGTGGGCGACCAACGCGCAGCTGTGGCAGGGCGACGCCTCCGACCTGTTCCTCCCGGCGACCCCGATCGCACTCTGTCTGCTGACGTCCGCGCTGCTGATCCGCCGGCACGTGCGGACGGCTGACGGGGGCCGAGGGCCCGGGCCGGGTGACCCCGACGGCGACCGGCGGTGACCGGACGGCCCGGGCGGACGGGACGAACTCGCCGCCGGACCGGCCCGGAACGGGTGACCGGGGGCCGGTCCCGCGGCGTCGGCGTGCGGGTTCAGCCGGCGATGGCGGCGAGGTCTCCGGGCTCGTAGGAGCCGCCCCGGTTGCCGAGGATCACACCCAGCCGGTTGGTCGCGTTGATCATCGCGACCAACGCGACCAGCGCGACGGCCTGGTCCTCGTCGTAGTGCTCGCGGACCTGGTCCCAGGTCCTGTCGGAGACGCCCCCGTGGCCGTCGATGATGCGGGTGCCCTCCTCGGCGAGAGCCAGAGCGGCCCGCTCGGCCCCGGTGAACACGGTCGAATGACGCCAGGCGGCGACCAGGTTCAGCCGGGCCGCGCTCTCGCCGGCAGCTGCGGCGTCCTTGCCGTGGATGTCGACGCAGAAGCCGCAGCCGTTGATCTGGCTGGCGCGCAGCTGCACCAGTTCCTGGGTGGGCCTGGGCAGCGTCGACGCCTGGATCACCTGGCTCACCGCGAAGATCCGCTTGCCGATCCTGGCGCCGGTCTCGTTCGCGAACAGGTTCGTACGGGGTTCCATGACCACGTCCTCACGTGCGGAATCGTGTACCGCGCGGATCGTCCGCGCGGCGTCCTGACGCTCATGGGTCGCCGGCCGCCGCAGCCGTGTGACGGAACTCCGGTGTGACACAGCCCACTCGGCTCCGGTGTCACAGGAGAGCGCCGAGCGGCGACGTGTGGGGGAACGGACACGAGGCGTGGCAGACAGGAGCCGACGATGGACGAGCCCACCCGGCAAGCGGCGGACGTGACCGGGCGCAGCGCCGGCACCGGGGGCGCGGAGGCCGCCACGGAGGCGTTCGTCGCCCACCGCAACCTGCTGTTCACCGTCGCCTACGAGATGCTCGGCTCCGCCTCCGACGCCGAGGACGTCCTCCAGGAGACCTGGCTGCGCTGGGCGGACGTCGACCAGGCCACGGTCAGGGAGCCGCGCGCCCTCCTGGTGCGCATCACCACGCGCCAGGCACTGACCCGGCTGCGTGCGCTGAGCCGGCGCAGGGAGTCCTACGTCGGCCCCTGGCTGCCCGAACCCCTGCTCACCTCTCCCGATGTCGCCGAGGACGTCGAGCTGGCCGACAGCGTCTCCATGGCCGTGCTGCTCGTGCTGGAGACGCTCAGGCCGACGGAGCGGGCCGTGTTCGTGCTGCGCGAGGTCTTCGGCCTCGGGTACGGCGAGATCGCGCAGGCCGTCGGCAGGACCACCACCGCGGTCCGGCAGATCGCGCACCGCGCACGGGCCCACGTCGCGGCCCGCCGACCGCGGGAGAGCGTGTCGCCCGCCCGGTCACGCAAGGCTCTGGCCGCCTTCCAGCAGGCGGTCGAGACCGGTGACTTGCGGGGTCTGCTCGACGTGATCGCCCCGGATGTCGTGCTGCTGACCGACGGCGGCGGAGTAGTGCGGGCCGCGCTGCGCCCCGTCGTGGGCGCCCGGGACGTGGCCGGCGTACTCGGCCGGCTCACCTCCGCGACCTTCCGGCCGGCCCAGGTCAACGGCTCCCCCGCCTTGATCCTGCGTACGGGGGGCGAGATCGACACCGTCCTGGCGGTACGCCTCGAAGGCGGCCTCATCACCGGTCTCTACGCCGTCCGCAACCCCGGGAAACTGTCACGCGTCGGCCGGGAGACGGCACTCGGCCGCTGAGCTCGGCCCACGTACGGGAAGGCTCCGGCGGCGCGAGGCTCCGGGCGGCAGCCGGGGCCGCCCCGCACCGGGCCTCCGCCGGGAACGCGATGCCCGCCCAAGGGCCCCTGGAGCGGGCTTCCTCCGGGACGGACGGTACCGTCGTTCTCCCACCGTCCGGCGAACGCGCCTGATGGGACCGGGTGTTCGGGTCACGGAGCGGCCCGATACGCTGCGCGGACGCCGACCCGACCAAGGAGTGGTCCATGTACGCCCAGGGGCGTCGAGCACAACGAGGCGCACAGGACGTCGGGCGGCAGGGGCCCGCGCGGGGGCCCCGCCCGGGTACTCGCCCGCAGGGCCCCGAGGCGCTTCTCGCCCTCCAGCGCGCCGCGGGCAACGCCGCGGTCGTACGGACCCTGCGCCCCGTCGTCCAGCGGGCCCCGGTGACCGACCCGCGCTCCAAGCGGTCCGTGGAGAGCGACGGCCTCTCGCCCGAGGAACGCGTCCAGCTCGCGACCCAGCTGCTGCGGGCCAAGAAGGCCAAGGAGCTGGACCGCCTGCGCGCCGCGCACCCCGACGAGCGGGACAGCCTGTCCGAGCGGGCGCTGCGCAGCATCATGCCCCGCTACCGGGACGTCCACGCGGAGTCCGAGGGTGACTCGGAGAGCGAGGACCCCACCATCGCCTACCGCACGCTCCGACCCGAGGAGCTGCCCCAGCGCAACGGCCTGCGCCCGCCGCTAGGCAACGACCCCGCCAAGTCGGCCGCCGACCACATCCGCGCCGGCAGCAAGGCGAAGGTCAAGTCCTCCTGGGTCTCCTTCACCCGCAGCCTCAAGACGGCCGCGGCCTGGGCAGCGGAGAACGAGTCGCGCATCGCCAAGGTGAAGCTGCCGGACAAGGCGCGGATCGCGGAGGGCAGGGTCTACGACACCACGGACCCCGAACAGCTCGCGGCCGTCTTCGGTGACAGCGGCGGCAGCGCGGAGAACTTCGCCAAGGCGTCCCAGGAGGTCGTGGTGAAGGGCGGGCTCGACGCGGAGACCGTGCTCGGCGTCTTCAAGGCCAAGTACATCTCCCCCGAGCAGTACGAGCAGTACAGGACGGCCTCCACCTCCGACTCCGACCTGTACGCGGTGGTCCGCACCCGCGCGAAGGTGACCGAGAACAAGCAGAAGACGTCACCGAAGCCGATCGGCATCTACAACCACCAGGAGACGGAACTCGCCGCCCCGAAGCGGAAGAACCGGGACGGCACCCCGGAGGACGACGCGCGCGGCAACCGCGCGCGCATCGCCCCCTGAAGCCCGCCGGACGACCGCACACACTCCCCGGGATCAGCCGGCCCGCCGCGCTGCCCGCGCCCGCCGCCGCAGCCCCGGCCCCCCGCGCGCCACGACCGCCCCTGCCGGCCGCAGCGACCGTCCCCCGCTCACCGCGACAGCCGGGCCCCCGCCTCCCCCGTCACGCCCGGTCCCTGCTCTCCGTCCAGGCCGCCGTGTACTCCGTCAGCATCAGCTCCAGGTGCCCCACCATGAAGCGGTAGTAGGAGTGCATGTCGTCCAGCCGCCCGCGCTGCTCCTCGGACATGCCGGCGCCGCGCTCCCGGGCGTGCGCCGCGAGTTCGCGCAGATCGGTGGTCGCGGCCACGATGTGGCGCAGGCAGCCGACCCAGGCGTCGTCGCGCCACCGGTAGACGAAGTGCCGCGCCCCCTCCGCCTTGTAGCGCTCCACGGTGCCGTTGGCGATGAGCAGCCGGGTCGTCTCCGAGGCCGATCCCTTGCTGGCGCCCAGGGCTTCCTGGAGCTGGGCGAGGGTCAGCGGCCTGTCGCTCATCATCAGCAGCCCCGCGGCGCGGCCGGCCATCCGAGGCCAGCCCATGGCCCTGCCGACATGGGTGCCGAAATCGTCGACGAGCGCGTCGGGCGCGTCGTCTGTGCCGTGCTCGGCCGGCTGGGACACGGAACTCCTGAAGGTCGACAGCAAGGAAAGTCAGTAGAAAATGAACGTTCAGTCTTGACTGAACTGACCGTGGGGTCGATATTACAAGCTCTCCGGCCCGATACCTAGGCCACGTCGGATCGCCCTACGCGGGAGAAGAAGCATGACGAGCACGAACTGGGATGTCATCGTGGTGGGGGCGGGTTCCGCGGGCGCCGCGTTCGCCGTGCGCTCGGCGGAGAAGGGCAGGAGCGTACTCCTCGTGGAGGCCGGCCCCGACTACCGTTCGGCACAGATGCACGAGGCCTGGCGCTCGCCCAATCCGGCGGTCGCGCTGATGGATCCCACCGCGGCCGAAGGCATGTTGTGGACGGGCCTGAACTCCTCGCGCACCGACGCGCAGGCCCCGTCGCCGTACTGGCGCGGCAGGGGCGTCGGCGGCAGCTCGTCGGTCAACGGGCAGATCGCGATCCGGCCCCCGATGACGGACTTCGAGGACTGGAGCGGCGCCGGGTGCACGGGCTGGTCCCCGGCGGACGTCCTGCCGTACTTCGCGAAGCTGGAGGACGACGAGCAGTTCGGTGACGAGCCGTACCACGGCCGTGGCGGGCCGACACCGATCCACCGCACGGCGCGCGACGAGTGGGGTGGCGTCGACACCGCCCTGTCCGGCTCCGCCCTCGCCGCGGGGTACGGCTGGGCCGAGGACGTCAACGCCCCCTCCGCGCACGGGGTGTCGCCCTACCCGATCAACTCCCGGGGCGGGCGCCGGGTGTCGGTCAACGACGCCTACCTGGAACGGGCCCGGGAGTCGAGCACGCTGACGGTACGCGGGGACGCCCTGGTGGAGAGCGTGGTGTTCGCCGGGAACCGGGCCGTGGGGGTCCGGCTGCTCGTCGGCGGGCAGGTACGGACGGAGCACGCCGGCACGGTCGTGCTCAGCGCCGGCGTCATCCACTCCCCCGCCATCCTCATGCGCTCGGGCATCGGGCCCGCTGCGCAGCTGCGCGCGCTCGGCATCGGCGTACGCCACGTCCTGCCGGTGGGCCAGGGCATGCAGGACCACCCGATGGCGCTGGTGTCGATCCCGCTGCGGGAGTCGGCGGCGGTCAGGACGCCCCACGACCGGCACACCAACGTCTGTGTCCGGTGGACCAGCGGCGACGGCGCCCCCGACAACGACCTGATGTTCGTCTCGCTCAACCAGAACGTCCTGGCGATGGCCACCGCCGCGACGACCACCGCGTCCGGGGCGTTCGGGGTCTGGCTGAACCAGAACCACTCCCGGGGCGTACTGACACTGGCGTCCGCCGACCCCCGCGACCAGCCGCTGGTGCGGCAGCGGATGCTGGCCGACGAACGGGACCTCAGCCGCATGCGCCACGGCGTACGGGCGCTCGTCGACCTGGTGCGCCGGCCCGAGACGGCGGCGATCACGGAAGGGTCGCCGGCCGAGGAGAACGCGGCGCTGTTCTCCGTCCTGGACAGCGACCGCGGCCTGGACGACCACCTGCTGAGGACGGTCGTGGACGCGCAGCACGGCACCAGCACCTGCCGCATGGGCCCGGCCGACGACCCCGGCACCGTCGTGGACAGCGGGTGCCGCGTCCTCGGCGTCGAGGGCCTGTACGTGGTCGACGCCTCGGTCTTCCCGTCCGTCCCCAGGGCCAACACCAACCTGGTCACGATCATGGCGGGTGAGCTCATGGCGGACCGGATCGCCTGACACGGGCCGCCGCCCCGGCCGAGGCCGGTACGCCGAGCGCCTGCGACGCCCCAGGAACCAGCACACGGCCACGGCCCGGCCGCCCGCGTCCGGTGCGTGCATCCGTCCCTCACATGGAGGAGATTCCCGATGAAGACCTTGCAGAACCTGACCGGCGGCGTCTGGGGAGACTCCCTCGGGGACGCCCTGCTCGACGTCGTCAACCCGGCGACCGAGGAGGTCGTCGCCCGTCTGCCCGGGGGCTGCCGGGCGGACGTGGACCGGGCCGTGGAAGCGGCGGTGAAGGCGCAGCCCGCGTGGGCGGCGCTGCCGTTGGCCGAACGCGTCGCGCGCGTCACGGCCTGGGCCGACGCCGTCGCCGGGCACGCGGACGAACTCGCCGAGCTGGAGTGCCGGGAGATGGGCAAGCCGGTCGGTGTCGGCCGTGTGTTCATCGACGGAGCCGTCGCCGGACTCAAGGCGTCCGCCGCCCAGGCGCTGTCGTACGGCTTCGAGGAGAACATCGGCCGTCCCGACGGCAGTTGCACGAAGGTCCTGCGTCATCCGCTGGGTGCCACGGCGGTGATCACTCCGTGGAACTTCCCCGTGGCGATGGTGCTCGGCGCGCTCGGCCCGCTGCTGGCCGCAGGCAACACCGTGGTCGTCAAGCCCTCCGAACGGTCGCCGCTGTCCGCCGTACGGCTCTTCGAGCTGCTCGGCCTTCCGCCCGGCGTGGTCAACCTCGTCCTCGGCGACGCGCGTGCCGGAGCGCCGCTGGCCGAGCACCCGGACATCCGGCTCGTGCACTTCACCGGATCGGTCGGGGCAGGCCGGAAGGTCGGTGCGGGAACGGGCGGGCTGCTGCGCCGCGCCGTCCTCGAACTCGGCGGCAAGGACCCGGTCGTGGTGGACGCCGGGGTCGATCCCGTCGAGACGGCGGCGGCGGTGGCGTTCGGGGCGTTCATCAACACGGGCCAGATCTGCACGTCCATGGAACGCGTCTACGTGCACCAGGACATCGCCGAGGAGTTCGTCGAGGCGCTGGTGGAGGCGGCGGGGACGTACACCGCCGGTGACGGACACGACGAGGGCGTCATGATGGGCCCCCTGTCCGACGCGCGGCAGCGTGACACGGTCCGCCGGCATGTCGCCGAGGCCGTCGCGCGCGGTGCGACGGTCCGTGCGGGAGGAGTCGAACCGGACGGCAAGGGCTTCTTCTACCCGGCCACGGTGCTCACCGGCGTCGACGAGTCGATGTCGGTGATGACGGAGGAGACCTTCGGACCGCTCGCCCCCGTCGTGGTCGTCCCCTCCTTCGAGGAAGGGCTCGAACGCGCCTCCCGCTCACGCTTCGGCCTCGCGGCCACGGTCTACACCCGCGACCCCGCCCATGTGGCCGCGGCCGCCCGGATGCCGGTGGGCGTCGTCTGGATCAACCAGTGGCAGGGCGGTGGCCCCGAACGCCTCTACGAACCGGCCGGCGACAGCGGCATGGGCGCCACCGGTTCGACCGCGGCCTACGACGCCGCCACCCGTCCGGCCTCCGTCCACATCGCCGCCGGGACCGCGTCGTGAGGTCCGCGCCGACGGATCACAGGACCGTCATCCAGCGGCGGATCCGCGGCGCGGAGCGCGACCTGGTGACGCTGTCCCACCGCATCCACGCCCATCCGGAACTGGCTTTCGAGGAGGTCCGCGCCAGCACCTGGGTGGCTCAGCAGCTGAGCGCGGCCGGCTTCGACGTCGAGCACGGCTGCTACGGCCTGTCCACCGCCGTCCGCGCCACCGTCGGCTCCGGTCCGCTGCACGTCGCCGTCTGCGCGGAGTACGACGCCCTGCCCGGGATCGGCCACGCCTGCGGGCACAATGTCATCGCCGCCGCCGCGGTGGGCGCGGGAGTGGGCCTCGCCGGACTCGCCGACGACCTGGGCCTGACGGTCACCGTGCTCGGGACACCGGCCGAGGAGGGCGGCGGCGGGAAGATCCTCATGCTCGAACGCGGGGCGTTCGAGGGGGTGGACGCCGCCATGATGGTGCATCCCGCCGCCACCGAGATGGACGCCATGCCCGGCACCGCGGTCTCGCAGTTCGACATCCGCTACCGGGGCACGCCCGCGCACGCGGGCGCTTACCCCGAGCGCGGGGTGAACGCCGCCGACGCGATGACCGTCGCCCAGGTGGCCATCGGCCTGCTGCGCCAGCAGACCACGGGCTCGGACCGCATCCAGGGCATCGTCACCGAGGCCGGCAGCGCGGCGAACGTCATCCCGGAGTCCAGCCGTGGCCGATGGATCGTCCGCTCGGACAGCGTGGAGGCGCTCGCGCCCCTCGCGTCCCGTGTGGCGCGCTGTTTCGAGGCCGGAGCGCTGGCCACCGGGTGCGAACTCACCACGACGCCCGTCGGCCCCGACTACGCCGACCTGCGCCCCGACCCCACGTTGCTGGCCCTGTACCGGGCGAACGCCGAGGCCCTCGGCCGCACCTTCCCCTCCCTGCCGGACGGCGCCGCCGTCGGAGCCGCCACCGACATGGGCAACGTCTCCCACGCGGTGCCCGCCATCCACCCCATGCTCGGGCTGGACTGCGCACCCGCGGTCAACCACCAACGCGAGTTCACGGCCGCGTGCGTCACACCGGCCGCGGACCGTGCCGTCCTCGACGGCGCCCTCGCGATGGCCTGGACCGCCGCCGACCTCGCCACGGCCGCCGTCCGTACGTCATGACCGTGGGCACACCGGATACCGGGGCGGGCCCCCTGCCCGCCCCGGCCCCGGTCGCTCCGCACCGGCGGCCCCCTCCGTCACCCGGCCTACCAAGGCCGGTATCCGGTCGGCCAGGCCCTCCTACGTGGTCGCGCAGGGTGGGTCGTACGGAAGCTGGGGAACGTACCGGCTCCACTGCTGCCGGGTCAGGGCTCCGGAACTCCCGGCGCAGATACGGCTGATCGCGGTCTCGACGTTCAGGTCCCAGAGGGTGGCCACGCCGTCGTCGGTCGTGGCGGCCAGCGTGCGGCTGTCCGGCCCGAACGCCAGGACGGCGACGAATCCCGTTTCCACGTTCAGCGGCCGGCCGATGGCGGTGGGGTGGTCGGGATCGGTGACGTCCCACAGGGTGATGGTGCCGTCGTCGGTATGGCCGGCCGCCGCGAGCGTGTGCCCGTCCGGGCTGAACGCCACCGACCACAGGCTGCCGCCGGGCACGGTCAAGGGACTGCCCCTGACCGTGAGGTGGTTGGGGTCGGTGGCGTCCCACAGGGTGACGACTCCCCGGCTGTTCCCGGTGGCGAGCGTACGGCCGTCGGGGCTGAACGCCACCCATGTGCTGGTGGCGGTGGGCTGCTTGATCGGCTGCCCGACGCGGGTCCCCGGGTCCGTCGTGCTCCACAGCCCCACCGAGCCGTTGCTGCCGTCACCGCCGGCCGCCAGCATCGTCCCGTCGCGGCTGAACGCCAGGGATTCGACGGACGACGTACGCGAGTTGGAGATGACCGGACCGGAGACGGGGTGCGCGGGGTCGCTGACGTCCCACAGGGCGATTCTGCCGGACTGGCCGTCGCCCGCCGCGGCCAGCGTGCGGCCGTCGGGACTGAACGCCAGGGAGAAGATGAACCCGTCCGCCCCGGTGAGGGTTTCCTCGAGGCGGACGGGGTGGCCGGGGTCAGCGGTGTTCCACAGCGTGACGTTGCCACCGCTGTCGCCTGCGGCGAGGGTACGCCCGTCCGGGCTGAACGCGACGGAGTCGACCGGGTCCGCGGGTCCGGTGAGCGGAGCGCCGCGGGGAGCCGGGTTGTTCGGGTCGGAGGTGTTCCACAGCGAGACGGTCCTGTTCTGGTTCCCCGCGGCCAGCGTGCGGCCGTCGGGGCTGAACGCGACGGACGCCACATTGCCGCCGGCGCCGATGATCCGGGTCGGCGGAAGATTCCACAGATCGACGTTGCCGTCGCTGTTCGCGGCGGCGAGGGTGCGGCTGTCGGGGCTGAACACCACACCGGTGACCGCGCTGCCGGGACCCGTGAGCGGCCGGCCGAGGGTGCCGATGGCCCCGGGGTGGGTGACGTTCCACAGGCGGATGGCGTGGTCGGCACTGCCGACGGCCAGGGTGTGGCCGTCGGGACTGAAGGCCAACGACATGACAGCCTCGGCCGTACCCTTCAGCGGCTTGCCCACGGGGGTGGGGTGGCCGGGATCGGTGACCTTCCACAGGTGGACCGTGCCGTCGGTGGACCCGGCGGCCAGGGTGTGGCCGTCAAGGCTGAAGCCCAGCGGGTTGACGGCATGCCCGGTCTTCAGGGAACGGCCGCGGGCGGGGTGGGCCGGGTCGGTGGTGTCCCACAGGCTGATCGTGCCGGCGTCGTCATCGCACGCGGTGGCCAAGGTGTGACCCGTGGGGCTGAACGCGATGCGGTGGGAGAAGACATCGGGGCAGCCGAGGACGAGGGGCGCTCCCACGGGCTTGACGTCGTCGGGGCTGGTCACGTCCCAGAGACTGACGAGTCCGCCGTGCCACCCGGCGGCCAGGGTCCGGCCGTCGGGAGCGAACGCCAGCGACTCCACGGAGGTCGCGGCGTCCAGGCCCTCGACGCCGGGGGTCTTCGGCCGGCCGAGCAGGACCGGGTGGCTGGGGCTGGTCAGGCTCCACAGGTCGACGAATCCGCCGGAACCGGCGTCCCCGTTGTGGCTGGTGTGGCCACCGACGGCCAGCACCTGGCCGTCCGGGCTGAACGCGAGCGACAGGATCGAGTTGACGGAGCGGTCCACGGGGACGGGCCGCCCCAGTGTCACCGGGCGGCCGGGATCGGAGACGTCCCACAGCCGGACGAGGTTCTGCTTGACGTTCCCGGCCGCCAGGATGTGCCCGTCGGGACTGTAGGCCAGGGTGTACACCGCGCCGGGCGGACCGGGGAGCCGCGTACCGAGCGGTGTGTTCTCGGTCGTGATGAGCCGGGACGCGGCATCCGGGCTCGGGTCCATGCGGTAGGCGGTCAGGGCGAGTTGGGCGGACAGTGAGGGATCGGTCGCCGACAGCTGGATCGAGGCGGCGGTGACGGCCGCGTTGACGGCCCGGTCGCGGGACCGCAGGGCCTCGGCGGCGGATTCCCTGGCGTCGGACTCCTGCTGGAAGGCGAACACCGCGGTCAGCGAGGCGACCACGGCCAGGGCCGTGATGGTGGCGACCGCGGCGCGCCTGAGCCGCTGCCCGCGTCGCTGGTGCCGGCGGGCGGCTTCCAGAAATGCCCGTGCGGCGCCGCTGAGTTCCGGCGCGTGCGTCTCCGCCCAGGCGAGAGCGGCCTCCAGCCGGTTGCCGCGGTACAGGCCGGCCGTCTCCCGGCCGGCCTGTTCCCAGAGTTCGGCCGCCTCCTCCAGGTCCTGTCGTACGAGGTTCCCGCCGCGGTCGTGCTCGATCCAGCCCCGCAGACGGGGCCAGGCACGGATGAGCACCTCGTGGGTCATCAGCACCGTGTCCCGGTCCCGGGTCAGCAGCCGGCCGCGGGTGAAGTCGTCCAGCACCCGGGCGGCCGCCTCCCGGTCCGGCGCGCGACGCAGCAGTTCGTCGTGCCGGACACGCCGGCGGCTGTCGTCGGCGTCGCGTCCCACGATGACGAGCCGCAGGAACACCCACCGCGCGGCCTCCTGGCAGGGCGGGGGCAGGGTGTCGTAGAGCCTGTTCGCCGTGGTCGCGATGGCGCCCTGGATGCCTCCGGTGACGCGGTACCCGTCCACGGTGAGCGTGTGCCCATGACGCTGCTGCCAGGTGACCCGCAGCGCGTGTGCCAGCAGCGGCAGGCGACCCGTGGTGCTGGTCCCGACCGGTCCGCCGACCGCGCCCAGGTCCGTCAGCAGCACCTCGACCAGGCCGTCCTCGACGTCGAGTCCCACGTTGCCGGCCGGGCGGCGGATCACGTCCTTGAGTTCGTCCTCCGTCATCGGCTCCAGCAGGACCGGTCCGGCCCGGAGCGCCGCCCGGAGCTGCGGGTGGGCCGCGCACGCGGCGTAGAAGTCCGCGCGCACCCCCAGCACCACGACGGCGCCGCCCGTCGGCCGGGCCAGACGGTCCAGCACGTCGATGAACCAGTGCCGTTCGGTATCGTCGGCGCAGGCCGTGAAGATCTCCTCGAACTGGTCGACCACGACGAACAGGCCCGTGCCGGGGGCCTCCCCGGCGGGCACGGGATCACCGGCTCCGGTGATCCCGCGCAGCTCGGCGAGGCACCGTTCGGGATCCGTCCGCCACTGCGGTGCCGCCCGCCGGGCGGTCCCGGCGTCGAGCCCGGCGGCGGCCGCCAGTGCCAGGGCCGGGGACGCCGTCGGGGTCAGCACCAGCCGCGGCCAGGTGCTGGAACCCGCCACCGGAAGGCGTCCGTCGTCCAGGGCAGGCAGCACCCCGGCCGCGAGCAGCGACGACTTCCCGGCCCCCGAGGGGCCGATCAGCACCAGGGGGCCGCCCTCACGCATCCGGGCGTCCATCCGCTCGCACACGAG
This sequence comes from Streptomyces sp. NPDC058008, assembly GCF_042886395.1. NCBI lineage: Bacteria > Bacillati > Actinomycetota > Actinomycetes > Kitasatosporales > Streptomycetaceae > Streptomyces > Streptomyces sp. NPDC058008. The sequence goes on along the minus strand of NZ_JBHVQX010000004.1, from coordinate 214,408 downwards.
GTGGACCATGCGCTCACGTCCGTAGAACCACTGCTTGTGCCGCGCGTCGAACGGAACCAGACCCGGGTACGGGCAGGGCACCTGGTCGGCGCCGGGGCCGGCCGTGGTCCGGCGCCCCTCGTCGCCGTGGCGGACGTGGAGGTCGCGTCCTGCCTGGTAGACGCTGCCGCCGCCGGAGACGTGCGCCTCCTGCCGTCTCGGCTGCCAGAGGGGCGGCCCATCGGGTGGCGGGGCACCGGTGCTGGGTTCGGTCACGCCTGCTCGCCCCTGGTGACGGTCATGTCCCGGCCGGCCAGGAACGCGTCACCGCCGGAGACGTGCGCCTCCAGCGTCATGGAGCCCGTGATCCGCTGTTCCGGGGTTCCGGACGTGCCGGGCTCCGGGCCGAGCAGCGCGCGCAGCTCGTCGACGGCGTCGGGCCGCGTGGCCATGAGCCGGATGATGCGGGCCTGCCACTCGGCGATCAGCAGCCCCTGGAGCTCCCCGTCGTCGCCCGTCCGCCGCGCCTGGAGCAACTCGTCCCGGGCATCGCCGAGTTCCTCCTCGACGCGCTCCGGGTGCGCCGTGCGCCACAGCGCCAGGACGGAGGACTTGACCGCGCCCCAGCCGTCCGTCGCCAGCAGATCGATCAGGCGCGCCGCGGCCGCCGACGCGAGGCCGGCGAGTTCCACACTCGTCTCCATGTCTTCTCCCTGTCCCCTACCGCCCGTGGGCAGCGATCGCTGTCATGGTCAGGTGGGAGGCGATGAACACGTGGTCGCCGCCCACCGTCCACATGAACCCCACGTCCGGCTGCCCGGGGTCGCTGTATCTCCAGCGGGCCCTTCCGGTGGCCGCGTCGATGGCCCACAGTGTCTTGGCGCTGTCGGACGCGAAGACGGTGTCGGCCGAGCACTGCGCGTTCTTGCCGCCCAGGGTGAGGGAGGCGTTGAACAGGTTGGAGGTGCCGCTCTCACTCGCCCCGTCGAGTGTCGCGATCCACCGGGGCGTGCCGTCCGCCGTGGCCAGGGCGACCAGGTCGCTGCCGATGCCCAGGTAGACGGTCGCGCCGTCCGGGCTGGAGAACGGCGTACCGATCCGCACCTGGTCCCCGTTCTTCGCGTCGAAGCGCTGATGCCACTTCTCGCTGCCCGTGGCCGCGTCGACGGCGAACAGGGTGTCGCCGCCGCCACCGCCGAAGAGGAAGAGTCCGGAGGCGTAACACGTCATCGGCCAGCCCGGGTTGAAGTAGTACGAGGTGGAGGGGATGGACACCTTCCAGCCGCGGGCACCCTTCCGGCCGGCGTCGATCATCTGTACGCGGCTGGGCTTCTTCGCGGGAACCGCCGAGGCGGCCAGCAGGTGGGGGCCGGTGGGCGGCACCAGCACGTTGTTGATGTCCGTGCCCTTGACCTGCCATGTTCCCTTGCCGGTCGCGGCGTTGAACGCGCGGATGTACCCGATGGTCGGGGAGTCGGTCGAGAACTTCCCGTCCAGTTGGGTCACCAGCCCGCAGACGTAGACCGTGTCGCCCGCCGCCGCGACGTAGTTGGGCCGGTACATCTCCGTATGCGGACCGCTGCGGTCGACCCAGGCGAGGGCCGTCGCCCACTTCGCCTTCCCGCTCGCGGCGTCGAACGCCGCCAGCATGCCTGACTGGGTCGGTGTGTCGCAGAGCAGGTAGAACGCGCCGTCCGCGTACGCCGTGGGGTACGTCTGGCTGTTCGTGCGGAACTCGCTGGTCGTGTTCATCTGGCCGAACACGGACTTTCCGGTCGCGGCGTCCAGGAAGGAGGTGGCCTTGCCGGTGACCACCATGACCACCTTGTCGGACGCCTCCAGACAGGTGGGGGCGTTCTTCCCGGCGCCCGACCAGGCCTTGACGGCGTCGGGTCCGGCCAGAACGGTCGGTTCCGGTCCGTCCGCCGAGGACGGCGAGGGAGAGGAGGCCGCGGTGGACCGGCCGCCTGACGGGGACGCCGGCCGCGCGGTGGCCCCGGTGCGGCCGTCGGGGGCCGGTGACGTGTCGCCGGAGAAGGCGAGTGCCGCCGCGCCCGCGCCGAGTACGGCCACGCCCCCGGCCAGCCCGATGATCAGCTTGCGGCGGCTGACACCCGGACCGGCACCGGTCCCCGGCGGCGGGAACGCACCCCGCTCGCCGCCCCCGGCGGACGCCGAGCCCACCGCGGCGGCCGCGGCGGCCATGTCGGCGGTCACGGCCGCTGGCAGCCAACTGCCTTTCAGGGCAGGCAGGTTCTGATGGCGCAGGTAGGCGACGAGTTGCTCCGCGGTCGGACGGTCCGACGGTTCCGGATACAGGCAGCCGCCGATCACCTCCCGCAGCGACACGGGGAGTGCGTCCATGTCCGGCCCGCCCCCGGAGGCCGCGAACAGCACGGCCGACCCGAGGGCGGACATGTCGTCCGTCGGTGAGGGCGCCGTACCGGCGGTGCCTCCCGCCGTCCCCAGGGCGGTGATGCGGGGCCCGTCCATGCTCAGCAGCACCGAGTCCGGGCTCACCGCGCCGTGGGCCGTACCGGCCGCGTGGAGTGTGGCCAGCGCGCGGGCGAGGCCGTCGGCGAGCATCCGCAGGGCCGGTTCGGACAGCGGGCCGTGCCGGTCCACCGCCTGCCGGAGCGACAGCCCGGCGGTGAACCGGGTCGCGACCCAGGGAACCGGCGCGTCGGCGTCGGCATCCACCACCGGCAGGAGGAAGGCGCCGGACAGCGTCCGCGCCACCTCGACCCCGGCCCGGAACCGGTCCCGGAACCCCGGGTCCGTGGCGAGTTCCGGCCCCACGACCGTGACGGTGACGAGGAGCCCCTCGTCCGTGCGGGCCGCGAAGACTTCGCTCCCCCCGTCCGGGCGCCCTGGTCCGAGCAGTGTGTACGGGCCGGTCCGACGAGCACCGTCCGCTCCGGGATGATCCATCGTCCGCCCCTCAAGCCGGCCTGATCGTCTGGTCACGGGCCGCCTGGTAGGCGCTGCCGCCCCCGGACACATGGGCCGTCATGGTCATCGACGGCTCCGGACCGGCGGCGGGCGACGTGCCGGGGCCGGTTCCGGGTCCGGGGCCGGTTCCGGGTCCGGGTCCGGGTCCGGGTCCGGGTCCGGGTCCGGGTCCGGGTCCGGTGGCAGGGTCGGGGTCAGGGCTGGCAGCGGGGATCACGCCGGCGCCGGACAGGAGAGCGGTCACGGCGTCGGCCAAGTGCGCCAGCCCGTCGGCCAGATGAGTCTCCGGGACGCGGAGGAACTGCAGACGCGCCAGCGACGCGATCTCGGCCGGCAGCGCTGAGGCGTCGGGCAGCATCGTCGCGTCACCCAGAAGGACGGGGACGACGCGGTTTCCCGCCCGCAGCGCCGTGGCGATCTCCAGGCGGACCCAGTCGTGGGACCGGTCCAGGAGCCGCACACCGTCCTCGCCCCGCGCGTCGAGCCAACCCGGCCCGATCAGCACGCACATGAGCTCGCACTCGGCGGCCTGCCGCCGCAGGATCTCGGCGAAATCGGCCCCGGGCGGGATCGACCGGCCCGACTTGAAGAGCTCGTCGGCGCCTAAGCGGTCGGACAGCACGCTGTAGACGCGGTTTCGCATCCACCGGGAGTCCGGTTTGCGAAAGCTGAGGAAGATGCGCGGCACAATTGCCCCCTCTCTGGGACGCCTTGACGTCCTGAATGGTGCTCACCCTAGGGGCGGGGTACGCGTCCGGAGGCTATTCGCCGGGGATTGAATAGCGGCCACGGGGCTCCGTACGCTGACGGGTATGGATCCGGCGGACAGCGCGGCAGGGACGGCCCCGGCGAGGGGGCCGGCCGGCCTGCGGCTGCCACCGGGCGACTTCGGCGTCGTCCTGGCCACGCTCCGGGCCCGCCGGGGGTGGAGCGTGCGCGAGTTCGGCCGGCGCGCGAACGTGTCCGAAGGGCAGATCTGCAACCTGGAGAGCGGGTTGCGCAACCCGACGCCGGCCGTGGCGGCGGCCTGCGACGCGGCCCTCGGCACCGGCGGCGGACTCGTCGAGCTGGCGGGGGCCGGCCGCCGCGGCGCCCGGGCCGAGGAGGTCGTCGAGGCCGGCCCCGTGGTCGCCGGATACGAGCGGGTCCTGTGGGAGCTGCGGAACATCGGCAGGTCCACCGGACCGAGCTTCGTCACCGCTTCGATGAAGTCGATCACCCGGGTCCTGACGGATGCCGCTCCGCACGCCGTCGGCGAGCAGCGCGTCGAGATCTGGCTGCTGGCGTCACGGTTCGCCGAATACACGGGGTGGATGGCGCAGGAGGCGGGAAATCCCGCAGAGGCGCTGCGCTGGACGAATCTCGCCGTCCGCTGGGGCGCGGAGGGCGGGGACGAGACGGTGGCCGCGTACGCCCTGGTCCGCAAGGCGTTCATCGCCCAGCACCGCGGTGACACCGGTACGGCGATCGAGCTCGCCGAGCGGGCGGCCGGGCATCCGGCGGCCACCCCCGTGATCCGCGCGCACGCCGCGCGACGCGCGGCCCAGGCACACGCGCGCCGTGGCGACGCGGGAGCGTGCCGGGAGGCACTGGAGCGGTTCAGAGGCCATGCCGCCGAGGCCGTCGGCGACCGGACCCGTCACTGGGGCCCGCGCGTCGAGAACGGCAGCCCCCGCCTCATCGAGGCGACGTGCATGCTCAGCCTCCGCCGCTTCGAGCCCGCCGCCGACCTCTTCGCCGCCGAGCGCGAACTCCGTCCGGCCGCCCCGTCGGACAGCAACTCCCAGGCCCGCTTCGCGATCCGGCAGGCGACGGCCCTGGCGGGCGCCGACCGCCTCGACGACGCCTGCCAGATCGTCGAGGTCACGATGCCCGTGATCAGGCGCATCGACTCGGCCACGGTCCGCGCGGAACTGGGCCGCTTCGTGGAACAGGCCCGCACCCGGAGAGCGGGCCCGGGCCAGCTCGCCCTGATCGACGCATCAGCCGCCCTCGCGACCGGCTGACGTGCTGGGCGGCTGGGGGCTGGGCGGCTGGCGATCTGACGGTGTGGCCGTCTGGCCGCTTGGCCGTCTGGATGCCTGACCCAAGGGCGAACTCCTCGGCCTCGACACGTGAACCGCCCCCATCTGCCACACCTTGGGAGGTGCGGCAGATTCAGCCCTCCGCTGCGGACAGCATCCGGGCGTCAAGACTTTCCGGAAGAGAGTCTGAGGACGTCGCCGCTGCAATCCCATCCCTCATGAATTCGCAGATCAGGTGGCCTGGAAGGGCATGTCGCCTGCTCGACCCGGATCACGGAGCGAAGCAGGTCGAGCAACCCACCCTGACCACAAAACCACAGGTCAAACGCCCTTTGCAGCAGGCTCTAGGATCGCCGCGCACTCCACATGGTGCGTCATCGGAAAGACGCTGACCTGGTCGAGTCCCGGAAAAGCCCAGGTCAGACACCATTCCTTAGTTCGCTACCCTGAGTGTGGGTACCTGGAGCGCTCGACTCCGAGGAGAAGCGGTTCATCGTGAACCGTGTGGGACTGCACCTGTGCGCGGTGGAGCTCGTCCGCGACATCGCGGTTGAGGTCGACGGCGGCCTCGGCATACTCGAAGAGGACGCCACGTCCTGGGAAAACATGGCACAGAGCTGCACGGAGGAACGCGACAAGGCGCGAGACGATGCCGCCACCGCTGAGGCCCTGCATCAGAACCGGGACTACTGGAAGAACGAGTACCTGGGCCTGTCGAAGGGCGGGAGCGGGCGGGCGGCCACATGCGACGCCTGGAGCGAGATCCCTTCTTTGGGATCGGATGCCGTGCTCACTTTCGAAGCTCTCACCAAGGCCTCGGAGGAGCACATCGTGTTCACGGCGAGAGCGGCGCGCGCCTGGAAGGACTCCCGCTACCCGTACCCCCAGGAGATGACCGCAGCCGATGCCCAGCGGCTCCTCCGCCTTCCCGAACTACCAGCGTGCCGAGGAATTGACCGAGCGCAACCTCAACACGAACAAGGCCGCCATCGAGGCATGGATCAAGGGGCCTTCGCCAGCCTCCGACGGCGACGTCAAGTCGTTCTACGACACGGTGCCGAGCGGCGAGACCAGTGGCCGCAGCGTGAGCAAGCAGCCGGTGGACCCCAACGACCCGCTGTCCGGGTACAAGCAGGGCGGTCTGGATGCCAAGGCGTACGACGTGAGCGGCGTCGACACGCGTATCCGCTACGACAGCGGCCGCAACCCTCCGTTCACTGTCATGACGTCGATGCCCTCCAAGTCCTAGCGAAAGCCGAGAAAGGCCAGCACCACATGTCCGTCGACCAGACGTCCTGGGAAGCCGCGGTACGCCACTTGTACGAGGACGCGTACCCGTACGACGCCACGGGCCCGCGTCGCCACGAGAACTGGGTCCTCGACGTCCTGGCTCTGATGGCACGGGCCCCGGACCCCCGCGGCTGGACCGGTCTCGATGACGCGGCTCAGAACCCGGAGCGCGAGGCGTCCCCCACGCATCCATTCGTCGCCCACCCGCCGGAGTACATCGCGAGGCGCCTCCAGGAGATCGATCGGGACAGTGCCGAGAACCTGCTCCTCGCCCTTACGGACGACGGCTGCACCCTGTCCAACCTGAGTCGCTTCGCCGAAAGCGAGGCGGATCTCCGGGCGATGGCGCGCACGGTCCTCACGCGCTACGGAGACTCCGCCAGCTTCCACACCAACGTCAACAAGCCCGGTCACGTGAGCGGCACGCTCGACTTCACATCGTCGGGCTGGGCGTACAGCCCGCTGAGCGTGTACTCGGAGGACTACGGCCTGATCGTCGTCTCGGACACCGAGGTGGGCATGTTCTGGAACTTCGCCGACTACTGAACCGCCCGCCACCCTCAGGAGTTCGGCTCCTGACGAGGCAATTTGAGAGGATGCCCCCGTGCTGACCCGTTCCGCCTCCTATCCCGACCGGGAGACCGCCCAGTGGGCCACCCAGCAGGTTGTGACCGCCAATGAACAGGCCGTCCACCGCTGGCTCGCCCAGAACACCCGGGCCCGCCTCACCCTCGAGGCAGCCTGGCCGTCCCGTGAGGAGCCCGTGGGCCGGGTCCAACTGGAGGGCGACCTGCTGGCCGGGCGCGGCCCCGTCGACGTGCGCTCGGCGCGCGTGGTGCTGCGCCGCGAGGTGACGAGTCCGCTCGGCTTCGTCGTCCACACGACCGTCCCGTTCTACCTGTAGGGGTCACACACATGTCCATGAAGCCCCTCGAACACGACCGGCGGTACGGCGAGCTGGACCAGGTGATGCGCGCATATCTGGGTCAGCCGGCGGACGACACCCCGGAGCGGCGCAGTCGCGCCCTGGACGCGTATCTCCGTCACACCTGGCATAACCGCCCTGCGGCCGTCGCGGAAGCGGAGCGACAGCTGCGCGAGTACAGCCGTAATCCTCCGGGCCGCATCCGGCAGGAGCTGGGCGAGTTCTACTCGATCCCGGACACAGGTAAGCCCCAGTCAGACATCGGCGACTGGCTGATGCTGCTGGCCGACCGCCTGAAGAGAAGCATCGAGGAGGGCGACGTCCCGGAGCCATCGGCCCCGCAGACGCACTGGGAGTGGCACGCGCGTTTCCCGGAGACCGCGCAACTGCTGGGCGGCTGGTTCTCCCAGGACATCGTCGACGAGTTCCCCGACCACGACGCAGCGGTCACCGACTACGCCGACACCACCAACCCGCAGTTGGTCGCCCGCCTCGTGGGAGAACTGCACGAGTTGCTCGCCCTTCCCCTCGACGAGGGGGACTATGCCCTGGCCGCCGCCGAACTCGGCATGGAGGTGGGCCCGCCGGAGCCGTTCTCCCACGGCGCCTGGTTCCAGTCGCCGGCGGCGACGCTGTCCGGCGTCTGATCCGGTTGGGCGGTCGGGGGACGGGCGCTCCACAGCAGCTATCAAGATGGGGAAGAGAAGCACCACGATCGCCACCATCGGCCACTCCGAGCCCGTTAGCGGCAAGACCCCCGGCAGCCACATGAGCGCAACGAGCAACAGCAGTAGGGTACTCAACCCGGCCGCGGTCCCCCGTGCAATTCGAAGCTCCACTCCATACCGCAGAGCCTGCCAGGCGCGCTCACTGGTGGTTGGGCTGGCAGCCCCGGCGGCGGGCATGAAGAAAGCTCCTGGTAGAAGGTTCACGACCAAGATCACGGGTCCGCCAGGAGCTTTCGTGTGCTTGTCTACCCGCCCGGCATCGATCTGCCCAGCCGCACTCTGGGCATCTCTCCCGTCTTCTCGCAGGTCACCGTCGTGAGACAAGGTCCACGAACACGGCGAGCAGATCAGCCTGCTGCAACCGCACCTACAACGGCCAGGCCCGCTGGGTGGCTACGTGGCCTTCGACCTATGCCGCCAAACGGCATGCTCCAGCCCGCCTTTGTCGTGCCCGAGAAGCGCGGCGGCTTCCTCATACACGGCGCGCAACTGGGCCTATGGGAGGTCCGGAACACCAGCATCCACGGCAAAGGCACGCAGGCGTACGTCAACGGCGACGTGCGAACGGCCGACGAGATTGCCTATGTGGTCGATGCTCTTCGGCCCCACTCCCTTCACCGTGCGCAGAGCGGCGCGATTGGCCTGATGATCGAGCCAGGCGTGGAGGTCCTCGCGGGTATCGACCCGGTCGGCAGCGAGGAGGCTGGTCATGGCGTGAGCCGTCGCGACCTCCTGTGCGTGGTTGAACTTCATGGCCACGGCGAGGTCTTCCGCTACGAGCCGGCGCTGGAATCCGCAGACTGTTCTTGCATCGGCCCAGCTCAGTTGCAAATGGAGGAGCCGCGGTCGGAGAGTCCTCTGGTAGTTGCACCGTGGCTGGAAGCTGACGTCGCAGATGACAGCACCCCTGTGGGCCCATCCGCCGGGTTGGAGAAAGGGTCCGCTGCCAACTGGCCTTCGCCCAACGCCAGCCAGCGGTACACGCTCGCGCCGCCCCGCCGTCATTCGCAGCCCTGACCGACTGACCTCCAGCGGCGGTCAGACCGTCCTCAGCCTCAGTGTCCGCCCGGCACGCCGTCGGCACTTCTCCGTGAGAAGGCCAGGCACGAATCGGTCTCAGTCCGGCAAGGTTTCCAGTGCTTCGCGCAGCTCATCGGCTGAGTAGCCAGTGCGAAGGGACATCTCCCGCGGACTGTGAGCATGGAGGATCCAGCGCACCGCAGGGGCCCACCACTGCGCGACGCTCGCGGGAACGGTGACGGTCATGTGGGCGAGCGCCGCACAAGGGTCGGTGTCTCCGTCGGTGGCAAGAGCTGGTGCGGCGTCCGATTCAGGGAGCGCCGTCGAGAAGACAAGTGTCAAACGGTTGGCTTCCCCATACTCTTTGGACTTCCGACGAGCACTCCTGAGCCGCGACAACAGATCATCCAGTTGTTCGGCATCGCATCCGAAACCCTGCAGTCTCTCGGCGGGGAACTCATTGAGTTCGCGCGTCAGGGAGTAAAGCCTCGTGAACTCCGAGTAGGAGAGACTGACGCTGCGGCGATTCTGCTCGGACATATCTTATTCCAGTTCCTCGAAATAGGAGTATCCATTCTTAGGGGTGAACACGGTTCCCCCGTCACCGGGTCACGATGACCACGGCCTCCTTTTCCGGGTCCCAGAATGCCTCTCGGCCATTTCGCAGTCCGTATTTCGGTTCGATATTTGGTATGCGTTCGTTGATCACTCCGTCGACGTAGGACTTCAGGGCCTTGGGGTCGACTCCTCGCACGTAGTACGTTCCGTTGCCGTCGGGGCGGAGCGCTTCACCGTTGGCATGGTCCGCGATCTTCTCCGACTCGGGTTCGAGGTCGTAGGGAGCCAGCCCGAGCGGATCGGTCAGCCGGATCGGGTTTCGTGGGTACGCATGGTGGTTGTCCGAAGGAGTGAGACCAAGCGGGTCCGGGGTGAGGAATCGAGCCGTATCCGGGTCGTGGTACCGGAGGTGGCTCGCCGGTTGCGACGTCGACCGGCTCACCCTCTCCGCACTTCTCCTTGGTGCACTTGTCGTGCTTGTTCGCCGCCGACCCCGCAGCCGACTTCTGCCCTGTCACGATGTTCAGGGGGTAGTCACACCCGATCTTGGCGTAGCAGCAACGGCCACTTGCGTCGGACTCCGGACGGCACCGCGCAGTCGGGGTCCGGGGGTTCGGCATCCAGTTTGACGCAGTTCTCCAGGATGCAGTCGACTGGGACGTGTGGCTCAAGGCTGCGTGTCGGCTCAGTCGGTGGCCCGGTGGAGCGTGGTCCGTCCGAGGCGGGGCTTCGCGCGGGAGGACTGGATCCTGATGTGGACGCGGCTCGCGGTGACGGGTCCGGGCAGCGGCAGGACGCGCTGGTAGCCGGTGGCGATGCGCCGCCAGGCCCCGGCGATCACACGTTGCCCGTGCTCGATGTCCTCCCGTACTGCGACCCGTTCGAAACGGAACGCGGAGAGCGACGGCCGCCCGCTCGCGAAGATGGAACGGCTCACCGCATCCAGGGGTCCCGCAAAACCGGCGCGGCCGGGGACCGGTAGGTCTCGCCCTGGCGACAGCGCGCCCCTCCTGCCGCCGGGACAACCAGTACGGGGACACTAGGGAATCCGCGAGTCCGCGGTGCACACCCGCCACCCAGCTGTTGCATGAGGGGCAATACGCAGCTGCGGTCCGCAAAGGGGGCGCGGATACGTAGTGGGCGAGCGCCAAGCAGGCGGGGTGGATCAGGGCCGATGAAGCACGGCGCAGTTTAGTGGGAGCAATGCTCAGGACTTGTGGATCGGTTCCGGAAGGGCATGCAGAAGGCGTAACTTCCCGAATGATCTTTAAGGTCTCCGAGTAGGCCCACATTGCAGCGCGGGTCGGGAAGGTACGCCCGTGCTCAGCGTAGTCACCGACGACGGCTCCACACAGTCTGGCTCCCTGATCGACGAGATCGTGCGGGAAGGCGCCCGCCGGATGGTGGCCGCCGCGCTGGAAGCGGAAGTCAACCAGTGCATAGCCGAGTTGTCGGCTGAGACCGACGGGTACGGCCGACGTCTCGTGGTCCGCAACGGCCGCCACGAGGAAAGGACCGTGGTCACCGCCGCCGGACCGATCGAGGTCAAGGCCCCGCGGATCAACGACCGCCGCGTCGACGATGAGACCGGCGAGCGCAAGCGGTTCCCCTCGAAGATCCTTCCGCCGTGGTGCCGCAAGTCCCCGAAGATCTCCGAAGTGCTGCCGCTCCTCTACCTGCACGGCCTGTCTTCCGGCGACTTCGTCCTGGCGCTGGAGCAGTTCCTGGGCGGCACGGCCGGCTTGTCGGCCGCGACCGTGACACGGCTGACCAAGCAGTGGAGCGACGACCACACCGCCTTCCAGAACCGGGACCTTTCCGACCGCGACTTCGTCTACGTGTGGGCGGACGGCGTGCACCTGAAGGTCCGGCTCGGCCAGGCCCACTCGTGCGTCCTGGTCCTGCTCGGGGTACGTCTGGACGGCACGAAGGAGCTGATCGCCCTGGCCGAGGGCCTGCGGGAGTCCACCGAGGCGTGGGCCGACCTGCTGCGCGACTGCCGCCGACGCGGCATGCGTGACCCCGAGCTGGTCATCGGCGACGGCGCCATGGGCCTTTGGCGGGCGCTCGCCGAGGTGTTCCCGGCGGCCGGGCCGCAAAGGTGCTGGGTTCACAAAGCCCGCAACGTCGCCAACTGCCGGCCCAAGTCCGCGCAGCCCGGCGCGACGAAGGCGATGCAGGAGATCTACAACGCCGAGGACCGCTCCCACGCCGGGAAAGCGATCGAGGCGTTCTCGAAGACCTACGGGGCAAATTTCCCGAAGGCCGTCGCGAACGTCACCGAGGACCGGGACGAGCTGCTCGCGTTCTACGGTTTCCCTGCCGAGCACTGGATTCATCTGCGGATCACCAACCCCATCGAGTCGACCTTCTCCACGGTCAAGCTCCGCACCAAGGTCACGCGAGGCGCCGGCAGCCCGGCGGCCGCGCTCGCGATGGTGTTCAAGCTGGTCGAGTCCGCCCAGGCGCGATGGCGCGCGATCACCGGAGCCCACCTGGTGTCCCTGGTCCGCGCGGGCGCACGATTCGAGAACGGCGTCCTGGCCGAGCGCGAGGAGCGGGCCGCATGAACGTCCACGAGATCCTGCAGAACCCGGACGAGCACGTCCGCTTCGCGGCCTACCTCGACAAGCTGGGGCACGTTACCGACCCGGACGAGGTCGACCTGGTCGGCAGCGTGCTCACTGATCCGGACCAGACGATGGCCCAGTCCGCCGTGCTGCGGCACCTGGACCGTCGAGCCGCCGGCCTCTACCCCGGTCCCGCCTACGAGGGATGGGCGCAGGCGTTGACCCAGGCCACGATCGACCACCCCTTCCTGGCTCAGCACCTGCGGGAGTGGTCACTCTTCCGCGCCGTCACACTCAAGCTGCCCTGGCAACCGGACGACCTGCTCGCGGCATCCAACTGGCTCCAGCTCAAGACCGCCGCCGGGACGAACACCGAGGCCATCGAGATCCTCGCCGAAGCCGGCCGCACCAAACGGATCCGCAACACTGCCAGGACCAGCCTCAGCCACCGCAGCGAGAGCTGAAATCAACTCACCCACAACTCTTGACTATTGCTCGTCTAGTGGCGGTACAAATTGGCTACACCGCTGCGCATCCACACATCGTATTCCTGAGTCCGGTGGACTCCGACGATCCGATCCAGATGCTCCTCGTACGCCAGCTCGCCCGGGCCCAGCCCCGTACAGGAACGCATCAGGGCTCCGTCTGCGCGCGGAGCAAGGTGCACGCACCCGGTCCCGGGATTCCGCGCATTGCTTGCCCGGGACAGAGCAGCTTCGGAGAAACCACCCGCGGCGTAGAGCACTCCACGGTCACAGCCGACGTCGAGCAGTTTGCCAACGAACTCGTCAATGGTCCCGATGCTTACCGGCCGCTTGTATCGCTTGGCTTCGATAGCAATCGTGATGTCTTGGCCGACAACCTGCCCGCGCACCAAGGCGTCGAGTTGTCGCGTGGCCCCGCTGACCAAGCCGGTCAAGTGGGCGTCTGGTTCAACAGTGGCGCATGAATCGAGGCTCTCGGCGAGTTCGGCGACTTCTTGCTCGAAGTGCTGCCACGGCTCCTGCTTCTTCCCCCGAAACCTGACCGCTCCGGCTCCCCGCTCCCTGTCGAATCACCGCCGCATGTTAGCCCGATCTTCGACGTGCTTCTGAGGAGTTGCCCCAACTGCAACGGACAGCCCGCCCACGCGGAGAGGCAACGCACGGCACCGGAACCGGCTTGCGCATCGCCCGGCCGCCACTCGCCTGCCACGACAAGGCGTTCGACGACCTCACATGCCTGCCACAATCGCGATCAAGCCAGGCTCTGCAGCCTCGGCGAACGCGCCGTGGCATCCTCAAGCCTCGGCGGCTCCTGAAGGAACTCCGCTGCAGCGCCATCCGGATCTCAGCGCTGTCCGTGCCGTCGTTGCCCTCGAACTCGCTACCTGATCAAGACGGGGAGGGCTCCCTGCGCCGAGGGCTGGTCGGCACGGTGACGTTCCGCTCGCAGGATGCTCGTAGGCTTGCATGCCATGACGACGCGGATAGCGGGGGATCAGGTGCTCAATCCGTGGACCCGCACGACCAGGAACGCACCGTACGCGGTCCCCGAAGACCTGCCGCACTTGCAAGCCCTCGCCGACACCCAAGTCCACCCCTCGCACGCGCCGTACCGGCTCAACCTGACACTCCCGCCGGAACCGTTCATCGGCCTCCACGACGCGCCCCTGGTCATGCTGCTGGCCAACCCAGGCGTGAGCGACGCAGACCCGGCCGCCTACGCCCGGCCCGGCGTAACCGAGCGAACGCTGCAACACATCGCGAACGCCGGCGGGACCCCCAACCACTTCCTGACACACCCCGACAAGGACCATCCAGGACTCCGGTGGTGGTCCCGGACCCTGAACGGCCTGACGAAGCAGGGGCACAGCCACGACGAACTCGCCCGGCAGATCCTTGCCGTGCAGTTCCACGGCTCCCATTCGCAATCGTGGCGGCCGATCCCGTACACACTGCCCTCCCAGTCCTTCGTCTTCTACCTGGTGCGCCGCGCCATGTCCCGTGACGCGGTGATCGTCCTCGGGCGCATCGCGGCCACCTGGAAGATCGCCGTGCCGGAGCTGGCGTCGTATCCGAATGTGGTGACGCCGAAACAGAACCGGAGCGTGCAGATCAGCCGGGGCAACTTCAGCCCTGAGGACTTCGAGCGGATCGAGCACGCCCTCAAGAGCTGAGCACGCACGGCGATGCGGTGAGCGCCCAGCGGGAAGGGCGGTCAGAGGTTGGCACGCGCTTCGGCCAGCTTCACGTCCGCCGCCCGCATCTCCCCGCATGCCTGCGGGTGCCTCTGATCCATCTCCTCAAGCCGCACTTTCGACTGAGAGAGCAAGAACGCCGAGCAGGTACTGGATATTTCCAGCCGGGCCAACAGATTCCCCGAAGCAGCCCGGATCTCACGGAGGAGCTGCCGCACGCCAGAGGGTCGACCAGAGGAGGATCGGGGCACTGATTTCCTGGGCGTGCCGACGCACCCCGACGCCCTAAAGGCCCGTTTGAACAGGCAGAGAGAACTGACGCGCCATCAGATCGAGCGTCAGGACGCCTCTCGGAGCGTCATTTGAGCGTCAAAAGTGTGCACGTAACGCACATGGCGCAAGAAGGATAAAACCGCAGGTCAGGAGCCTTTTACGGCAGGCTCAAAGATCGCGACACACTCCACATGGTGCGTCATCGGAAGCATGTCGCCCGGGTGAGCTCAGAGAAAACCGCAGGTCAGGTGCAATCTCTCGCCTCCGCTTGAGGGCCACCAGGCGCGCAGAGCGTCAAACGAGCGTCACGGCGGAGAAAGCAATGGCGCGCGGTGATCCCAGCAAGGAGCGCACCAGACGCCGTCAACCATGGTTAGGTTCAGACTTTGCCACTCACACGAGGAAACGATGATTCTTATCAGCGTCAACCATTGGGATGCCCCACGCAGGCGGCGCCTCGCTTACGGAGCGGATGACGTGTTCCCCTCCCCCTTCATTCCGGCCACCGGAAGCACGTACTCGCCGGCGAGCCGCGCCAAGTGCAGCGGAAGGGGCCGGGCGAGCGGCGGGTAGTCGTCGTGGTAGCGCAGCTGGTGCGTGAGCGTCGCCCACTCCGCCGGCCGGTCAGACGGATCTCCTTCACGCCCCGAGTCCGCCAGCGCCTTCTCCGACAGGCAGCCGAGCACCGTGATCTCCAGCTGCCCGGGGTTCCAGGCCGTCTTCCCGGGTGCTGTCCGGCCCTGTGCCGTGGGCGCCAGCTTCATGAGTCCCTTCGGCAGTTTCGCCACCGTGTGCGGCTTCGAGGCCGTACTCGCGAAGACACGGCTTTCCGTCTCCGCTGTCCCCCACACGCCCTCGGCGAAGCCGACGCTGCCCTTGGCGTCGTGGGCATACCACGCCGCCACTTCCTCCCTCGCGTTGGCGTCCCGTACGAGCACCACCCGCAGGTCGTCGCCGTAGAGCGTGTGGCGCTGGGCGGGTTCGGTGCCGAAGCCGAGCATGTCGCGGTCCAGTTCGCCGTTGCGCAGGCCGGGCCAGCACTGGCGCAGATTGCCGGCGTCCGCCAGCAGGAGCGTCGGGCGGTCGCGAAGTTGGAAGAGCAGTGCGCGGATCTGCCGCTCGGTCTCCCGCTGCCTGTGCTGCTCCACGCCCGGGCGGGTCGAGGGCCGGATCCCTCCCCGGGCGGCCGCGCCATCGCCAGGACCGCCCGTATCAGCCTTTTCCGCCACCGGTTCCACTGCCTGGGAGAGCAGCAGCAACAGCTTCGGGTACGTCACCCATTCGGCGCGCTCGGCGTCCCACCCCTCGATGGCCCCCGGTCCCCCGTCCCCAGGGAGGACCCGCACCGCGACCAGTCGGCGGGCGGGGCACCGCGTGGGCCCCTTCCTGGTGTGGCGCACGAGCCAGAGCGCCACGTACTGGAGGTCGCCGGGAACTCCGGCCCCCACTCGGTGGGCAGGCGGGCTGATCGCACCGAGCTGACGGAAGGCGTCCAGCCAGGTCCACCTGGCCCGGTGCTCCAGGCCGCCGTCCGTGTCGTCGAGCAGGTTGACGAACTGGCTCAACCGACCCTGCCGCGCCCAGGCAATGCGCAGCGCGTACTTGGGGTCGGAGTCCGGAACGGCGGCGAGGCGCTCCTTGCCAGCGATCTCCGTGATCACGACTCCGACCGCGTCGGGTCGAGGGACCACTCGGTCTGCCACAAGTCGACAGCGCCCTTCGACGGCTTCGGCCAGCCGGACGGCCCTGGGGCGACTGCGCTCCCGGGAGACCGGCAGGGCGTCGGCCAGGGGTCCCGCGGGCCGGGCCCGTACGCGGATCTCGACCCCCTCGCCCCGCCACCGCCAGGTGTCGTCGTCAGCCGGCCCCTCGCTCTCCCCGGGAGGAAAGCCGATGAGCTTGGGCAGTTCCGCGAGCAGGGCAGCACGGGTTTCCGGGGACTGCCAGAAGACGTCGATCTCCAGAGGACGGCCGTTGAGTGCGCGTGCCAACGCCGCCCGCCGCTGCAGGGCCAGCTGCGTGTCCCGGACGCCCGGACCACGTCCGGCTCCCGAACGAGGCAGCAATGAGGGGGTGTTGCTCCGGGTAACCCGTGTGAGGTCGGGGACCCGGCTCAGCATGGGGCGCAGCCCTTCCTCGACCCAGGCGTCCAGATCCGCCCGCTCCCGTGCCATCAGCCCCGGTCCAACCTCATGCGGGCCGATCGACGGGTGGTAGACGATGCCGGCGGCCACGTCCCCGGACCCGTTGATCCAGCGTTCCGGATGAGAGAAGAGGGCCTCGGGCTGCGGGTAGTTGCGTACGATGTCCAGCTCAGGCAGGAGCGGCGCGGCGCTGTGGTGGCGCCAGGCCAGTTCCTTCAGCCGGCGGTCGTAGCCGAGGGTGTTCACCATCAACCGGTGGCTCCGGTCCGGCCCTCCCGGCCATGGCAGCGGAGCGTCGAGCAGAACGGTCGTGCCGCCGAGCTGGTGGGGGCGCACGTCCAGCTGAGTGGCCCACCGGCGTACCTGGGCAGACACATGGACGCGGAACCGTGGGGCGAACGGCGCGGTGTGGACGGTGATGTTGAGGCAGGCCGAGTAGTACCAGGTCTGCCCGCGGCGCTCGTACCGCTGTGGCGGCCAGGAGACGAGTCGCGCGCCGTTGCCCGAGCTCTCGACGCGGAAGTGGAGTGTGGTGCCCCCGGTGCGGAACGTCCGGGCGGCCAGCCGGAAGGCGACCCACTCGGGCAGCAGGCCGTAGAGCCGTGCGGTGGGTTCGGCTGTTCCGCCCGCCGAGGTCATGGTCTCGGTGAGGTCGACCGATTCGGTCTCCCAATGTGGCAGTTGGACGGCCTCGGCCGGGTCGTCGGAGCGGAGCCTCTCCTCCAGATCGGCGCCCTCGGTTTCGTCCTCCTCCCGGTACATGCCCGCCGCCCAGGTGCCGATCACCGGGGCCAGCACCTCCGGCGGGACGGCTTCCCGTGCGTAGAGCCACGGCAGGCGACCGTCCGTTCCCGCATTGCGGCCGGTCGCGATGACACCGGGGGCCATCGCCTGGAGCAGCGAGTTGAGCCTGCGTACGGGGAGCCGATCAGGGCGGAGGGAGCCCTGGTCGGCCTCGGCGTGCATCCTGGTGAGCTCGGTGTGCAACTCATCGCCGAGCCGCAGCACGCTCATCTCTTCCCGCCACGGTCCCTGGAGCGGGTCGGATTCGTAGGCCGCGTTGCGAATGGTGTGATACACGAAATTTCCTCCTGGAAGCCGGAGTTCGGCGCTTACGGGTGGGCCGGATCGGGAGCAGGGGCGAGCAGGCGGGTGAGCATGCGCCGGAGGGGTTCGTACAGGGCGTGGGCGATGAACTGCTCCTCCGCGCTCTTCGTGTCGCCCTCGAAGTACGGGTCCAACACGTCGAGGACGCTGTGCAGCAGGCTGGACTTGGGGGTGTCGGCCTGCGGTGGTACGGCCCCGCGGTTCGGGGCGAAGGCGGCGTCGACGAAGACCACCCTGGCCGGTACGCCGCCGCGCACCAGCCGCCCGATCACCTGCCACATCAGGACCAACATGTCCCAAGTAACCTGCTCCCGCGTCTCGTCGCCGAGGTGGCTCCAAGCCATCGAGCGGGCGAGCACCTTGTACCAGCGCGAACGAGCGAGGCGACGGACCTCGTCGGCACCTTCCTCGACGGTGGCCTGTCCCTGTACCCAGGTGTCGAAGTCACCGCCGGTGACGGCGCGGACGATCCAGTCGTTGACAGCGTGGACGGCCAGGGACAGGTCCTCGGGGTGCGGATTGGGCCGGGCCAGGAAGTAGACCGTGCCGATGGCCGCCTCGTCGTCGTCGTTGAGGATGTTGTGGCCCCGCTCCACGGCCAGCAGGGGCGCCACGAGGATGTTCGCGTCGAGGTCCTTCAGGTGCTCGACGTCGCCCCGGCGCAGTGACCGGGCGCGGTAGGCGGACGGCGCCTCGTCCTCCGGGGCGATCTCCTCGTCGTCCGAGACCAGGCACAGCACGCTGTCGCGCCAGCGGGAGTTGAGGTTGTGCAGGGTGTCGGCCACGATGCGCGCCTCGGCGTAGCTGCCGACCACCAGGAGGATCTGGTCACGCTTGCCATGGCGAAGTGAGAGCAACTCGCGCTCCAGCGGACCTCCTTCGGGGGCGTCGTACTCCCCCGCGCCAAGATGGGTGGCGATGCGGCGCAGCTTCTCGGGGCGGTCGTCCGGGTGGGTTCCCGACAGGCGCAGTTTCTCGTCGCCGTCGTCAATGAACTCGAAACGCATCAGGCTCTCGTTCGCGATGCGTTCGGTCACCTCGGCCGGCGGCTCGATGATCACGCCGACCGGGACGCAGACGTGGTAGCGGCTGGACGCGCCCGCCCAGCTGCTGCCGGACATGAGCAGCAGATGGGCGCCGGGCTTGCCGTCGACGGAGGCGAGGTGGGGCATGGCGCGAAGCAGTTCACGTCCGACGCCGCTGCAGCGGAAGAAGGTCAGCTCGCCGCTGCGGACTCCGCCCTTGTCCTCGCCCGGGACCCGGAACTGGAAGCCGAGTACGTTGCCCATCGGGGCCTCGGGCACCATCGGGCCGTAGTCGAGCGGCCGACGGTACATCGTGTTGTAGCCCAGGCTGAGGGCGGCCTCGACGCGGGGCCACATGGCGTTGATCATGGCGAGCCGAGGCTCCAGGGCGCTGAGCAGCAGCGTGAACTCGAAGCGCTCGGCGAGCTCCTGATGCCACTGCTCGGGGGTCTGGGGCGGTGGCTTGGGCTTTCGGCGACGGCCTCGCCCCTTTTGCCGTTCCTCCTCCTGGCGCTGCCACTCGTCGTACTCCTCCTTGTACTTCTGCATCCGGACAGCCATGTACTGAGGGTCGATGTGAAATACCTCGTCCATGACCTCGGCCAGGTGGCGCCGAGTGTTTTCCGGGTTGCCGGTGTGGAGCAGTTCGTTGAGGAGGGCGGTCAGCCGACTGAACTCCTCCTCCGTCCTGCGGCGGCGGTCGCCGAAGGGGTTGTCCCGAAAGGCGTCGAAAAGCTTGCCGAGAGCCAGTCTGGGGGCGTGGTTCCGGTGTTCCGGCCCGCTGCCGTCGGGGAGTTCATAGCGTTCGTCGAGCAGTCCGAGCTGCAACGTCCAAGCGCTGAAGTAGCCCGTCCGCACCCACCTGCGCAGGTCGTACCTGGCGACGAGCATCGCGTACAGCCGGTCGGTGGCCGATCCGGCAGTGTTGAGGGCGGCGGCGAAGGTCTCCACGTCCCGTTCGGAGAGCTGGGTGCGCCCGCTCGCCGCGAGTTCCCGGATCTTGTGCCGGCTCAGCTGGTCGATAAGACCCTTGTCCTCGTCGCTGGCGAGGACGACGGCGGGTGCGAAGGTCTGGTCGAGCTGCATCTGCACACGGTCGGCTTCATCGATGATCACGAGGTCGCTGCGGCGGCAGGCGAGTTCGAGGTAGCGGATGCGCTCGCCGTTCTGGGGACGGGGCGGTGAGGCATCGATCAGACCGGCCGGCGTGGCCACCCAGATCAGGGCGCCGACCAGGGTGCGGGCTCCGTGGTACCGGGGGCAGGCGGACCAGTACGGGCAACTCGTCGCGCTCTTCTGCCATTCGGAGGCCCGACCGCCACCCTTGTCGCGCCGCGGGTCCGACGGTGGCCGGAGCCGGGAGCAGGGTGCCTCGCCGAAGGCGAGCGGCTCGGTGGACGAAGTGGCGACCTGCCGCCTGACGTTGAGCACGCAGGAGGTCCCGAGGTAGGCGAAGGCGGGGTCGTCGTGGGCGAGCAGCCGGTGTTCGCCCCGGCCCGCCAGCCGGCGGTGCAGCCGTTGGGCGTGCCGCTCCCGGCCGGAGGAGCCGAGCACGGGTGCGGCGGCGCCGTCGGTGTAGAGGTCGTAAAGCCGGACGAGCTTCAGCACCTCCGCGACGTCGGTGACCACGATGGTGGTGCGCTTGCCGAGTTTGGCGAGATGGACGGCGATGATGTCGCGCAGCGTGCTCTTGCCCGCTCCGACGATGCCGAGCAGGTGCTGGATCCCGTCGACCGAGAACGTGAAGTCCTCGTCCTTGCCGGCCTTGTGGAACGTGCCGTTCGCCTTGGTGGACAGGTTGAAGGCCCGCAGCCGCTCCAGCCAGCGCGGCGACCTTTCCTCGCCGACACGGGCGTGCGTGGCGTCCATCTCCGCCGCTGTGCGCTCCAGACTCTTCCTGGTGAAGACCAGAGGCTCTCCGCCGCCGGCCGGTTCCAGGTCCATGTTGTGGGCGACGAGGGGGGTGTGGGGGACGGACGGCAGGTCAACGACGGCCAGGGTGCGGCTCACGGGGAAGGCGTGCGGGCCCTGGCCTGCGACCGGCATGCGTTTGCCCGCCAGCGGCGGTGCGGCACACAGCAGTTGCTCGTAGACGGAGAAGCGGTCGCCGGCGACGGAGAGTTCGCGGCGGGTGGCGGGCGACTCGGTGTCCGGTACGTCGTAGCCGCGCACCCTGGGGTCGAACAGCTGGTAGCTCTCCAACGCCTCGCGCCATGTACGGCCCCTGCGCAGTGTCCACAGCGAGTACCGGGCGACACGCAATGTCCGCGCGGCGTCCGGTGGCAGCCGCGATCCGTGTGCCTCGGCGAACCCGTATCCGCTGAACAGTACCCAGGCGCTGCCCGCGGGACTGCCCGGCATCAGCTTCTGCTGGAGGTACAGGCCGAGTTCCACCTGGCAGAGGGCTTCCAAGGCGGGCTTGGGGACGGGCTGCCCAAGGAACGCCTTGAGAGCGCGGAGTACGTCGGTCAGCGGCGGGGTGATGCTACGCATCGTTCTTCTCCTCTCTCCGTGCCCGACCCAGGGCGGGCACAAGGTCCACGGGTGTGGTGAGCACCAGCCGGTCCCGCAGAAGCGAGGGAAGGGCATCGGTGAAGGCCCCGCGGTAGCCGTCCCGTCCGGCGAGCGCGTCCGGGACCACCACGAGGGTGCGGTCCGCGAGGGGTGCACTGTCGGCGAGATGCGCGGCAAGGAGGGCCGGCTGCAGGCGGTCGTACACCTGGATGTCGACGATTCCGGGACCGGTGTCCCTCAACCTGTAGGCGGACAGAGGCCCCGACAGGGCCTCATGGTCGATCCCGGCGCGATCCAGTGCGTCCCGGACAGCCTCTTCGGTCCGATGCGGCAGTGCGAGGAACGTCCGCAGTGAACTCCGCAGGATCCACGTCTGTTCCGGCTCGCGGATCAGTTGCAAAGGGTCGTCGCGCGGGCATTCCTCCCCCTCGCACCAGATGTCCGTGTCGGTGGCGGAGCGCCCGGGTACGGGCATGGCCCGGTCCCGGGGCAGCGCGGGGAGCCCGCACGAGGGGCAGCGCAGGAAGTCTCCATCGACGAGCAGGGATTCGGGCAACGGCCCGTAGAGGTCCTTGACGCGGCTCCAAACGGCCTTGCTCCAGCCGGGCCCGAAGCGGTCCTGCTGGTGGACCACCGGGTGGCGGGCCAGGAAGCTCCGACACTGCCGGTAGCGCTCGCCCGTTCCGCACCGCGCTTCCAGGTCGCCAAGAAGCGCGCAGGCTTGCGCCGCTACGCCCCCGTCCGGCCCGTGCGAGGCGACTTCGAGGCACGACCGCGTCGGCATCCGAACCGGGTGTACCAGCGTCGCGCCCGGGGTGACCAGGGAGGCGGGAACCGCAAAGAGCGGATCGCCCGCCGGCTTGGTCCGGCACCACTCCCACAGCTCCGGAAGGCTCCTCGGCGGTGTCTCCCCGACGTCTAGGCAGTGCATCACCGTGCGGTCCAGCGCACGCTGGGCGAGGCCGGGGTAGGGCAGGGCGAACGAGCGCAGGCCCTGGAACTCGGCCAGGGCGGCCACCATGCGGGCAAGCTCGCGGAAAAGTTCGCTGCCCGCGCCCTCAGACTCCTCCCCGGTGTCCGGCCGGTCGGCCCGGTGGGCCGCCCCCGCCCTCATGCCGCGGCCTCGGTGGCGGCCGACACCGAGCACCAGCGGGCCACTTCGCACCGCTGGCAGGAGCGTCCGGGCACGGCCGTGTAGCGGTCGTCCCCGTGCCAGTCGGCCACCATCGTCCGCAGGACTCCCTCAGCGGCGGTTCGGTTGGCGGAGGCGAAGGGGTCGATGATCTCCAGGTCGGCACCGCCGGGGCGGAGCACCTCAAGCTCGACCCGGGCACGGGACGGAGCGCCGCCCAGGTCACCGCGGCCGATCAGCACGACCGCCAGGGCCAGTTGAGGGTAGAGCTCCAGCAGGGGACGGTTGGACCGCCGGTCGGTGGCGGAGGTCTTGGTCTCGCGCCACACCCATGAGCCGGCGTCCCGATAGAGCAGATCGGGTGCGGCGATTACCACCACGTCGGCGACGGTGTCGTGCCGCACTACCCTGGGTTCGGTCCGCACGTCCGTTCCGTCCCCGACGCACCGCAGCGGGCAGACCGCGGCGTGCCGCCGCAACAGAATTGCGCCGAGGGTGAGTTCGCGGTCGGGCAGGTCGAATCCGTCCGGCACCCACTCCTCGGGAACCTCGACCGTGCACGGTCGAGGCGATCCGTGGCCATGCCGGTCGGCGAGGTAGGCGTGCAGAGCCCGACCGCGCTCGGCCGTCACCTCGCGCTCGACGGAGTCCGCCGTGGGCAGGTGCAGCCGACGCATATGGTCGCGGGCCGGGCAGGCCCGGTAGTTGCGCCCGTTGGTCACCGACCAGGTGCGGCGGGGCCGGTTGTTCGGCGAATCGATGCCCAACAGTCCGGGCGCCGCGCGCAGGGCCGGGCAGACCGACAGGTAGGGGCATCCGCCACAGGCCGAACCGGGACGGTATTCCCGTCCGTCCAGTACGCCAGCCAGGGCGTCGGGGCCGTGCTCTCGGTACCGGGCGAGCGCCTGCGCCCGGCTGCCGGCGAAAAGCTCCCGCGTACGACCGTCGAACAGCGCGAACTCCACGATCCGTACATGCTCTGGCCGCGGCCCGGGAGTGCCCTCGGCCAGCACTAGGGCGACGGCGGCGACGAACCCGTCGGGCGGCAACTCCCGGTTCAGGCGGTGCACGGGCAGACGGAGTTCACGGTAGGCACCGTCGGCGGAGACCAGGCAGCGGCCCCACACGGTGAAGCGGTACTCCTGGGCGTTCCGCGAGTCGGGGCCGGACGGCCGGTAGCGGTACGTCCACGGCTCGTGGACCTCGTTCAGGAGGCGTTCCGGGTCGGCGGGGAAGGCCGCCTCGTACGCCTTCACGCCATGGTCCGACCATGTCCTCAGGCCGTCGTGCAAGGGCGCGGTACGCGTCCGGGGCAGGCTGCCGGAGGGCCGGAAGCGGGCGTCGCAGGCGGCCATGAAGGGGCCGAGAGTGAAGTTCTCCAACCGCTCGCGGCGGCGCGGTACGGGGTCGGCAGTGTGGTAACCGCGGGTCTTGAGAGCGTCAGCGGCAGGGCACCGGAATTCGCCCCCTTTGAACATTCCGGCGGATACCGTGATGACTCCGGAGGTGCGGGTCACCCCGTCGGGGGGCAGCCACGGCTGTGACATTTTCTGCTCCATTTCTGCACGGAGGAAAGAGAGGAAAGAAGGGTTGCCATGAGGGAGATCGAGGAGATCGGCGATGCGGAGAAGCGCTACGAAGTGCTGGACATGGTCGGTGACGGCGGCCAGGGCGACCTCTTCCTCGGCCGTGACCGCAGGAGCGGGGAGAGAGTGGCGCTGAAGCTCCAGAAGGCCCGGGACCTCG
Organism: Streptomyces sp. NPDC058008; assembly: GCF_042886395.1. Classification (NCBI taxonomy): domain Bacteria; kingdom Bacillati; phylum Actinomycetota; class Actinomycetes; order Kitasatosporales; family Streptomycetaceae; genus Streptomyces; species Streptomyces sp. NPDC058008. The sequence goes on along the minus strand of NZ_JBHVQX010000004.1, from coordinate 190,242 downwards.
GCCCCGAGAGCTACTTCCGCTCGGCTGGCAGAAACCTTCTCGAAGAGGGCTCCCGCATGATGATGCTGACGGGAATTCGGGAGATTCCCGAAGTTTTCGCCACAGGGACGCACCGAGGACGCCGATGCCTGGTCATGGAATTCATCGAGGGACACCAACTGCAGAACGTCCTGTTGGCGGCCCGGCCCGTCAGGCATCCCGGGACCGTCGCGTCCGTCATCGGCCAGCTGTGCGAAATTCTGTGGGAAGTGCACGAACGGAATCTTGTGCACTGCGATCTCAAACCCGAGAACGTCATCGTGCAACCGGACGGCCGTCTCCGTCTCATCGACATGGGCCACGCGATCACGGCGGGCGTGCCGACCTTCGAGCGCGGCACGCGTGGCTGGGCCTCCCCCGAGCAGTCCGACGAATGCCCCTCAGGTCTGACGCGGCGGGCGGACATCTTCGGGCTTGGCTGCATCCTGCTGGAGATGACTGTCATGCGGCTGCCCTACGGCGGACTGGACGAGCGGGCGGAACCGGGCGGCCCGGTGCTGCCTGCTGACAGACTCGCCGAACTCCCCCCGGAGTTCGCCTCCCTCGCACTGTGGATGGTCCAGTGGAAGGCGGAGGAACGCCCGGCGGATGTCCGTGAGGTGTTCGACGAACTCCGCCGATACCTGCCCCAGCTGGGCTCGCCGCGTCCGTCGAGGCGGCTGCGCCCCGACCCGACCGAGTACTACCGCACGCATCCGCCTCGGTTGTGACGGTGCTCCGGAGGCCGCCGGTCGGGCGGGTCACCTCAGCCCTTCCAGCAACTCCCGGACCTCGCGTACGCCGTCGCCGCCCATTAGTTCGCGCAACACGATGGCTCTCTCCAACTCCCGTACCGCTGTGTCGGTTTCACCGGCGGACACCAGGACCTCCGCGAAGAGCATCCGCGTCTTGTCCTCGTTGGGCCAGTTCTCCTGTTCTCGGTAGATGTCGCAGGCCCGGCGGTACAGGCGGATGGCCTCGTCCCTCTCGGTGCGGGCCAGGTGCACCTTAGCCAGGGTGAACAGCACGTCGGCCAGGCCGCTGCGCTCCGCCGTGCGCTCCACCACACCCAGGGCGTCGGCGCACCGACGGAGCGCCTGCGCGTGCTCGCCCCGGTCGTGGTGAAGCGCGCCGAGGGCGTTCAGGGCGGCGGCCTCCCCGACCGGGTCGGACACCTCCCGGCACAACTCCAGTGCCTGGCAGAGTGCTTCCTCCGCCCCCGTCCGGTCGCCCTGCTTGCGCAGGGTGATCCCGAGCCGGTGCAGCGAACGGGCAAGACTCAGCCGACCCGCCTCACTGTCGTCCTCCTTGCTGAGCCGGACGGCACGGCGTAGGTGGCCCACGGCCGCGTCGTACTTGCCGAACCGCCACTGTGTCCCTGCCAGCATCCGGTGGACCATGGCGCAATCGACCGGGGCGGCGGCGGATTCGGCGGCGTCGACGGCGTGGAGGAGATTCCTCCGCGCGTCGCCGAGGAGGTGTCGGCGCCACTGATAGGTGACCAGGGCCATCGAAAGCAGCCATGTGTACCGTTCGATGCCCTGGCCGATGGCTAATCGGATGCCTCGCTGGACAGCGGCGTACTCCTCGTCCAAGTACGCCATCGCCTGCCCCGGTTCCGCGGGGTCGGTGACCGTGACCCCGTCGGGCTCGCCGATGGGCAGGGCGCGCTCGTGATCGAGCACACGGTCGCAGGCGCGGACGTTGTGCAGCTGGTGTTCCAGCACCTGCCGTATGGTCGCCTGCTCGATGTCCGCCGTCTGTCCGTCCGCCCCCGGCTGCATGTGTCGGCGTGCGAAGGCCCGCACGAGGTCGTGCAGCCCGTACCGGTCACCCTGGAGCTCCACCAGGTTCGCCGCCACGAGCTCCATCAAGGCCCGGTCGGTGCGCGCTCCTTCGCCCGCCGCCCTTCCCAAGTCCATCACCGCCTCCCAGGAGGCGGTGGGCCCGGGGTGGACGGCGAGCTGCCACAGCAGCAGCCGGGCCTCCTCACCGAGCACGCGTACGGAGCAGTTCAGCGCTGCGCGGACCGATAGTTCGTGCTCCGGCAGGTCCAGGGTGTCCAACCTCGCCCGCTCCTCCTCCATGTCCCGCACCAGAGCGGGGAGGGTACGCAGCGGACGCGCACCGCCTTCCAGGAGTCGAGCCACCACGGTGAGCGCCAACGGCAACCGTCCGCAGAGGCGGACCAGCTCGCTGAAAGCCTGTACGTGCTTCGCCCGGTCCTCGACCGACACCTTCTCCTGGAGCACCTCCAGGGCGTCTGCCTCTTGCAGCGGTTCCATCTTGCGGAACAGCACCTTTCTCTCGGACTGCAGGCGCAACAGGTCGTTGCGGCTGGTGATGATCACGGCGCAGGTGCCGTCTCCGGGGAGCAGCGGCATCACCTGCTGAGCGTTGAGCGCGTCGTCCAGGACGATGAGTACCGAGCGGTGGGCCAGTGCCGACCGCAGCGCATTGCTCTTGCTCTCCGGTCCGGTCACCGTGGTGTAAGGCGGCAGCACGGCCAGGAACCCGTCCAGGACCTCGTCCGGTTCGGCGGGCCGCACATCTCCGTCAGCGAACCCGTTCAGTCCGGCGTGGAGCACCCCGTCGGGGAACCGCTCCCGAAGCCGACGGGCAAGGTGGTTGGCCACCGTGCTCTTCCCGACGCCCGCCATGCCGCTGATGAGGACCAAGGCCAGGTTGCCGGCGTCCTGTTCCTCGCACACGACCTCCACGAGGCTGCGGATCAGTTCGTCTTGCCCGACCGGCCTGCGACTGCTACCGGGCAACTGGTCGGGGACGGGCGGCAGGAGCGTCCCGCCGGGCCGGTGGGCGACTCCCCGGACCTGGTCGAAGGCGCTCCGCAAGTCGGTGTCCGGATTTCCGTTGCGCTTCGTCCACTCCTTGATGAGCCGTTCACGTCGGCGCTCCGCCAGGTCATCGTGGGCGAGCAGGTAGAACCGGAAGACCTGGGGCAGGTCTGGTGCGCGCTTGAACCATTTCTCCGTCTCCTCGCGAAGCCACTTCTCCTCCCTGGATTTGTAGGCGGCGTCCATCCGGGCGTGCACGGCGGCCATCAACTCAACCCGCAGCGCCTCCCGGCGCAGTTGGAAGCCGCTCCCGGTCAGCCCGCGCAGCGGTTCGCCTCCGTCCCAATCTTCGAGGGCCGCGCCAAGCAACTCGAACCGCTCCGGAGGGTTCAGCCCTGCGGCCCTCGCCACACGGTCACGGAAGCGGAGCAGGTCGACGCCACCCTCCGGCGCGCGGAGCGTGCAGTAACCCGACTTGCCACCATGAGGCACGACCTCCGGGCCCAGTCGCTTCCGCAGGTCGGAGACAGCACGGTCCACCAGGCCGCGGGTGTTCTCCTCGCCCTCCCAGAGGACTTCGGCGACCTCCTTCCTGGTGCATCGGCAGCCCGTTGATGTCGCCAGAAGCGCAAACAGCCCGGCCGCCTTCGAACCTGCGCAGACCCTTCCGCCGCCGTCCGTTTCGACTCTTACCGGGCCCAGCACATACCCCTCCATCGCCCTTCCCCTTTCCGCACCGGAAGCAGTGGTCCGGGCCCCGCGACGGCGCCCCCTTCATCTGTACGTTGCGATGTGCCGCTTCACACGCACGTACTCCTTCACGCCCCCATGCCTCAGTTTTCCCTCAGTTTCCGCTCCGCGGCCTCCTACCGTCCCCGGGCACGATGGCACCAGCCGCTCACAGAAAGGCGAGAAGGCAGCGTAGTCATCCATCGACCCATCAGGAAGGAACCGCAGGCCCTATGAACAACCGTCAGCGAAACCGCCGGGCGAGCCGTCTGCGCCAGTCCCCCGACTGGCCACCGACCCGGCGCCGGCGGGCGGCCGACCGGACCGAGGGCACCACGCCAGCGACCCCGCGCGCCGAAGCGCCGGACGACTCTCCCTCCGAGACCGCCTGAGTTCCACAGCTCATGGGTGGGTGCCCGTCCCGGGCGGGCACCCACTGCGGCCCCACCCCTCTGAAACTACTCCGACCGGCGAGCTCACGGCCGTTCCGCACTGTCACACGCTCGTGGTCGAAGGCGGCGATTGCCGGTCAACAAGACCGACCTCGGCGACTCTTCAACCTGTCCAGCACATCGACACCTCCAGCGCCTTCAGCATCTTCGGCACCTTCAACCCAGAGAAGGGATATTTACTGATGTATCTACCATCCAGTGGTATGTTCGCCTCGGTGAGGCGGCACTTCGACGACCCCCGGGTCGGCGACTCGGTCCTCGTGACCGTTCCCTCAGACATCGAGGGGGCGGAGCCAGTCCGGCTGACCGCTGTCGGGACGTACGAAGCCTTGTACGGGCCCGGCTCCGAACCGCAGTTCGCCGCCGCGATCTGGAAGGAGGTACTCAGCACCGCGCTGAGCGACCTCGCTCCACACGGCACCGGGAGGCTCCTGGCGATCTGGCTGGCCCTGCCCCGGTTGACCGGGACTGTCCGCCGCGTCTGCACGCGCCTGCACGCCGATCGGTCGGACGTGGAGGCCGAGATGATCCTGACCCTCTTGGAGGAACTGGCGGCTCCGGACGCCGCGAGCCGCCTCTCCGACTCGTCCCTGATCCACGCCGCGCGCACCAGGGCGTGGTGCTTCGCCCGCGACGGCCTGCGAGAGCTCCCCTCCACCCATGTCGAGCGCATCGCCCAGGATCGCGCGCTCAGCGCGTCCGACGGGGAGGCGGACGCTCCGGCCGAGGAGTGCCTGGACGTGCGGGTCGACCGTCCGGACGGCCCGGACGGGCTGCGCGCCCCGCTGCGCTTCCGGGTGCGCCCGGAGCATCTGCGCAAGGGTGCTCTCGCCGACACCGACGACGGGACGAGGAACCGTTCGACGCACCACGCACCCCGGAAGAACCGACGGTCCGAGCGCCGCGCGGGCACCCGGCCGGTCCGCCCTGCGGGGAGGCGAGCATGAAGGACCCGGCAGAGGGCCGACTCAGTTTCTCCGAGATGTTCGACCTGCCCGTGACAGTGGACCTGCGGACGGCGTGCCGAGCGTTCGGGATCGGTTCGACGACCGCGTACCGGCTGATCCGCGAGGGCGAGTTCCCCTGCTCCATCCGCCGCGTCGGACGCAGGTACAGGATTCCGACCAACGAGCTGATGCGCGCCCTGGGGATCGAGGACCGTCCCCTGTACAGCGTGGACCTGAAACTGGACACGGACGGCCCGAGCCCCGACTTCTGACAAGGAAGAAGAGGGGCCTCATGTCCCCCGCGCGCGGCCCCGTGGCATCAGCCACGGGGCCGCACGGCCCTGCGTCTCCACGCTCACCCGGTCCGTCAGCCGGTGCTGTCCCACCGAGTCGCCGCACCCGGATGATCGTGTGCCATGGCAGAGCGGCCTGGTCGACCTGAGGTGAGACCTCGGCGCCGGTTGTGACCCAGGGTTCGAGTTCCCTATGCGGAGGAAGACCTCCGTATGCGCACCGGGGATCCAAGGCAAGGAAGCCACAGAGCATGGGCAGCAGACCGATAGGCATGACACATCGTCAGAAGCAGCGTCGGACGAGCGTCGAGATGACTCCTCAGCGTTCCCGCGATGACCAGGCCAGCGAACCGTTCATCCAGCACGACCTCCACAGAAGCGCAGGTCAGAGGCGCGCATCCGTCACGTGACAGGCTCCACGTCATGCACTCCGGGAAACAGGTCGATCAGACCACGCCGCACCTGCGCAACCTAGGAAACCAGCAGGTCAGACGCCCTTTGCAGCAGGCTCCAGAATCGCCACGCACTCCACATGGTGCGTCATCGGGAACAAGTCGAACGCCCGCAGCGTCCGCACCCGGTATCCACCCTCCCGGAAGTACGCGATGTCCCGTGCCAGCGCCGCCGGGTCGCAGGCCACGTAGGCGATGCGGCGCGCGCCCAGGGTGACCAGTTGCTTGACCGTGGCCTTGCCCGCGCCCGCGCGGGGCGGGTCCAGGACGATGAGGTCGCACTCCGTGATGCCCGTGCGCGGCAGCACCTGGTCGACCTTGCCGTGTTCGATGCGGACCCGGTCCAGGTCCTTCAGGTTGTGCCGGGCGTCCTCGACCGCGCGCTTGCCGGATTCGATGCCCAGCACCGCGCCCTTCTCGCCGATCCGCTGGCCGATGGCCCCCGCGAACAGGCCGACGCCGCAGTAGAGGTCCAGCGCCGTGTCGTTCTTGCGCGGCAGCAGCCCCTGCATGACCGCGCGTACGAGGGTGTCGGCCGCCTGCGGGTGCACCTGCCAGAAGCCTCCCGAGCCGACACGGTACGTACGGTCGTCGGCGCGCTCGCGGACGAAGGCCCGGCCGTGGACCCGGTGGACCCCGCCGTCCTTCTCGTCCACCCGCATCACGGAGACCGGCTTGTCCAGCTCGACCAGCGGGAGCCGGCCGCCCTCGCGCGGGGTCAGGATGACCTGGCGGTCGTTGGAACCGGTGGCGGAGATCGCTTCCACCGTGGCCATCTGGGGCCAGTCCTGCTTCTCGACGCCGAGCTCGCTCACGCCGGGGGCGGCGATCATGCAGTGGTCGATCGGCTGAACCTCGTGCGAGCGGTGCTTGCGCAGGCCCGGCAGGCCGTCCGCGTCGATGGCGTACTGGACACGCGTGCGCCACGCCGGGACCTGGCCCGGCGGGAGCTTGTCGCCCTCGGCCGGCATGACCGTGCCGTCCCAGTTCGCCTCCTCGGGAGTGAGGCCCGCGAGGCGCTGGAGCTGCTCGGCGATCACCTCGCCCTTGAGGCGGCGCTGGGCGCCCGGCTTGGCGTGCTGCCAGTCGCAGCCGCCGCACTTGCCGGGACCCGCGTACGGGCAGGGGGCCTCGACCCGGTCCTTGGACGCCTCGATGACCGTGACCGCGTCGGCGCGCAGGAAGCGCGAGTCGCTCTCGCCCTCGGTGACCCGCGCGACGACCTTCTCGCCGGGGAGGGTGTGGCGCACGAAGAGCACCCGGCCCTCGGAGGTACGGGCGATGCAGTGGCCGCCGTGGGCGACCGGGCCGACCTCGACCTCGTACTCCTGGCCGATCAGCGACTCCCCGGCCTGCGACGACGTGGATTCGTTCTGCATGAGGGGGTGGCTCCAGAGGTGGGAAAGAGTGGCACGAGGAGAAGAGGCCCGGAGAGGAAAACGGAGAACAGCCGGACAACAGCCCACCAGTCTACGTCGGCGTAGCCCGGCCGCTCACCACGGGCGGAGCGGCACCGCGCGGCACCGCTCCGCCGAGCAGCACCGCGGGCCCAGCAGCACCGCGGGCCCAGCAGCGCCGCGGGCCCAGCAGCGCCGCGGGCCCAGCAGCGCCGCGGGCCGGGTGCACAGCCACTGACCAAACCCCGGACCAAGCCACGGCACCACGGGGTGGAGCGGGCCGGGCCCGCCCCCACCGGCCGAGCCCGCCCCCACAAGCCCAGCTCAGCCCGACCTCGACCCCGACCCCCACCGCCCCGTCCGCCGAACCCGCACCGTCCGCCGAACCCGCCGAACCCGGCGTCAGCCCTTCCCGCTGGGTTCCCTGGGCTGGCGGCCCTCCACCGGGCCGCGGCGTACCGAGCCCGGTGCCGTCCAGTCCGCGCTCCTCCTGGCGCGCACCTTCGCGGCCTCGGAGGACTCCAGCTGGTAGGGCACCGACGTGACCATCACCCCCGGCGTGAACAGCAGCCGGCCCTTCAGACGCAGCGCGCTCTGGTTGTGCAGGAGGTGCTCGTACCAGTGGCCGACCACGTACTCCGGGATGTAGACGCTGATCACGTCGCGCGGCCGGTCCTTGCGCAGGCCCTTCACGTAGTCGATGACCGGGCGGGTCACCTCGCGGTACGGCGAGTCGAGGATCTTCAGCGGGATGTCGATGCCCCGGCGTTCCCAGTCCTCCCTCAGTGCCTTCGTCTCGGCCGGGTCGACGCTGATGGAGAGCGCCTCCAACTGGTCGGAGCGCACCAGCTTGGCGTACGCGAGCGCGCGCAGCGTGGGCCGGTGGAGCTTGGAGACCAGGACGATCGAGTGCACGCGTGAGGGCCGGATGCTGTCGTCGGGCCGGGTCTCCGGAGCGGCGATCTCCTCCGCGACCCGGCTGTAGTGCTTGCGGATCGCGGTCATCGTGCCGAAGAAGATGACCATGCCGAGCAGCGCGACCCAGGCGCCGTGCGTGAACTTGGTGGCCAGCACGACCACCAGGACCAGGCCGGTGAAGAACGCGCCGAAGGTGTTGATGGCGCGGGAGCGGATCATGTGCCGCCGTACGCCGGGGTCCTTCTCGGTGCGCAGGTGCCGGTTCCAGTGCCGCACCATGCCGGTCTGGCTGAGGGTGAAGGAGACGAAGACGCCGACGATGTAGAGCTGGATGAGCCGGGTCGAGTCGGCCCCGTAGATCCAGACGAGCAGGATGGCGGCCCCGGCCAGCAGCACGATGCCGTTGGAGAAGGCCAGCCGGTCTCCACGGGTGTGCAGCTGGCGCGGCAGGTAACTGTCCTGGGCGAGGATGGAGCCGAGCAGCGGGAAACCGTTGTACGCGGTGTTCGCGGCGAGGAAGAGCACCAGGGCGGTGGCCGCCGCGAGGAACACGAAGAAGAAGGTGCCCTCGCCGAAGACCGCCTCGGCGACCTGGGAGATCACCGGGTCCTGGGTGAAGCCCGCGCCGACCGCGACACCGTTGTGGATCAGGTCCTTCGCGGGGTTCTCCGCCATCTTCACGTCGGTGGCCATGGCGAGGCCGATGATGCCGCAGAACATCGTGACGGCCAGCAGGCCCATCGCCGCGAGCGTGGTCGCGGCGTTCTTGCTCTTCGGCTTGCGGAAGGCGGGGACGCCGTTGCTGATCGCCTCGACTCCGGTGAGGGCCGCACAGCCGGAGGAGAAGGCGCGCAGCAGCAGGAAGACGAGCGCGAAGCCCGCCAGCCCCTGGTGCTCGGGCCTGATCTCGTAGTCCGAGGTGGGCGCGTGCATGGTGTCGCCGAGGGCGAGACCCCGGAACGCACCCCAGATGATCATCACGAAGACGCCGGCCACGAACAGGTACGTCGGGATGGCGAACAGTTTCCCCGACTCCTTGACCCCGCGCAGGTTCATCAGCGTCAGCAGCACGATGGCACCGATGGCGCACGTCGTCTTGTGCTCGACGACGAAGGGGATCGCGGAACCGAGGTTCTCCACACCCGAGGAGATCGACACGGCGACGGTGAGGATGTAGTCGACGAGCAGGGCGCTGGCGACGGTCAGACCGGCCTTCGGGCCGAGGTTGGTGTTGGCGACTTCGTAGTCGCCGCCCCCGCTGGGGTACGCGTGCACGTTCTGCCGGTACGAGGCGACGACGGTGAACATCAGGACCACGACCGCGACCGCGATCCAGGGGCTGAAGTGGTACGCCGACACGCCCGCGATGGACAGCACGAGGAGGACTTCCCCGGGTGCGTACGCAACGGAGGACAGCGGGTCGGATGCGAAGACGGGGAGCGCGATGCGCTTGGGGAGGAGCGTCTCCCCCAGCTTGTCGCTGCGCAGCGCCCGTCCGATCAGGATCCGTTTGGGCACGTCGGTCAGTTTGGACACGGTGAGGATCGTAAGCGCTGCCGGGACACCCCGCCGAGGCACCACCCCCTCGACAGCCGGAAAACCTTCATATTTACCCGCCGTCATGGGAAAAGTCCATGGAATCCTTAACGAAATCCTTGCGGCACGTGCGGGTGGAAGCCACCACGCCGTCGCCCGCCGCTCCGCTCCCGGCCCACCCGGAGCCCTCGCACCGACGCCGTCTCCACCCACCGGCCGCACCCACAAGCCGCATCCACCGTCTCCACCCAGCGCCTGCACCCACGGACCGCACCCACCGGCCGATGCTCCTCCGCCCACGACCGAGCCGACGCCCCTCGCGCCCCTCGGCCGACACCCTGGGCCGAGCCGACGCCCTCGCGCCCCTCCGCCGACACCCTGGGCCGAGCCGACGCCCTCGCGCCCCTCGGCCGACACCCTGGGCCGAGCCGCCGCCCTCCCTTTTGCTCATCGGCCCCGGGGATACGCACACTCGGATGAGGCGGCCCGGGCGCCGCCGCATAAGCTCATCCACGGGCACCACCGAAGGTGGTTGCCCCATTGTTTGCCCCGCAAGCTGAGAGAGAAGTGTGAGCAGGGTGTTTTCGCAGGTCATCCGGACGACCAGGACGGCGAGGTAGGCGCGAGGTGCACATCGTCATCATGGGCTGCGGGCGCGTTGGAGCCGCTCTCGCGCAGACCCTGGAGCAGCAGGGGCACACGGTCGCCGTGATCGACCAGGACCCCACGGCGTTCCGCCGCCTCGGTTCCGGATTCGGCGGCCGCCGGGTCAGCGGAGTCGGCTTCGACCAGGACACCCTGCGTGAGGCGGGGATAGAGGAGGCCGGAGCGTTCGCGGCCGTCAGCAGCGGCGACAACTCCAACATCATCGCCGCCCGGGTGGCGCGCGAGATGTTCGGCATCGAGAACGTCGCGGCGCGCATCTACGACCCGAAGCGCGCCGAGGTGTACCAGCGCCTGGGCATCCCCACCGTCGCCACCGTCCGCTGGACCGCGGACCAGATGCTGCGGCGGCTGCTGCCGTCGGGCGCGGAACCGCTGTGGCGCGACCCGAGCGGGGGCGTGCAGCTCGCCGAGGTGCACACCACGCCCTCCTGGATCGGGCACAAGATCAGCACGTTGCAGGAGGAGACGGGGGTCCGCGTCGCCTTCCTCACCCGGTTGGGTGAGGCCATACTGCCCACGTCGCAGACGGTTCTGCAGGAGGGCGACCTCGTCCACGTGATGATGCGTACGGACGAGATCGCGAAGGTCGAGGAGGCCTTCGCCGAAGGTCCCGAGGAGGGCGGTCACTGATGCGCGTCGCCATTGCCGGTGCCGGTGCGGTGGGCCGTTCCATCGCGGCCGAGCTCCTGGAGAACGGGCACGAGGTCCTGCTGATCGACAAGGCACCGACCGCCATCTCGGTCGAGCGGGTCCCGATGGCCGAGTGGCTCCTCGCGGACGCCTGCGAGATCACGTCGCTCGACGAGGCGGCGCTCCAGCGGTGCAACGTCGTGATCGCCTCGACGGGTGACGACAAGGTCAACCTGGTCGTCTCGCTGCTCGCGAAGACCGAGTACGGCGTCCCGAGGGTCGTGGCCCGGGTGAACAACCCGAAGAACGAGTGGCTGTTCAACGAGTCCTGGGGCGTCGACGTCGCGGTGTCCACGCCGCGCCTGATGTCCGCCCTGGTCGAGGAGGCGGTGAGCGTCGGCGACCTGGTCCGGCTGCTGCGCTTCAGCCACGGCGACGCCAACCTGGTCGAGCTGACGCTGCCCCCGGAGTCGGCGCTGGCCGGCATCCGGGTGAGCGACGTGGCCTGGCCCGAGGACACCTCGCTCGTCACGATCATCCGGGGCACGCGCGTGCTGACGCCGAGCCCGGAGGAGACCTTGGAGGCCGGTGACGAGCTGCTGTTCGTGGCCGCGCAGGCGCGCGAGGAGCAGCTGGAGGACCTGTTGTCGGTCCGCCGGGAGCCCGCCGAGGACTGAGTCCGCCGGGAGCCCGAGGACTGGGCGGGGCGGTACGAGCGGTACGAACGCGAGGGGCCCCGGACCGGGGAACGGTCCGGGGCCCCTCGCACGGGCTGGCCCTCAGCGATCGTAGGAACGGGCGTCCGCGGCCGGGGCGCTCTGCTCCGCCTTGCGGGCCTTCTCGGCCTGCTCCTCCGCCTCCATCTCCGCGAACACGTCGATGGGCGGCGGCGCCTTGGCCAGGAAGACCCAGGTGAGGTACACCGCGAGCAGGAACGGCGGGATCTTCAGCGCGACCAGCACCCAGCCGAGCTGGGCGGTGTCGGCCCACCAGTACAGCGGGAAGAGGATCGCGCACTTGGCGAGGAGGATCAGGCCCCAGGCGTAACTGGCCTTGGCGTAGGCCTTCTTACGGCCGGGGTTCCTGGTGCGCCAGGAGAGGTTCTCCTTGAAGACCGGGCCGAGGATCAGCCCGATCAGCGGCACGCCCGCGAGGGTCGTGACGAGGTAGGCGAGCGCGAGGCCGAGCGTGTAGAGCATGCCCGGCAGGTAGAAGTCCTTGGCGTTGCCCGTCATCTTCGCGAAGACCACGCCGAAGGCGACGCCGAAGACGCCGCTGAAGGCGTGCTTGACGGTGTCCTTGCGGATCAGCCGTACGACGACGAGGGCCAGCGAGACCGCCAGGGCGGCGACGGCCGAGGCCGTCAGGTCCTTGTTGATGGTGAAGATCGTGACGAAGAGCAGCCCGGGCAGGACTGTCTCCACCATGCCGCGCACGCCGCCGAAGGCCTCGAAGAGCGCGGCTTCCGTGACCGCCTTCGCGTCGGCGTCCTGCTGGTCGGTGCGGTGGGGCTGGTCCGTGTCGGACGTCGGCTTGTCGAGAGACGTCACCGGCTACTCCTTGCCGAGCGGTCGGAGTTCGTATTTGGGGTTGAACAGCACCCGGCGCCCGTGGCTCATGGCCACGCGGCCCGACGCGATGAGCTTGCGCCCCGGCTCGATGCCGACGATGGAACGCCGGCCCAGCCAGACCACGTCGAGCGGCGCGGTGCCGTCGAAGAGCTCCGCCTCCAGGGCGGGCACTCCGGCCCGCGGACGCAGGGTGACGGTCCGCAAGGTACCAGTGACCTTGACGATCTGGCGGTCCGAGCACTCGGAGATCCGCGTGCATCCCGACGCGTGCGAGTCCTCCCGCAGCTCCTCGGACTCCAGGTCCTCCTGGGAGCTGGAGAGCCGGTCGAGCATGCGGCGGAAGCGGCTGGACGGCCTCGAAGCCCTGTCGGGCTTCTCGGATCGGGGAACGGCGCTCATACCCGAAGGGTACCGGTCTCCCGGGGCCGGGGCGGGCCCGGACGGTCACCACCCGAACGAGTGAGGCCCGGTCACTCGGGAACGGACCGTCCCCGCTCGAAGCGGTAGCCCATGCCGGGCTCCGTCACGAAGTGCCGGGGGTGCGAGGGATCCGTCTCCAGCTTGCGGCGGAGCTGGGCCATGTAGACCCGGAGGTAGTTGGTCTCGGTGCCGTACGAGGGCCCCCAGACCTCCTGGAGGAGCTGTTTCTGGCTGACCAGCCGGCCGGCGTTGCGGACCAGGACCTCCAGCAGGTGCCACTCGGTGGGGGTGAGCCGGACGTCGCGGCCCTCGCGGTGGACCTTCTTGGCCGCGAGGTCGACGGTGAACCCCTCGGTCTCCACGATCACCTGGTCGTCGCCGCCGTCCTGGCCGACCGGTTCCGCCCTGCGCACGGCGGCGCGGAGCCGGGCCAGCAGCTCGTCCATGCCGAACGGCTTGGTCACGTAGTCGTCGGCCCCCGCGTCCAGGGCCTCGACCTTCTCGTCGGACGTGTGACGGGCGGAGAGGACGAGGATCGGCACCCGGGTCCAGCCGCGCAGCCCCCGGATCACCTCGACGCCGTCCATGTCCGGCAGCCCGAGGTCGAGGACGACGACGTCGGGGTGGCGCGCCACCGCGAGCTGAAGGGCGGTCGCCCCGTCGGGCGCCGCGTCCACCTCGTACCTGCGCGCCTTCAGGTTGATCACGAGGGCGCGCACGATCTGCGGCTCGTCGTCGACCACGAGCACCCTGGTCATCGCGGACCTGCCTTTCCGGAGTACGTGTACGGGGTGGGGGTGCGCCCCGGGGATCTCATGAGCTCAGGTGCGCGGGAGGGACGGGGCCGGCCCGCACCTGCCCCGGCGCGGCGGTGAGCGTGAGGACCATGGTGAGACCGCCGCCGGGGGTGTCCTCGGCGTGCAGCGTGCCGGCCATGGACTCCACGAAGCCGCGGGCGACGGCGAGGCCCAGGCCGACGCCGGCGCCTCGCGGGGCGTCGCCGTACCGCTGGAACGGCTCGAAGATGCGTTCCTTGGCGTCGTCGGGGACTCCCCGGCCGCGGTCGGCCACCCGCAGCTCGACGCGTTCGCCCAGGGCGCTGGCGGCCACGGTGACGCGTTCCCGGCCGGGGCTGTACTTGACGGCGTTCTCGACGATGTTGGCGACGGCCCGCTCCAGCAGCCCCGGGTCCACGGCCACCATGGGCAGGGTCTCGGGGATGTCCAGGTCCACGCTGCCCTCCGGTACGCCGCCGAGGGCCATGGGGACGACCTCGTCGAGGTCGAGCTCGCGGATCAGCGGGGTGACCGTGCCGGTCTGCAGGCGCGACATGTCCAGCAGGTTGCCGACCAGGTGGTCCAGACGGTCGGCGCCGTCCTCGATGGCCGCGAGGAGTTCCGCCTCGTCGGCGTCGGACCAGGCGACGTCGTCGGAGCGCAGGGAGCTCACGGCGGCCTTGATGGCGGCCAGGGGGGTGCGCAGGTCGTGGCTGACGGCGGCGAGCAGGGCGGTCCTGATCCGGTTGCCCTCGGCGAGCCGCCGGGCCGCCTCCGCCTCCCCCACCAGGCGCTGCCGGTCGAGGACGACCGCGGCCTGCGCGGCGAACGCGCCGAGGACGCGGCGGTCCTCGGCGGGCAGCACACGGCCGGAGAGGGCCAGCGCCATGTGGTCGCCGACCGGCATGTCCACGTCCGCGTCGTCGGGCCGGGCCACCGGCGCGGGTCCGACGGATCCGGCGCAGGTCCAGGGATCGACGTCGCTCTGCCGTTCCAGGAGTGCGACGGACTCCATGGCGAAGGTCTCCCGGACCCGGTCGAGGAGTGCGTCCAGGGCCGTCTCGCCCCGCAGGACGCTTCCGGCGAGGGCGGAGAGGATCTCCGACTCGGCCCGCAGCCGGGCGGCCTGGTGGGTGCGGCGGGCCGCCAGGTCGACCACGGAGGCGACCGCGACGGCCACCGCGAAGAAGATCACGATGGCGACGAAGTTCTCGGGGTCCTGGACGGTCAGGGTGTGGGTGGGCGGCGTGAACCAGTAGTTCAGCAGCAGCGACCCCGCCGCCGCCGAGGCGAGAGCCGGTGCCAGGCCTCCGAGGAGGGCGGCGGCGACGGTCATGAAGAGGAAGATCAGGACGTCGTTGGCGAGTCCCGGCCCGTTCTCCATGCCCTGGAGCAGCAGGGTCAGCAGGGCCGGGCCTCCGACGCCGGCCAGCCAGCCCGAGATGATCCGGGTGCGGCTGAGCCGGGCTCCGCGTGCGATGGGCAGCCCGCGCCCCTTGGCGACCTCCTCGTGCGTGACGATGTGCACGTCGAGGTCGGGCCCGGACTCACGGGCGACGGTGGCGCCCACCCCGGGCCCGTAGATGTACTGCCAGGTCTTGCGGCGGCTGGAGCCGAGGACGATCTGGGTGGCGTTGACTCCCCTGGCGAACGCGAGGAGTGCGGAGGGTATGTCGTCGCCGATGACGTGGTGGAAGGTGCCCCCGAGGTCCTCGACGAGGGTGCGCTGGACGGCCAGCTCCTTGGGTGAGGCGGAGGTCAGACCGTCGCTGCGGGCGATGTACACCGCGAGGATCTCGCTCCCGGAGCCCTTGGCGGCCATCCGGGAGGCGCGGCGGATGAGCGTACGCCCCTCGGGGCCGCCGGTCAGTCCGACGACGATGCGCTCACGGGCCTGCCAGGGGGCGCTGATGTCGTGTTCGCCGCGGTACTGCTGGAGGTACTCGTCGACCCGGTCGGCGACCCACAGGAGGGCCAGCTCGCGCAGGGCGGTGAGGTTGCCGGGGCGGAAGTAGTTGGACAGGGCCGCGTCGACCTTGTCGGACTGGTAGATGTTGCCGTGGGCCATCCGGCGCCGCAGCGCCTGGGGCGACATGTCGACGAGCTCGATCTGGTCGGCGCGCCGGGCGACCTCGTCGGGGATGGTCTCCTGCTGCCGCACGCCCGTTATCGACTCCACGACGTCGCCGAGCGACTCCAGGTGCTGGATGTTGACGGTGGACACCACGTCGATGCCGGCCCTGAGGAGCTCTTCGACGTCCTGCCAGCGCTTGGCGTTGCGGGAGCCGGGGACGTTGGTGTGGGCGAGTTCGTCGACGAGCGCGACGGCGGGCGCCCGTTCGAGGACGGCGTCCACGTCCATCTCGGCGAAGACCGCGGAGCGGTATTCGATGTCGCGGCGGCGGATCTGCTCCAGGCCGTGCAGGAGCACCTCCGTGCGCGGCCGGTCGTGGTGCTCCACGAAGGCCACGACGCAGTCGGTGCCCCGCTCCACCCGGCGGTGGGCCTCGGACAGCATCGCGTGCGTCTTGCCGACGCCGGGTGCCGCACCCAGGTAGATCCGAAGCTTGCCGCGTGCCATGGCCCCATTGTCTTCTCTGAACCGGCCGCCGCCGATCCGGGAGCCGGTGTCGAAGTTACCCCGAGAAATTCCGGCATATGGGGTCAGGGCCGGACGCGGGGAACGTCTTGACGGGATTCTGATGCGGCCGTACCGGATGCCGACCGGGCCGGCCGGCACGGAACCCGGGTGCGGGACGACCCGGGGCAGCGGGCCGGCGGCCCCCGTACGGCGCGAGGGGCCGCGCCCTGCCGCACCGCGCACCGGACCGGGCCCACGGACGCCGTGCGGCCTGTGCGGGTGGAGCCTGCCGCCCCCGGTGCGTGGCCCCGCCGGACCCGGCGGCCGTACGACGCGTACAGGCGGAACCGGCTGGTGCGGCCCCGGGGGCCACACCCCCGCGGCGTACGGCATGAGGGGCACTCCCCCGCCGCCGTACCGTTGCGGCCCGGCCCCGGCGCGGTCCGCGGGGCTACGCGTGCTCGACGATGTGCCCGTCGCTGAGCTCCAGGACCCGGTCGGCGAAGGCGAGCAGCTGGGGGTCGTGGGTGGCGACCAGGACGGTGACGCCCTCGCTGCGCACGACGGCCCGCAGCAGCTGCATGACCGCGAGCCCGGTCTCCGCGTCGAGCTGCCCGGTGGGCTCGTCGGCGATCAGGAGGGCGGGCCGGTTGGCGAGGGCCCGGGCGATGGCGACGCGCTGCTGCTGGCCCCCGGAGAGCTCCCCGGGCCGCTGCCGGGCGTGGTCGCCGAGGCCCACCAGGGAGAGCAGCAGCGCAACGCGCTCCTCGCGCTCGTGGGGGTCGGTCCTGCGCAGGCGCAGGGGTACGCCGACGTTCTCCGCCGCGGTCAGGATCGGGATCAGTCCGAACGACTGGAAGATGAAACCGACCCGGTCCCTGCGCAGCTCCAGCAGCCCGTCCTCACCGAGGCCGGAGAGGGCGGTGCCGCCGACGGTGATCCGGCCGCTGTCCGGTGCGTCGAGGCCGCCGACCAGGTTCAGCAGGGTCGTCTTGCCGGACCCGGAGCGGCCCTTGAGCGCGACGAGCTCTCCGCGCGGGATCTCGAAGGAGACACCCCGCAGGGCGTGCACGGCGGCCGCGCCGGTCCCGTACGAGCGGTGCAGGTCCTCGACCCGCACCATGGGGCCGTCGGCCGGGCTCTCGGCCAGGGCGGTGCCGCTCTGTCCGTCGGTGCTGCGTGTCATCGCTCTCCCCCGTGCGTACGCGGCCGTGCGTACCGCTCCCTCGGCAGCCGCCAGTATGTGCATGAGGCACCCGGTGAGGCAACGGAAAGGCCGGTGGGCCGCACCCCCTCCCCGGGGTGCGGCCCACCGGCCGGGTACTGCCGGGTGCGCG
>NZ_JBHVQX010000004.1:0-172714 GCF_042886395.1 Streptomyces sp. NPDC058008 | reverse complement strand
CCGGTGGGTACGGGGGCGGTGCTCCCCCCCCCCGGGGCTGCCCCTTTTTTGTTCTTCTGCCCCTGGTTGCGCCCCCGAATGGGCGGGGGGCCCCCCCCCCCCCCGGGGGGGCCCCCCCCCCGGCCGTGAACTGCCGGGTGCGCTCAGCGCACCTCGGTGATCTCGGGGCCGCGCTGGAGCTGGCCCATGCCACCGGAGAACTTCGAGCTCTCCTGGTCCTCCTGCTGAACACCCTCGGGCACCATCTGGGCGTCGTCGGGAAGCTTCAGGACGATCGGGTCACGGGGGGCCATCGGGCCGTCACCGCGGACGACGACGGTGTCCCGGAAGATCGTCTCCAGCAGTCCGGCGGTCTCCGGCTGCACCGCGCCCTGGCCGGAGATCACTCCGCGCAGGAACCAGCGCGGCCCGTCGACGCCGACGAAGCGGACCAGCTGTACGCCGTTCTTCCCGTCCGGAAGCTGTACGGGGACCTGCGCGCGCAGCTCCCAGCCCAGCGGGCCCTCGACCTCGTCGATGATCCCGCCCTGCTGCGTGATGCCCGAGGCGATCTCCTCGCGGACCTCGCCCCAGATGCCCTCCTTCTTGGGGGCGGCGAAGGCCTGGAGCTGGACCGCGCTGTCGCGGAGCACGACGGTGGCCGCGACGATCGCGTCGCCGGCGACCTCCACCCGGAGCTCCATGCCCTCGACGCCGGGCACGAAGACGCCGCCCAGGTCCACCCGGCCCTCGCCGGGCTGGGAGACCTCGGAGATGTCCCACGGCCCGTCGGGGCGGGGGGCCGGAGGAAGGTTCGTGCGGCGCGAGCCGGACTCGGCCCCGGTGTCGTCGAGCTCGTCGGCGACCTGCTCGGTCTCGCGCGCTTCGTCCGCCGTGTCCTCGGCGGAACCACTGTTCTTGCGACGTCCGAACACGTCAATGTCCTTCCCGGTCGGATACGACCGAAGCGTAGCTGTTCCCACCCTGGGTGTTACCGCCCGTGACGCCGTCCACCGCGGCGTGGCCGCCGGTGGATCCGAAGCCCCCTCCGGCCCGCGCCGAGCCGGGGAGTTCCGTCACCTCGTGGAAGCGCACCTTCTCGACCTGCTGGACGACCAGTTGGGCAATCCGGTCGAACCGCTCGAACCTCACGGTCTCGCGTGGATCGAGATTGACCACGATGACCTTGATCTCCCCACGGTACCCGGCATCGACCGTCCCTGGGGCGTTCACGAGGGCCACTCCGCAGCGGGCCGCGAGGCCCGACCGGGGGTGGACGAAGGCGGCGTACCCGTCGGGCAGCGCGATCGACACCCCGGTGGGGAGCGTCACGCGCTCGCCGGGGGCGAGCTCGGCGGCCTCGGTGGTGACCAGATCGGCACCGGCGTCGCCCGGGTGTGCGTAACCGGGGAGCGGCACGTCCGGGTCGACCCGGCGGATGAGTACGTCGACGGGGGGGCGCATCAGGGGTTCACCTCGAAGGCGCGGGCGCGCCTGATCTGGTCGGGGTCGGACATCGCGGCCCGGATCTCCTCCGGCCGCCCGTTGTCGATGAAGTGGTCCACCTTGACCTCGACGAAGAGGGCTTCCGCGCGGACCGCGACGGGTCCGTCGGGGCCTCCGGTCCGTCCCGTGGCGCGGCAGTAGATCTTCCGGCCGTGCACGGCGGTGACCTCGGCCTCCAGGAAGAGCACGGTGTCCACCGGAACCGGCAGGACGTAGTCGGTCTCCAGCCGTCCGGTCACCGCGATGACCCGCAGCAGCCAGCTCAGCGCGCCGAGCGTCTCGTCCATGGCCGTGGCCAGGACACCGCCGTGCGCCAGCCCGGGAGCGCCCTGGTGGGCGGGCTTCACGGTGAACTCGGCGGTGACGCTGACACCTTCTCCGGCCGTCGTCCGCAGGTGCAGTCCGTGCGGCTGACCGTCACCACAGCCGAAACAGTGTTCGTAGTGGGAGCCGAGAACGTCCCCGGGCGCGGGTGCGTCGGGATGGCGGACGGGCCGCACCGCGTCGGGCGGGGGTGTCAGGCGTGCAGATGTTCCACTCACAGCCGCAGACCTTACCCGCGCGGCCGGCCGGCGGTCGCGCCGTGCCAAGCTTGCCTTCATGCAGCCTTCCGCACCTCCCTTCGACGAACGTCTCACAGCGCCCCGTTCGTGGTGGCTCATCGCCTTCGGGATCGGCGTCGCGTGCGCGGTGATGTTCCTGCCGCTCGGCCTCCTGCCCATGCTCGGCGCCCTGGCCGCCGGTACGGCCGCGGCGTGCGTGGGCGTGAGCTCGTACGGCTCCGCGCGCATCCGCGTCGTGGCGGGCGCGCTGGTCGCGGGTGACGCCCGGATCCCGCTGGAGGCGCTCGGTGACGCCGAGGTGCTGGAGGGCGAGGAGGCGCGCGCCTGGCGCACGTACAAGGCGGACACCCGGGCGTTCATGCTGCTGCGCAGCTACATCCCGACGGCGGTGCGGGTGAAGGTCACGGATCCGGCCGACCCGACGCCGTACGTCTACCTGTCGACCCGGGAGCCGGAGGCTCTGGTGGCGGCCCTCGCGCCGGTGTCCGCCGGGAGCTGACGGCGGTCAGCGGCCGGGGTCGTCCAGGCCCTCGGGCAGCTCCCGGGCGGGCTCGGCGGGCTGTTCCAGCGGAGGGAGCGCCGGGAGCCGGTCCCAGGGGACCTGCCGGTGCCGCAGGTCGCTCCTGACCCGGTCGGCGAGCTTCCTGGTGTCCCGGCGGTTCATCAGCGCGCCGACGGCGGCGCCGATCATGAACGGGATGAGGTTCGGCAGGTCGCGCACGGTGCGCTTCATGATCTGCTGGCGCAGCTCGCGCTTCATCTGCCCGCCCAGCGCCGCGTTGAGCGTGGTGGGGCGTGAGACGTCGATGCCGCGTTCCTCCGTCCAGGAGGTCAGATACGCGGTGCTCCGCTGGCCGAGGTTGCCCGGGGGCCGCAGGCCGTAGACCTCGTGGAGCTCGGCGACGAGCTTCATCTCGATGGTGGCCACGCCGGTGATCTCGGCCGCCAGTTCGGCGATCATGGCGGGGGGTACGGGCATCATCGCCGCCGCCCCGATGCCCGCGCCGACGGTCGCCGTGGCGTTGCAGGCGCCCGCGACGAGCTTGTCGGCGAGCTCTTCGGGGCCGAGCCCCGGGAACTGTCCGCGCAGGGTGGCGAGGTCCCGCACGGGGACGCGGGGGGCCGTTTCGATGATCCGGTCGGCCACCAGGCCGACCGCGGCGACGGCGCCCTCCTTGCTCCTGCGTACGCCTCGTCCCAGTGCGTGGAGGCGGCCGGAGCCCTTCGGGGGCGGTGCCGGGCCGTCCTGCCCGGGACCGGACGACGGGTCCTGTGCCCCCACCGCTTCGAGCGAGGCCGGAAGGCCCCGCTCGTCGTCAGGTGTACTGCCGGGAGAGGCAGGCAGGGCGGCCTGGTGCTCGGCAGTGGGGCTCTCGCCCTCTGCCGGGCCTGCGCCGCCCTGATGTGCCTCCGACGACTTCGTGCGCCGCAAGCGCCGCTTCCGGAACGGTGTGTCGCCTGCCACGGCCTGAGTCCCTCAGTCGCAGTCGCGGCAGATGGGCTGGCCGTTCTTCTCGCGCGCGAGCTGGCTCCTGTGGTGCACGAGGAAGCAGCTCATGCAGGTGAACTCGTCGGCCTGCTTGGGCAGGACCCGCACGGCGAGCTCTTCGTTGGACAGGTCCGCCCCGGGCAGCTCCAGTCCTTCCGCCGCGTCGAACTCGTCCACGTCGACGGCAGATGCCGTCTTGTCGCTCCGACGAGCCTTGAGCTCTTCGAGGCTGTCCTGATCGACGTCGTCGTCGGTCTTCCGTGGGGTGTCGTAATCCGTTGCCATGTCGCTCTCCCCCTCATGGGTGTCTGCGGTGTCTCAGCGCACGTAACGCGTGAGAGGCCGGACTTGTGCCCGACCTGAGGCGGAGATTTTGCCTCACATCAAGGTCTGTTACTCAATCGACACCCAACCGGATCTCTCGTGAGCGATCAGCTTGGGTGGCGATGGGGACCGTACACGGTCCGATTGCTGCTGTTCACGGGCGCCACCCCGTGTACTTCCCGTGATACCGCCCCCCGAAAACCCGCACGTTTGCAGGCTTTCGGGCAGAGATGTGGTCACGGAGAGTAGAGGGACCGAAATTCGCTTCTGTGATCGATCACACAGGGACAGAACGGAAACAGGGTTCAAAAATTCCGCCCAAAGCGAACAGAGCGATCCAATGCGGCCTCACACCGCGAAGCCTCTCAGACCGGCAGGGTGACGCGCATC
This sequence comes from Streptomyces sp. NPDC058008, assembly GCF_042886395.1. Classification (NCBI taxonomy): domain Bacteria; kingdom Bacillati; phylum Actinomycetota; class Actinomycetes; order Kitasatosporales; family Streptomycetaceae; genus Streptomyces; species Streptomyces sp. NPDC058008. Next base: position 168,463 of record NZ_JBHVQX010000004.1, on the reverse strand, counting down.
ACGAGACCACCGCCCTCGCGAGGCTCCGCGATGATACGGCCTCCGTGGGCCCGCGCGACGGATCGCGCGATCGACAGGCCGAGCCCGACGCCCTTGTCGCTGCCCGTGCGTTCCGTCCGCAGCCGTCTGAACGGCTCGAAGAGGTTGTCGATCTCGTAGGCGGGCACCACGGGACCGGTGTTCGAGACGGTCAGGAGCGCCTGGCCGTGCCGGAGCTCGGTGGTGACCTCCACCCAGCCGTCCTCCGCGACGTTGTAGCGCACGGCGTTCTGCACGAGGTTGAGCGCGATCCGCTCCAGCAGGACGCCGTTGCCCTGGACGACGGCCTGGGCGCGCTCGCCGCGGATCACGACCGACTTCGCCGAGGCCTCCGCCGTGGTCTGGTCGATGGCGCGGTCGGCGACCTCGGCCAGGTCCACGGGCTTGCGCTCGATGATCTGGTTGTCGCTGCGGGCGAGCAGCAGCAGCCCCTCGACCAGCTGCTCACTGCGCTCGTTCGTGGCCAGGAGTGTCTTGCCGAGCTGCTGGAGCTCCGTGGGGGCCTCCGGGTCGGAGAGGTGGACCTCCAGCAGTGTGCGGTTGATGGCCAGCGGGGTGCGCAGCTCGTGCGAGGCGTTCCCGACGAACCGCTGCTGGGCGGTGAAGGCCCGCTCCAGGCGGTCCAGCATCTCGTCGAAGGTGTCCGCGAGCTCCTTGAGCTCGTCGTCCGGGCCGTCCAGCTCGATCCGCCGGGTCAGGTCCGTGCCGGCCACCCGGCGGGCGGTGCGCGTGATCCGGCCCAGGGGGGACAGGACGCGGCCGGCCATGGCGTAACCGAACGCGAAGGCGATGACGCTGAGGCCCACCAGGGCCAGGAGCGCCCGGTTCAGCAGGCTGTCGAGGGCGTGCTGGCGCTGCGCCGAGGTGCACTCCTTGATGGCCTCGTTGAGCTGGGTGTTGTTCAGTGCGGACGCCAGCTGCGGGCACATGTCGCTGGAGATCTGCACGTTCGTGCCCTTGACCTGGAACTCCAGGCCGCCGGCGTCGTGCAGGGCCTGCGCGGCCAGCATGTAGATGATCGAGAGCAGCAGGATGCCGGCGATCAGGAACATTCCGCCGTACAGCAGCGTGAGCCGTATCCGGATGGTCGGACGCAGCCACGGGTAGGGGGCCTCCTGCTGTTTCGGCTCCCAGGTCGGCTTCGGAGGCGCCGCGACAGGGCCTGGGGACGCTGCCATCACGCCCTCAGATCCGGTATCCGGAGCCGGGGACGGTGACGATGACGGGTGGCTCGCCCAGCTTGCGGCGCAGGGTCATGACGGTCACGCGGACCACGTTGGTGAACGGGTCGGTGTTCTCGTCCCACGCCTTCTCCAGCAGCTGCTCGGCCGAGACGACCGCGCCCTCGCTGCGCATGAGGACCTCCAGGACGGCGAACTCCTTCGGCGCGAGCTGGATCTCCTGCTCGTCCCGGAAGACCTCGCGGCGGTTGGGGTCCAGCTTGATTCCGGCACGCTCCAGCACGGGCGGCAGCGCGACCGTGGTACGCCGCCCCAGGGCGCGCACACGTGCGGTCAGCTCGCTGAAGGCGAAGGGCTTGGGCAGGTAGTCGTCCGCCCCGAGCTCCAGCCCCTCGACCCGGTCGCTCACGTCGCCGGACGCCGTGAGCATGAGCACCCGGGTCGGCATGCCGAGCTCGACGATCCTGCGGCAGACGTCGTCGCCGTGCACCAGCGGGAGGTCCCGGTCCAGCACGACGACGTCGTAGTCGTTGACCCCGACCCGTTCGAGAGCCGCCGCTCCGTCGTAGACGACGTCGACGGCCATGGCCTCCCGGCGCAGCCCGGTGGCCACCGCATCGGCGAGCAGCTGCTCGTCCTCGACGACGAGTACGCGCACGGCGCAGTCCTTCCCTAGATCTCCGAAAAAACGGCGAGCGGCCCCCGTTCCGGCCGCTCGCTGCACGTCAGCGGCACCGACTGTGCGCTTCCATCCTGCCCGCAACGCGCATAAACCGGCGGTAAGACGACGCGGCCCGGACGGTGGCTCCGGGGAATCGATCCGATTTCCGGGCCAGTTGAGGTTTCTCGGGGACCGGGCGCGGGGAGGACGCTCTCACACCCGCGATCACGCCATGTATGTGGCGTACCACAGCCCGTCCTGCTTCCAGAGGGACTGCGTGATCACCCGCACCCCGGCCCGCGTGCCGGGGGACCACCGGGCACACCCCCGTGCCACCGACCCACGATGAGGGGGCGCTTCATGGACGCTTTCACCGCAGGTCTGCTGCAACGAATCAAGACCACCGAGTCCGACCTCACGAGGGCTCGCGAGACGGGCGACGACTTCCTCGCGGACGTCGAGCAGGGAGAGCTCGACGACCTGCACCGCCTCGCCGCCGAGCACGGCGTGGAAATCGGCGCCACAAGCGTCTGAGCAGCCACGAGAGGGCCCCGGGAGCTGTCATGGCTCTCCGGGGCCCTCTTCTCGTGCCGGCGGCCTCCCGGGCGCCCCGGAGGGGCGGGGAGGGGGCCGGGTCAGTCGTGCCAGGCTCCCAGTTCCTCCAGGGCCGCCTGCAGCGGCTCGAAGACCCCCGGGGTCGCGGCGACGGTCAGGTCGCCGTCCGCCGGGCGCCCGGGCCTGCCCCCGGTCAGGGCACCCGCCTCCCGGGCGATGAGGTCACCTGCGGCGACGTCCCACGGGTGCAGTCCGCGCTCGTAGTAGCCGTCGAGCCGGCCGGCCGCCACGTCGCAGAGGTCCACGGCCGCCGATCCCCCGCGCCGGATGTCACGCAGCCGCGGGATGAGCTGCTGGGCCACCGCCGCCTGGTGGGTGCGGACCTCGGTGACGTAGTTGAAGCCGGTGGACACCAGGGCCTGCTCGAAGGGGGCCGTGGGGCGGCACCGCAGCGGGTCCCCGTTCCCGTACGCGCCGCGGCCGAGCACCGCGTGGGACGTCTCGCGGCGCATCGGGGCCTCGACCACCCCGACGACCCGCTCGCCGTCGCGCTCGGCGGCGATGGAGACGGCCCAGGTCGGGAGGCCGTAGAGGTAGTTCACCGTGCCGTCGAGCGGGTCGATGACCCAGCGGATCCCGCTGGTGCCCTCGGAGCTGGCGCCCTCCTCGCCGAGGAAGCCGTCGGCGGGGCGGTGCTCGGAGAGGTAGCCGGTGATCAGCTTCTCCGCCCGGATGTCCATCTCGGTGACGACGTCGATCGGGCTGGACTTCGTCGCGGCGACCCCGAGGTCCTCGGGACGGCCGTCGCGCAGCAGCGCGCCGGCCCGGCGGGCCGCTTCCAGGGCGAGGTCCAGCAGTTCGGACAGGAGGGGGTCGGTCACAACGCTCCAGAGGTGGTGTCGCGGAGCCGGTACGGGCCGGGCTGCGCCCGCACGGCGGGAAATCGGGACGGCGGCCGGGTCTTCCGTCCGGGCAGGAGCGGGGTGGGGCGCCGCCCGCCGGCCATGACGCGCCGCACCGGCGTACGCGGGCCCGCCCCGGCCCGGACACGAGGCCCTAGGACCGGAAGGGGCTGTCGGCGCCGGCGGCGGCCGGCTTGGGGACCCTGGCCGGGCAGCAGCCGACCGGGCAGAGGTCGTGGGACGGGCCGAGCGAACCGAGGGCGCAGGGCGCGACCGGGCGGTCCCGCTCGGCGGCCGCACGCTCCAGCACGAGCTCGCGCACGGCTGCCGCGAACCTCGGGTCCGCGCCCACCGTCGCGGAGCGGCGCACCGGCAGCCCCAGCTCGGCGGCCTTCGCGGTGGCCTCCGTGTCGAGGTCGTAGAGCACCTCCATGTGGTCGGAGACGAAGCCGATGGGGGCCATGACGACCGCCGGCACGCCCTCGCCGTGGAGGGTCTCCAGGTGGTCGCAGATGTCGGGCTCCAGCCACGGGATGTGCGGGGCGCCGCTGCGCGACTGGTAGACGAGCCGCCACGGGTGGTCGACGCCGGTCTCCTCCCGCACGGCCCCGGCGATCAGCCGGGCCACGTCCAGGTGCTCGGCCACGTAGGAACCGCCGTCGCCGTGGGTCTCCACCGGCCCGGAGGTGTCCGCCGCGGCCGTCGGGACGGAGTGCGTGGTGAACGCGAGGTGCGCCCCCGCCCTGACGTCCTCGGGGAGGTCCGCCAGGGACGCCAGCACGCCGTCGATCATGGGCCGTACGAAGCCGGGGTGGTTGAAGTAGTGCCGCAGCTTGTCCACCCGGGGGACCGGCAGCCCCTCCGCCTCCAGCGCGGACAGCGACTCCGCGAGGTTCTCGCGGTACTGGCGGCAGCCGGAGTAGGAGGCGTAGGCGCTGGTGGCCAGTACGGCGATCCGGCGGTGCCCGTCCGTGATCATCTCGCGGAGCGTGTCGGTGAGGTACGGGGCCCAGTTGCGGTTGCCCCAGTACACCGGCAGTGCGAGGCCGTGCCCGGCGAAGTCCTCGCGCAGGGCGTCCAGCAGCGCCCTGTTCTGCGCGTTGATCGGGCTCACGCCGCCGAAGAGGAAGTAGTGCTTGCCGACCTCCTTCAGCCGTTCTTCGGGGATGCCCCGGCCGCGGGTCACGTTCGCGAGGAACGGCACCACGTCGTCGGGGCCTTCGGGGCCGCCGAAGGACAGCAGCAGGAGAGCGTCGTAGGGAGCGGGATCACGCAGATCGGACATGCACCCGATCCTGCCACCCCCCTCCGACAGCGCGGCAACCGCCATCGGCGGGTCCGGACGGCCCACAGCCGCCGTAAGCTGTATCGGCCCCCCGTACACCTGACAGGCTTCCCCGGAGCTTCCCCTTGCCCAGCCCCTACCGCGCCATCTTCGCCGCCCCCGGAAGCCGTGGATTCTCGGCCGCCGGATTCCTCGGCCGGATGCCGCTGTCCATGATGGGGATCGGTGTGGTGACCATGGTGTCCCAGCTCACCGGCCGGTACGGGCTGGCGGGCGCGCTCTCCGCGACCCTCGCCATGGCGGCGGCCGTCATGGGTCCGCAGGTCTCACGGCTGGTCGACCGGTACGGGCAGCGCCGCGTGCTGCGCCCGGTCACGCTGTTCGCCGCCACGTCGGTCGCGGGACTGCTGGTCTGCGCCCAGCAGCGGCTGCCCGACTGGACGCTCTTCGTCTTCGCCGTGGGCGCCGGCTGCGTGCCCAGCGTGGGGTCCATGGTCCGGGCCCGCTGGGCGGAGATCTACCGGGGGTCCGGGCGGCAGCTGCACACCGCGTACTCCTGGGAGTCGATCGTCGACGAGGTGTGCTTCATCTTCGGCCCCATCGTCTCCATCGGCCTGTCCACCGCCTGGTTCCCGGAGGCGGGTCCCCTGCTGGCCGGCGGCTTCCTGGTGGTGGGCGTCTTCTGGCTGACCTCCCAGCGCGCCACCGAGCCCGTGCCGCACCCGAAGGAGCAGCACACCGGCGGCTCCGCGCTGCGCTCGACGGGGCTCCAGGTGCTGGTGGTCACCTTCGTCGCCACCGGGGCGATCTTCGGGGCGGTGGACGTGGTGACGGTCGCCTTCGCCGAGGAGCGCGGCCACAAGGCGGCGGCCAGCCTCGTGCTGGCGGTCTACGCCCTGGGGTCCTGCCTCGCGGGAGCGGTGTTCGGCCTGCTCCACCTGCGGGGGAAGCCGTCCACCCGGTGGCTGGTGGGGGTCTGCGCGATGGCCGTGAGTATGATCCCCCTCCAACTGGCCGGGAGCCTGCCGTTCCTGGCCGTGGCGCTCTTTGTCGCGGGCCTCGCCATCGCACCGACGATGGTGACCACCATGGCCCTCGTCGAACGGCACGTACCGCGCACCCAGCTGACGGAGGGCATGACCTGGACCAGTACCGGACTCGCCGTCGGAGTGGCGCTCGGCTCCTCCGCCGCGGGCTGGGTGGTCGACGCGTCCGGGGCCGAGGCGGGGTACGCGGTGCCCGCCGTGGCGGGAGCGCTCGCGGCCGCGGTGGGGCTCCTGGGGTACCGCCGGCTCGCCGAGCCGGCGCCTACGGGAGGGCGCGGGGAAGATGAGCGACACCTACGTACGGACGGCGAACCCGTGGCGTAACTGGGCGGGCAACGTCACCGCCAGGCCCGCACGCGTGGCGTCCCCGGCCTCCGTCGACGAACTCGCCGGGGTGCTCCGCGGGGCGTCCGAGGACGGCCTGACGGTCAAACCCGTCGGAACCGGCCACTCGTTCACCGCGACCGCGGCCACCGACGGGGTCCTCATACGTCCGGACCTGCTCACCGGCATCCGCGGCGTCGACCGTGAGGCGATGACGGTGACGGTCGGGGCCGGAACCCCGCTGAAGCGTCTCAACACCGCACTCGCCCGTGAGGGGCTCTCCCTCACCAACATGGGCGACATCATGGAGCAGACGGTGGCCGGGGCCACGTCCACGGGCACCCACGGCACCGGCCGCGACTCGGCGTCGGTCTCCGCGCAGATCCGCGCGCTGGAGCTGGTCACCGCCGACGGCACGGTCCTGCGCTGCTCGGCCGACGAGCACCCGGACGTCTTCGCGGCGGCCCGCGTCGGGCTCGGGGCGCTCGGCGTGATCAGCGCGGTCACCTTCGCCGTGGAGCCGGTCTTCCTGCTGACGGCCCGCGAGGAACCGATGGCCTTCGACCGGGTCACGGCCGATTTCGACCAGCTGGTCGCCGAGAACGAGCACTTCGAGTTCTACTGGTTCCCGCACACCGGCAACTGCAACACCAAGCGCAACAACCGCAGCGCGGGTCCCGCGGCTCCCCCGGGACGGGTCAGCGGCTGGATCGAGGACGAGCTCCTCTCCAACGGGATCTTCCAGGTCGCCTGTTCCGTGGGCCGCGCCGTCCCCCGGGCCGTCCCCCCTCTCGCCAGGATCTCCAGCCGCGCCCTGTCGGCGCGTACGTACACCGACATCCCCTACAAGGTGTTCACCAGCCCCCGGCGGGTGCGCTTCGTCGAGATGGAGTACGCCCTTCCGCGCGAGGCGGCGGTGGCGGCCCTGCGTGAGCTCAAGGCCATGGTGGAGCGCTCGCCGCTGCGGATCAGCTTCCCCGTGGAGGTGCGCACGGCGCCGGCGGACGACATGGCGCTCTCCACGGCCTCGGGCCGGGAGAGCGCGTACATCGCGGTGCACATGTACCGGGGGACGCCGTACCAGGCGTACTTCACGGCCGTCGAACGGATCATGACGGGCTACGAGGGCCGCCCGCACTGGGGCAAGATCCACACCAGGGACTCGGGCTACCTCGCCGGCGTCTACCCCCGGTTCGGGGAGTTCACCGCCGTGCGCGACCGGCTGGACCCGGACCGGCTGTTCGCCAACGACTACCTGCGGCGCGTGCTCGGGGACTGAACCCGCGAGGGCGGGGCCTGGACGGTCACCGGCCCGGGCCCGTACCCGTCCCGCCCTGCTGCTCCGGGGCCTGGCCGGTCCCGGCCGGGTCCGGGGAGGCCGGTGCGGTGCCGCCGTCGCCCGGCGTGGCCGGGGCGGACGGCTCGGGTGCCGTGCTCGAACCGGACGCCGAGGGCGTGGGGGCGGGGTCGGATGCCGAACCGTCCGGGGCGGAGGGGTCGGGCCGCGCGCTCCCGCCTTCTCCCCGGTCCGTGCCGGGCGCCGTCGTGCTCCCGGTGTCCGGCACACCGCCGTCCTTCCGGCCGCCCTGGTCCGCGTCGTCCTGGCCCGTGCTGTCCGAGGGGGAGGGCGAGGTCGTCCCGCCGTGCCGCTCACCGCTGACCACCGAGCCGATGGTCGTCCCTCCGTTGCCCCCCAGATCGTGCCCGGCGACCATTTCGTACACGGTGATGCCGGCCATCGACAGGACGAAGACCCCGGTGGCCGCGAGGGCCGAGCGCTTCCAGCCCCGGACGCGGGTGCCGTGCGTACGCGCCTCGGAGTAGGACCCGTCGGGGAACGCGTCCCCGGGAGGTGCACCGCCCGGCCGCTCCCCGGTGGGCCGGAACCGCCGCAGCACCGTCGTGCGGTCGGTGTCCGTCCCCGCCGTCCGGTCCGGGTCCGTCCCGGCCGCGCGCAGCACCCGCGTCGCGTCGTCGTCCACCACGCCCAGCACCCGCGTCGCGTCGTCGTCCACGGCGCCCGGCGGGCGGGTCGCCCCGTCGTCCGGACGCCGGGGCGCGGGGGACGTCTCGCGGGTGCGGACGGTCACCTGACGGCCCGCCGGATGCTTCACCTGGACGGTGACTTCACGGATCTGCTCGCCGGTCCGGCGGAAGAAGTGCTGGAAGACCGAGCCGCCGCAGGTGGCGACCACGCTCATCACACCCGCGCCGGCGATGGTTCCGTACACGCCGAGCTGCGAGGCCATCACCGCTGCCGCGACCGCCGCGACGGCGCTGCCGGCGACCTGCGGCAGGCTCAGATCTATGCGCCTTTCCTTGCGTTCCGCATCGTTCTGCGGCTTCTGAACCATGATCTGTCCCTGCTCGACAACTAGCCCACCTTGCACCAGGAAGGGACATATGAGCGAATCAGATAGTTCCGATTCTGGAGATTTTGTGAAGCAGCACACGCATCGGGGGCATACCGCGAACAACGGGGTAACCCAACTCCCGTGCCGGGCGAGAATTTCGGCGGCGCGCCGGTCCACCCAGGTGGCCCGAATGGAGTACTGTGACGAGCCCTGGGCCCGGACTCCCGCATGGGTATCCGGAACCTACGGGAGGGGGCCGAAGGCGGCACCCGAACCGGCGGCGCCACGGCATCGCACGGGCGCCCGCTACATGCGGTGACCATCCGGTCGCCGCGCGTCGCGAAGAGGTGGCCGTGTCATCGTGGCGTCCAGGGCCAAGGCCCGACACGCCGGGTAACTTGGCAAGGTTGTGGCAGGCTGAACCCGGGCAGGTCACACTCGACTAGCGGAAGCAGCGACGCACGTGACGTCGGCAGGCACCACCCGGGAGGTTCCCATGCCCGAACTGCGTGTCGTGGCCGTCTCGAACGACGGCACACGACTGGTGCTCAAGGCTGCCGACAGCACGGAGTACACGCTTCCGATCGACGAGCGGCTGCGCGCCGCGGTGCGCAACGACCGCGCCCGGCTCGGCCAGATCGAGATCGAGGTGGAGAGCCACCTCCGCCCGCGCGACATCCAGGCGCGCATACGCGCCGGTGCCTCCGCCGAGGAGGTCGCCCAGTTCGCCGGCATCCCGGTGGACCGGGTACGCCGCTTCGAGGGCCCCGTGCTGGCCGAGCGCGCGTTCATGGCCGAGCGTGCCCGGAAGACCCCTGTGCGCCGCCCCGGCGAGAACACCGGTCCGCAGCTCGGCGAGGCGGTGCAGGAGCGCCTCCTGATGCGCGGCGCCGACCGGGAAACCGTCCAGTGGGACTCCTGGCGCCGGGACGACGGCACCTGGGAGGTCCTCCTGGTGTACCGCGTCGCGGGTGAGCCGCACTCGGCGAGCTGGACGTACGACCCGCCCCGGCGCCTGGTCCAGGCCGTGGACGAGGAGGCGCGCTCGCTGATCGGTGAGTCCGACGACGTCGCGGCTCCCGAGCCGAGCTTCCCGTTCGTGCCGCGGATCGCGCGCCTCCCGCGCGACCGGCCGCTGGACCGCGCGCTGGACCGCCAGATCGAGCGTCCCGCTCCCCCGGAGCCGGAGGAGCGGGTGAGCGGGGTCTCCGCGAGTGAGCGCGACTCGCTGACCAGCCTCCTGGAGGCGGTGCCGAGCTTCCGCGGCGACATGATCGTCCCGGAGCGGCCCTCGCAGCCCGAACCGCCCGCGCTCGAGCCCGCGCCGCAGCAGGAGCCCGAAGCGGACGAGCCCCCGGCCGCTGCGGCCTCCGCCGGTGCGGGCGCCGCCTATGCCGACGTGCTGATGCCCCGCGCGGTGGCGGGCCACCGTGACCGGCTGACCGGGACGACGGACCGGCAGGCCGAGGCGGACGGCGTGCGGCCGGGCCGCCGCGCGGCGGTCCCCAGCTGGGACGAGATCGTCTTCGGGACCCGCCGCAAGAAACAGGACTGAGGCCCCGCCAGGAGGTCCGTGGCACGAGGGTCCGTGCATGAGGGTCCGTGGCACGAAGGTCCGTGCATGAGGGTCCGTGGCACGAAGGTCCGTGCATCAGGGTCCGTGGCACGAAGGTCCGTGCATCAGGGTCCGTGGCACGAAGGTCCGTGCATCAGGGTCCGTGGCACGAAGGTCCGTGGCATGAGGTGAGGGCCCGTACACGGCGTACGGGTCCTCACCTCGTCCGTGTGCCGGTGTGTCAGAGGGGCTCCGGCCCGGTGGCCACCGGACGCGACTCGTCCGAGGACCATTCCGACCAGGACCCGGCATAGAGCGCGGCCCGGTGCCCCGCGAGCTCCAGCGCCAGCACCTCGTGGGCGCCCGAGACCCCGGAGCCGCAGTAGACACCGACCTGGGCCGTGCCGTCGGCGCCCAGGGCGGAGAACCGGGAGGCGAGCGAGGCGGCGGGCAGGAAGCGTCCGTCCTCGCCGACGTTCTCCGAGGTGGGCGCCGACACCGCACCCGGGATGTGGCCGCCGACGCGGTCGATCGGTTCGACGTCCCCCCGGTAGCGTTCGGCGGCCCGCGCGTCCAGCAGCAGCCCGGAGCGGGCGAGCTCCGCGGCTCCGTCCGCGTCCAGAAGGCCGACCGCGCCCGGACGGGGCCGGAAGTCCCCCTCGGCGGGCTCCACGACGCCGGTGGAGAGCTCACCCGTCCACGCGGCGAGACCGCCGTCCAGCACGCGGACATCGGGGTGCCCGGTCCAGCGCAGCAGCCACCAGGCGCGGGCCGCCGCCCAGCCCTGGCCGCCGTCGTAGACCACCACGGGGGTGTCGTGGCCGACCCCGGCCCGCCGCATGACGGCTCCGAAGGCCTCCGGGTCGGGGAGGGGGTGACGGCCGCCGCTGCCCGCGGGGCCGGCGAGCTCGGAGTCGAGATCGATGTAGACCGCACCCGGGATGTGTCCGGCCTCGTGGTCGGCGCGGCCGTTCGGCCCGCCGAGCTGCCAGCGGACGTCCAGGAGCACCGGCGGGCGCGGCCCCGTCGACTCGCTCAGGTATTCGGATCCGGTGATGATGGGCTTCATGGGGGCCATCCTCGCGCAGGGCCGCCCGCGATGACGCCGCACCGAACAGGACGTACCCCGCCATATCGGTCTCCGGTGCGAGCCCGGAGCGGAAAATGCGGCGCGGCCGGGGTGCCTCGGGGGCTCAGTGGTGCGAGCATCTGGACGGAGCGTACGCCCCCGTATCCGTACCGCTGGGCGCCGCTCGGAGCCCGCCGACCGCACGGCCCCCGACGGTACGAGGAGAGAGAAGCAGATGACCGAGGCTGCCGCCCGGCGCACACCCGGCGCACCGTGCTGGGTGAGTCTGATCGTGCACGGCCTGACCGCGACCCAGGACTTCTACAGCGGGCTCTTCGGCTGGGAGTTCCGGCCAGGGCCCGACCAGCTGGGGCCGTACGTCCGGGCGCTGCTGCGGGGCAAGGAGGTGGCGGGCATCGGGCAGTTGCCGCCCGGCCGGCACCTCCCGATCGCCTGGACGACGTATCTCGCCTCGGAGAACGCGGACGCCACGGCGGAGGCGATCCGCTCGTGCGGCGGGACGGTGGCCGTCGGGCCCCTCGTCGCCGGGGACGCGGGGCGCCTCCTCATCGCGTCCGACCCGGGCGGCGCGGTCTTCGGCGTCTGGCAGGCGGCGGATCACCTGGGCACCGCCCTCGCGGGCACACCGGGCACCCCCGTGTGGAACGAACTGGTGACCCGGGAGACCGCGTCGGTCGCCAAGTTCTACCAGGCCGTGTTCGGATTCGAGGCCGAGGCGGTCGTGTCGGCCGACTTCGACTACCAGACGCTGCACCTCCAGGGCCGCCCGGTGGCCGCCCTCCACGGAGTGGGGCACGCCCTGCCGCGCGACCGGGGCCCCCACTGGATGACCTACTTCCAGGTCGCCGACACCGACGAGTCGGCGGCCCGCGTGGTGGAGCTCGGCGGACACGTGCTGCAGCCGCCGCAGGATGCCTCCAGCGGCCGGCTGGCGACGGTGGCGGATCCCGAGGGCGCGGTCTTCACGATCGTCCGGCCGCCGGGCAGTTGAGCCTCGCCGGACGGCGGATCCGGTGACGGCACGGCCGGCGCCACCGCTCGTCCCGCCGGGGCCGCACGGTGGCCGGCCCGGGGAGCCGTGCGCCGCCACGTGCTCCCGGGCGAACCGTGCGACGGCCCGCCGTTCCGCTCCGCGACCGGAGGACGCCCCGGGAACGACCGGGTGACGACCGGCGATCGGCCCCCGGAGAGCCGCCGGGCCGCGTAGCGTCGACAGTGCCCCGCCCGACGTCTTGCAGCCGTGACGGGCGCGAGCGATCATGGTCGCTCGCTTGCCCGCCCGCGCTCCCCGCTCCGGCCCTCCGGGAGGCGGAGGGGGCCCGGACCGGGCCCTCCGCCCGCCCCCGCCGAGGCGGCATTCCCGACCAGGAGAACGGGCACACGTACGGATGAACCCCTTCATCGCACTCGCCGCCTTCGCAGCTGACTGGAACCGGCTTTCGGGCATGCTCGACGCCGAGGCGCACCGGGCTCTGGGCCGCTCCCTCGCCGCCTTACGGGAGACCGCCTCGCCGGAGGCCGCGTCACGGGAGGCGGACGCGGACCGGGCGGCGGCCGCGGGGAGGGCCGCGCGGTCCGTCCTCGACGCGCTGCCGGCCCACGAGGCCGGCCGGTTACGGCGGGACGGTGACGGCGGACGGTTCACGGGCGCTCCCCCGGACACCCCGTACGCGGGGTTCACGGCGGCGGACCTGTGCATGCTCGTCCTCGACGGCAACCCGATGGTCGGCCCGGTCCTCGGCGCCGTCCGCGAACGGCTGCTCGGCGCACCGGCGTCGGCGTGGGTCGAGGGCACGGACCCGCGGCTGATCGCCCTCTCCGGCGAGGACGGCCGGAGGCGGGTTCCGGGCTTCCAGTTCGAAGCCGGGGGCATGCCGTGGCGGGTGGTCCTGGAGGTCAACACCCTTCTGCGTGCCGATGCCGATCCCTGGGGCGTGGCGGACTGGTGGCTGTCGCCGACCACATGGTGGCGGGGGACGCCGTCGTCCCTGCTGGGACGTGGACGGGACGGCGAACTGCTGGGCGCGGCACGGGCCCTGACGGCCGCGGGCGGGGAGGAGTAGACGATGGGCAGGTTCCCTCCCCCGGACGCCCTGCCGGGCGAACCGTCCCGCTGCGTGCTGCGCGCGGGCACACCCCTGTACCGGGTGCACTCCACGCACCGGGACGCGGTGGAGTACAACTCCCGCCTCTCGCACCCCTTCTACTTCGGCGGACGCTTCGACAGCACGCCCCACGACCCGTACGGCTACGCGTACGTCGGTTTCGGCGCCGGGGCCGCCGTCTGCGAAGTGCTCCTGCGCTCGCTGCCGTTCGAGTCCGGAGCCGGCCCCAGACTGCTGCCGCGCGAGGCGTTCGAACGGCGCAGCCTCTCCTTCCTGCGCCTGGCCCGGGACGTGCGGGCCGTGTCGCTGATGTCCGGGGCGGATCTCGCCGCGGTGGCACAGAGTTCCTGGCTGGTGCACACCGAGGGGGCCGACTATCCGCAGACCCGCGACTGGGGCCACTGGATCCGCCGGCAGACCGGCGGCTGGGCGGAAGGCTTCGTCTGGCCGTCCAAGCGCGAGCCCGCCGACCGGGTCGCGATCCTGTTCGACGACCGGGGCGAGGCCCCCGCGCTCGAACCCACGGGCGCCCCGCGCGTCGACTTCGGGACGGAGGAGGGCGAACGCTGGCTGAACGGCGTGCTCGCCCCCTACGGCACACAGGCCGCCCCTCGGCTGCCGGGACGGGAACGCTGAATGACACCTCGGGCGTACGACCTGCACGCGTTGCTGTACGAACTGCGGCAGGAAGCGGAGGCGGGCACGTCCCGGGCGGCCGACCTGTCCCGGCTCAGCTCCCTGGTCCTGGACCGGCTCGGCTGCGCCACGGGGAAGGAGGCGTACGAACTGCTGTACGCGGACTGGAGGGCGCTGCCGAGGGGCACCCTGCTCTCCGGGATGCGGGCGGGCCAGATCGTCACGCTGCTCCCGATGCTCCGGCTCGACCAGGCGCTCCCGGACGCCCACGGTGAGGCCGAACTACTGAGGGAGGCCCAGGAGTACGGGCCGTCCGAGCAGAGCTGGCAGGCCTCCGTCCTCACGACGAGTGCGTCGACGGGGCTGCTGACACCCACCGACCCGGCCGGCATGGAGGCGGAGCTCGCCCGGCTGGAGCGGGCGCGCGCGATGATGCCGGCCGGGAGTCCGGCGCGGGACGCCGCCGACGCGGCTCACGCCGGGCTGCGCATCCACCTGGCCCAGCTCAGCGGCGGCGAGGACGACTTCGACTCCGCGGTGGACGACCTGGCACGGCTCGGCGGATCGTCGACGTTCACGGCGGACCAGCACCTCGCCATGGAGGGTCAGCTCGCCGTCTTCCGCTCCTACCAGGCCGCTCGCGGCGAGGACGAGCAGGCGCTGGCGGAACAGGTCCGCCGGATGGAGTCGGTCCTTCCGCGGCTGGCGCCCGACCACATGGACAGGGTGGCGTTCGAGGCGCACCTGGACTCGGCGCGCACCCGTCTGGCCGCGCTGGAGGCCCGCCGCACCGGGCGGATGCCCGCGGAGGCCGCCGACTCCGCCCGGCCCTCGGTGGCACGGCAGCGGCAGCAGATCTCCGCCCTGCCGCGGGCCTCACGGATCGACCGGCTGTTCGAGCTGGGAGTCGGACGCTGCGGCCGGGCGCTGGTGGCCCGTGACCACCCGGCCGTCATCGAGGCGCAGGGCCTGCTCCAGGAGGCGATGGACCTGCTGGAGCCGGACGACGAGCGGTGGGTCCGCATCGCGTACACCCTGGGCACCAGTTACGTCAGCGTGGCCGTTCTGGCCATCGCCCCGCACGAACAGCGCCTCGGCCACCTCGACCAGGGGATCGCCTGGCTGCGGCACGCCCTGCGCATGGCCGGCGGCCCGGAGCACGTGGTGTGGGGCGCGGCCGGGCCGGCCCTCGCGAGCGCGTACCGGTTCCGGGGCGACGTGCTCCACCTCCTGGACCCGCCGGGCAAGCGTCTCAACCACGCCGAGGCTCGGCGGGTCGGCCTGCGGGCCCTCCGGGCGGCGGCCTGGACCGTGCTGCTCCAGTCCGGTACGGCGCGGGCCACGGACGCGGCCCGCAGCGCGGGACGGCAGGCGGTGGAGGTGGCCCGGTGGTGCCTGGCCGACGGGGCGCACGCCGACGCGGTGCTCGCGCTGGACGCGGGGCGTGGCCTCGCCCTGCACGCGGCGACCGTGGCGACCACCGTCCCGGACATGCTGGCGGGGCTGGGGCGGTCCGACCTCGCGGAGGAATGGCGGAGCGCGAGCACGGGGCCGGCGGCGGATCCGGGGGGTGACCTGGCGTTCGCCGAGGGGGTGGTGGACGCGGGGCCGCCCAGCCGGCTGCGGCGCCGGGTGCTCCAGGCGCTGGCGGCGTCGCCGCTGCGCCGCCGGCTGCTCGACTCCCCCTCGCTCCAGGAGATCGCCGGGGCGCTGCGCACCATGGGCAGGTCGGCGCTGGTCTATCTGGTGCCCGCCGACACGGAGCAGCCGGACCTCAAGGACCGTACGTTCTTCGGCCGCCGGCCCTCCCACGGCGCGGCCGTCATGGTGCTCGCCGACGGCACCACCGAGGTCCTCGAACTGCCGCTGCTCTCCACCGAGGCACCGGAACTGGCCGCCTACCGGGCCTCCGGGGCTCCGGGCCGCGACGCGGGCGGTCCGCCCCTCGCCGGCACACCGGAGCCGGGGCGCCGGGCGGACGGCGGCCGCGCGGCGCTGGACGCCCTGTGCGCCTGGGCGGGTACGTCGGTGATGGGGCCGCTGCTCCAGCGGCTTCCGCGCGGCTACGGCCGGGCCCCCTCCGTGGTGCTGGTCCCCATGGCCGAGCTCGGGCTCGTGCCCTGGCACGCCGCCCGCGTGCCCGGCCGGCACCGCGACCGGTACGCGTGCGAGGAGGCGGACATCGCCTATCTGCCGTCCGCCCGGCTGCTGTGCGAGGTCGCCGGACGGCCCGCCACCGGGACCCGGCAGTCCCTCGTGGTCGGCAACCCGACGCGCGACCTGCACCACGCGGGCGAGGAGGCCGAGGCCATCCACCGCGCCTTCTACCCGGACGGCGAACTCCTCGGCCCGGGCCGTGCGACCCCCGCCGCCGTCACGGACTGGCTGCGCGGGCAGCGGGGTGGGGTGCTGCACCTCGCCTGCCACGGGGTGGTGCGCCGGAGCGAGCGGCACAGCGCCTGGCTCCAGCTCTCGGAGGGGCGGCTGACGGCCGAGGAGCTGACGGAGGGCTCGATCCGCTATCCGCACCTGGACCGGGTGGTGCTGGCCGCCTGCCGGACCAATGTGTCCGGGCGCGGTCACGACGAGGCGTACAGCCTGTCGACGGCCTTCCTCGTCGCCGGCGCGCGCACGGTGATCGGCTCGCTGTGGCCGGTGCCCGACGAGGCGACCTCCCTGCTGATGTACATGGTCCACCACTTCATGAACCACGACGGGATGCCCGCCGGACGGGCCCTGCGCAGCGCCCAGTCGTGGATGCTCGACGACCGCAGGGAGGCGCCCCCGGGGATGCCGTCGCACCTCCGGGGGCGCGTCGGACGGATCCGGAGCGACGACCCGACCGCGTGGGCCGGGTTCACGCATCTCGGATGGTGACGGGGTGCGCGCTCACGGCACCTGGGTGCGCACGACCACGTGGGCCGTACCCCAGCGGCCCGGCCGGCTGCCCTGGGCCGGGCCCCCCGCGTCCCTGCCGCCCCCGGCCCCGGTCAGCCGCAGCACGCCGCCCCGATCGGCGTCCCCGCCCCCGCGTGCCGATGGCACCGTCTCCGGCGACCAGGCCCCCAGCCGGAACGGGGCGAGGTTCAGTTCGTTCTCGGTCGCGATCACCTTCAGCCAGTCACGCGTGTACGCGCCCCGGGTCACGGCGCGGCCGGCGGGGAGCGAGAGCCACACGGGCTCTCCCCGGCGCGCCGCGCCGGCACGCCCGTCCGCGATGAACTCGCCCTCGTACAGGTGGGGCGACACCGCGTAACTGTCCGTCAGATCCAGCAGTACGCACCACAGGTCGCGGCCCGACCCGTTGTGGATGCGGACCCTCACCTGTGGCTGACGGCCGTCCGGCGTGTAGGTGCAGACCACCTCACCGTCCGCCGTGTGCGTCAGGGTGCCCACCGGGGTCTCCTCCACCGTCACGCGGACCAGCGAGGACAGCCAGGGGTCCGGATTGGCCAGGTCGCGGATGTGGTGCCAGCGCGCGATGTGGGCCAGGCAGTCGGCGACCCGCTCCGCGTCCGCGGGTGTGCGCAGCGGGAGGTCGGGGACGGGGTGGCCGCCGCCTCCGGAGATCCGCGCCCAGCCGTCGGCTGCGGTGACGTGCAGGCGCAGCCGGCCGGTGTCGGACGGGGACGCCGGTTCGCTGCCCGGCGGCCTCGGCACCAGGGCCGTGGTGGCCGGGTCGCCGGAGACCGTGATCGCGGGTGGGGGGAAGGCCAGCGCGGACGGTGTCACCGCGTGGACCCTGTCCCGGTCCCCCGGCACCGGCTGCCAGCCCACCGGTTCCACCGAGGACGACTCCGGCCGCACGTCACGCACGACGACGACCCTCGGCACCTCGCCGTCGTCCAGGAGGGTGAACTCCGTTCCGGGGGACGTCAGTCCGTGCGCGTGTCCGCAGTCGACCTCCCAGCCCGAGACCGTGTGCCGCAGGAGGTGGGGCGAGGTCCGCACGGAGTCCCCGTACAGGAAGCGCGCGTCTTCCGGGCCGCGCAGCTGGGGGTGCTGACGGTCGTTCAGGCCGTGTACCCGCTCCTCCACGAGGGCGTGGAGGGCCCCGTAGGTGGTCGCGGGGCCCTGCCGGCCGAGCACGTCCAGCATCGCGTGGCTGAACTGGCCCCGGACCTTCCCGTCGATGACGCGCTCGTAGGCGAGCTCCTGGGGGCGGCAGGCGGCGAGGAGTACGTGCCGGAGCGGCTCGGGACCCTCCCCGCCTCCGTCCCGGACGCCACCGGGCCGGTCCGTGGGCCACCAGGGACGCCAGGGCACACCGCGCGCGGTCGTTCCTGACGCGCCGTCACGGGTCGCGCCGCCGGAGTGGCAGCAGTCGAGCACGGCCACGACATGGGTGCCGCGCGCGGCGACGGCGTCGAGCAGTGCGCCCAGTTCGGAGTCCTGGAGCAGTGCCTGCCCGCCCCTGTCCAGGCTGTCGTGGCACACCAGGGCCTGGGACCTGCCGGTCGCCTCGCGCGGGTCGTCCGTCTCCTGGGAGCTGCCGTGCCCGCTGAACCACAGCAGCGCGGTGTCCCCGGGGCCGCCGCGCCCCAGGTGGTCCCCGATGCCCGCCCGTACGGCCGCGTGCGTGGCCTGCGCGTTGTGCAGGGTACGGAACGCGTTGGTGAGGCCGCTGCGGCGCTCCAGCCAACTCCTGGCAGCCTGTACGTCGTTGACGCAGCCCTCCAGGGGACGCTCCGGATAGTCGTCGATGCCCACGAACAGGGCGTACAGGGTTGCCATACGGTGATCCTTCCAGTCGCGGGGGCCGCGGGCCGGGCGTTTCCCGGGCGCATCCTGGGCAACTTCGGGTAACCCCATGTCCCGGCGCCCCAGGCCCAGTTGACTGGCCCGGATCACTTCGGCCGTTCCGGACGGCCGCACGCCACCGCACCGGAGGAACGCACCATGAGTCTCGGGGGACCCAGCCCGTACCGGCCGACCCGGCCGCCCGATCCGGGCCGCCCGGTTCCGCCGTCCCGGTCCCCCGGGCCGTCCGCCGCACCGCCGCCGCCCGCTCACCCGCCCCGCCCCCAGGTCCCTCCTCCGCCGCCGCACGCGCCGCGGCCCCCCGTCCCGCCGCAGTGGCCGCCGCCCCGGCCGTACAACCCGTACCTGCCCCCGCGACCGCCCGGCTCGCTGTGGGGGCGGCTGCGTGAGGACGAGTGGCCGACGCTCACGGAGGTGCTGCGGGGCGGACGGTCGAGCATCCACGGGGGCGTGTGGGCGGCGATCGCCTTCCCCTGCACCTGGAGTCTGACCCTGCCCCTGCTGGCCCTCTACCCGCTGGCCCGCTCCGCCCGGCTCAAGGCCCGGCGGCTCTTCCCCGTACGGGGGCGCCGTCGCCACGAGGACCCCGAGGTGGCCCGCGTACAGCGGTGGCGCGCCTGGACGGCCGCCGCCATCTCGGTCCTGATCCTGGCCGTGTACGGCGGACCGGAGGACTTCGGCCAGGTGCAGGACCAGTACGTCCTGAGGTGGGCCGTCACCCCGTGGCTGCTGCTGGTCACCGGCCCCCTGGTGGTCGCGGTGCTCCACCGCATGGCTTCGCCCCGGGCACGGGACCGCATGCGGCTGCCGCTGCGCACCGCGCGCCGGTCCGCCCTCTGGTACCTCGGCGCGCTCACCGTCTCGCCGACCGTCGTGCTGCTGGTGACCCCCACCGTGATGGTCCTGCCCGAGGAGTGGGCCGTGCTGCTCGTGCCCATCGGTCTCCTGTCGGCCCTGCTGACGGCCTGGGTGATGTTCTTCATGCTGTTCGCCACCGGACCCGCCGTCCGCAGCGCCTTCAACAGCACGGAGATCCACGCGGCGCTTCCCGCCCTGCTCACCGGGGCCGTGGTGTGGGAGTTCGCGATCGTGGGTCTGTTCACGGGAGGACTGCCACCCGGTCCGCCGCCGGTCCAGGTCCTGGTCTTCCTCGGAGGCCCGGTGTCGGTGACGGCCCTGGCCTGGTGGGAGATCCACCGCCTGCGCACCCGCCGGGGCGTGTCCCTGCGCGACTGAACGCGACCGGCACCACCGGCCGGCCGGCGCGCGGCGCCCCAGCGGGTCTCCGCGCGTCGGCCGGCCGGCGTCCCTGAGCACGCCCGTCCGGCCCGTACGGCGTCCGACCACCCGGGATCCGCACCGTGCCGCGGTGCGGATCCCGGGTGCGGTCACCGTGCGCGGCCGGTCATCCGCGGTACCGCGCCGCGACGGCCGCGAAGGCGGCCTTGGGCTCCCATTCCAGGTCGGGGTAGGTCTGGCCCCTGCGCCCTTCGAGGAGTTTGACGATGCCCAGCCCGGCCCGGTCCAGGTCGTCCCTGGGGTCGCCGTCCGGGCGGTGCGGGTACCCGGGCAGGGCGAAGAGGAACACGAACGCGCTGTCCACGCCCTCGGTCTCGAAGATCTCCAGCAGTTCATCGAGATAGGCGGCCTGACCGGCCTCGTCCCGCTCGTAGGTGCCGTTCAGCCGCACCGGCGCCCTGGTCTCCGGGTCGTGCTCGACCACGTCCAGCACCCGCCCGCCGCGGTCTCCCGCGCCCCGGTAGGCGGCGGTGCCGAACCCGGTGACGGCCAGCGGCTTCGGGCCCTGGGCCAGGGTTCGCACCGCGTCCCCGAACCGGTCGGCGACCTCGGCGGAGCGGATCAGCTCGTACGTCACGATGTCGAAGGGGGTCCAGTCGACCTGTTCGAACTGGATGGAGGCGTAGGTGAGTCGGCCCCGGAAGCGCTCGCGGACCGTGGCCGCGGCATCGCGGAGGAACGCGTTGACGCGTACGCCGAGCTCGCGCATCACCTCGGCCCGCCGCTCGGGGCGGCCCATCAGCTGCCCGACCCGCTCCTCGGGGCTCCGCCCTGGCAGGAACCCGCGGTTCATCACGCTCAGCTCGACCCCCGCGACGAACACCACGGCCGCGCCCCGCTGCCGGAGCCGTTCCGCGCGCTCGGCGCAGTCGCGGAGGAGCGCGAGGATCTGCTCCGGGTCCAGCTCCAGCGGGTAGGGCGAGAACCAGACCTCCAGGCCGAGCTCGGCGGCGGCAGCGGCGGCCAGCTCCAGCCGGTCCGGATCGCCGCCGATGATCTGGACCGCGTTGCAGTGCAGGTCGTCCCGGATGATGGCGAGCTCGCGCCGGACCACCACGGGGTCGAGAGGCCCGCGCGATGTCCGGCCGTGCACGACGAACCCCGTGTCGTAGGTCATTCCTCTTGCCCGCATGGCGCCGTCCTCTCCGTCGGTTCCGGTCAGGGCGAGGCTGACAGTAAAACTGCGTGCACGCAAGTTTGCGTACACGCAGCCATGTGTGGAAGGCTCACACCGTGACGACACCACCACCGGGGCTGCGGGAACGGAAGAAGCGCGCCACGCGTGAGGCGCTGCGCGGGGCGGCCCTGCGCCTGGCACTGGAGCGCGGGCCGGACGAGGTGCGGGTCGAGGACATCGCCGAGGCGGCCGGGGTCTCACCGCGCACCTACAACAACTACTTCGCCAGCCGCGAGCAGGCGATCGTCTCCGCTGTCACCGCCGACCGCGAGGAGCGGATCGCGGCGGCGGTCGCGGCGCGGCCCGCAGGAGTGCGCCTCGCCGACGCCGTCACCGAAGCAGTCGTCGAGCAGTACACGCACACCGGTGAGGGCGGACACGGGGCGCTGCTGCTGATCACGACCCGGACGGCGCTGCGCGACGCGTTCCTGGCCGCCACCGCCGGCATCGAGCTCCCGCTCGGCGCGGTGATCGCCGAGCGCCTGGGCCACGCCGGGGAACACACGGCCCGCGTTCTCGCGGCGAGCGTGGCCGCGGCGGTCCGCATCGCGCTGGACGACTGGCTCCGGCCCGCCGGGTACGAAGGGGCCACCGGGAGTCCCGGCACCGGAGGGCTGGTCGTACCCTCGGGCCCGCTGCCCGACCGGCTCCGCGCGGCCCTGCTCCCGCTCGCGCCCGCGTTCGACGCCGCCGAGCGGCCCGTCCAGGCGTGAAGTCGCCCTCCTGGGGGCATTCGCTGGACGAACGGCCTCGCATCCCGCCACCGCACCGAACGAGCCACCCGGCCGATGTGATGCCCGGCGTCCGGGAAGCGGTCGACGATCGTGCGGGCCTGTTCCTGCCCGGCCGCGAGGACGGTGTCCCCGCCGGGCCCTGCCGTCCTGCGACGCTCGGGGGCCGAGGTCCACGCGGGACGTACGACTCCCGGTCCGCCGCCGCGTGCCCGCGCCCGTCGGTGGGGACGGGGTACGACGAGGTGTACGGAGACCCGGAAGTCCTCGATCCGGCCGGCGGTTCCGGCGTGCTGAGGCCGGCCACCCTCCGGCGCGGGTGCCCTTCTTCGCCGCGCGGCGTCTCGTCCACGCCCACCGCCGCCCCGTCGCGGAGGGGCTCGACACCGTACTCATGCGCACCGGCGTCCCGGGACGCACGGCACAGCGGACGCCGCGCGCCGTGCGGGGTCTCCCCTGCCCGCTCCGCGAGCGTCCGGCCGTGCCATGCGCCGCAGGTCCGAAGACAGCGAGCCGATCAGCGGATACCGCACCCGTCTCCTGGGCGGCCCCGGCTGCCGGCGAACCCGCCCTCGCGTACGGTCTGCGGCATGGCAGCAGAGAACACGAACGCCCCGGAGCCCCGGGTGCAGTTGGTCATCGGCGTCGTCCGTCGCGGCGACGAGATCCTGCTCGTGCAGGAGAGCCTGGGCGCCGGAGGCGAGATCCTCTGGTCCCTCCCCGGCGGCGGGGTCGAGGCCGGCGAGCTCATGAACGAAGCTCTCCGGCGCGAGATACGGGAGGAGACCGGACTGCTGGTGGGCGACCCTGTACGGACCGCGTTCCTCATGCACATCGACTCCGAGCGACACCCCTCGGCGCTGGCCGTCGCCTTCGAGATCGACGAGTGGTCAGGGGACGTCGCACCCGGGGACGACGAGATCCGACAGGCCGCCTTCTTCCCTCTGCCCGACGCCCTGAAGCTGCTCGCGGAGCTGGACAGTGCGACGCAGCGGGATCCCCTCGTCGGCTACCTGAGCGGGGCCATCGCACCGGGAACCACCTGGCTGTACCGCAACCGGGGCGGGGAGGAGACACTCGTCGCCCGCTGGTGACGCCCGACGGCGCCGCGCGGATCACGGTCCACAGCTGGAGCACCCGTCACCGCCGGCACGCGCTCACTCGTCCGCAACCGTGTTCCGCGCCTGTTGTGCTGCGGATCCAGGTCTCACACCATGGCCGGGGAACGCGCACTGCCGGGGGTCACCGCTGTGTGCCGCCGGTCATCGACAGAGCCGGCGACGATCCGCCCGCGCCACCGCACCTCCCCCTGCCGGGCGGGGAAGCGCGGTCCGTCCTGCCGGCCGCCGGCGCGTGCCATCCTGGTCCCGTGCTCCTGAACGATCTCTCCAGCAGTGTCGAACTCCACCCGGTGCGCTATCAGTTCGCCACCGTCCCGGACGACTCGTACGACGACAACTGGCTGGTCGTCGACGGCACGGTGACGACTCCTGAGGGAAGCTGGTCCTTCACCGACCCGTGTCTGCTCACCGATGAGGCCCGCCAGGTGTCCGCCTGGCTGCGCGCGGTGGCCGCGGGGACGGTGGACGTCACCGCACCTGATGCCGAGGGTGAGCTGTCACCGGACACATGGTTCATCGAGCCTGTCGTGGCCTTCAGCCTCGCCGCCCGAACCGCGGCCGGGACCGCGGTGATTCGCGTTCACCTGTCCCTGGAGGCGGCACCTCCGTGGCAACAAGGTGAGGACGGGGCCGGCATCCACCAGTACGTCGTGGAGGTCAGGTCGGACGCCGCGGCGCTGCTCCACGCGGCTGACCGGTGGGACCTCTCCCTCGCGTCCCTCCCGCCCCGCTGATCCACAGACCTGACGCCCCTCCGAAGGGCCGGTTCTCACTGCCGGAGCCGGATGCCCCTCTACGATCCGGTACGCGCTGGTTCCCGGGTCGCCGGAACGGGTCATCGCGCGGCGCCGGACGAACACGAAGGAAGGCCGACCGGCGGAACCGCTCCGGCCCGCGTCGCCGCGACGGCCCGCGCTCCCTCGCCCCGACCGACGACGCGCGCCCGACCGACGACGCGCCGACCGCCCTGCGCACGGAGCCGTGCGACACCGCCCGGGCCTCCGTCGACCGCGGTGGTCCCCCGTCGAGACCGTGTGACGCGCCGCGGCGCTCAGGCCGAGGCGACCGGCAGGACATCGGGCGAGAGCGAGCCCGCACGCGCGGCGGCACTGGTCATACGGCGCCGGTGGTGACGGCGGCACAGCACCTCGTAGCCGACCTCGCCCGCCGGCCGGTCGACATCGCCCACGACGACCTGTTCGCCCTCGACCACCATCACCCCGCCCACCGTCCGGGCGTTGTGCGTCGCACGCGCCCCGCACCAGCACATGGCCTCGACCTGAAGCGTCTCCACTCGGTCCGCCACCTCGAACAGCCTCTGCGAGCCCGGGAACAGCTTCGTACGGAAGTCCGTGGTGATGCCGAACGCGAACACGTCGAGCCCGAGGTCATCCACCACACGCGCCAACTGGTCGATCTGCTCAGGCGCGAGGAACTGGGCCTCGTCCACGATCACATGGTCGACCTTGTCCCCCTGGGACATCCGCCCCACCAGGTACGCGTAGAGATCCATGCCCGGAGCGGCCTCCACGGCCTCCGTCACCAACCCCAACCGCGACGACAGCTTCCCCTCCCCCGCCCGGTCGTCCCGAGTGAAGATCACACCCTGCAGACCGCGCGCCGACCTGTTGTGACCGATCTGGAGAGCCAGGGTGCTCTTTCCGCAATCCATCGTTCCGGAGAAGAACACGAGCTCGGGCATGAGAAGGTGCGCGCCTTTCTGTGGGGCGGTGGGGGGAACGGAAAACGCCGGCTACGAGCGTACTTCGAGGAGGGGGACCAGCTGTTCCACGGGGGTCAGCGAACCGTGCATGCCGACCATCGCGGACTCGTGCGGTTCGTTGACCGAGGCGGTGATCACCACGTCGTCGTGCGCGGCCGCCACCACGTCGCCGATCCTGCCGCGCACCCGCTCGTCGACCCGGGGGCCGAACCAGCCCGCCGCCACGGCCTCGTCGCGGCTCGCCACCCAGAACTGCTCCCCCAGCACCTCACGCCAGACGGTGAGCACGTCCGCCTGGGCACCGGGGACGGCGTACACGTGGCGGGCACGGCCTTCGCCGCCCAGCAGGGCGACCCCGGCGCTCAGCTCCCAGTCCTCGTCGAAGTCGATGCGGGACTGCTCGTCGAACGGGACGTCGACCATGCCGTGGTCGGCGGTGATGTAGAGGGCCGAGCGGGGCGGCAGCTGCTCGGCGAGGCGCCGGGCGAGCCCGTCGACGTACATCAGCTGCCCGCGCCAGGCGTCGGAGTCGACACCGAAGCGGTGTCCCTGGCCGTCCACCTCGCTGTAGTACGTGTAGACGAGGGACCTGTCGCCGGCGGCGAGGCGCTCGGCGGCGAGGTCCATCCGGTCCTCACCGGTGAGCCGGCCGAGGAAGGACCCGCCGCTGAGCGCGACCTTGGTCAGGGGCGTCTGCTCGAATCCGGGGGCGGAGACCTGAGCCGTACGCACGCCCGCCGCGTCGGCGAGCTGGAAGACGGTCGGGTACGGCTGCCAGGCCTTCAGGTCGGTCCACGGCTTCCAGCGGAGCTGGTTCATCAGCGCGCCCGTGGCCGGGTTGCGCACCGTGTAGCCGGGGAGGCCGTGCTCGCCGGGGGGCAGACCCGTGCCGACGGAGGCGAGCGAGGTGGCCGTGGTCGAGGGGAAGCCCGAGGTCACCGGGCGGCCGGTGCCGCCACGGGAGGTGGGGAGCAGCGAGTGCAGGAAGGGCGCCTCGTCCGGGTGGGCCTTGATCTGCTCCCAGCCGAGCCCGTCGATCAGGAAGACGCAGTTCCGGTCGGCGGGGGTGAGCTCGGGGATCGCCGCCTCGAAGCCGGGTACGCCCTGTCCCGCGACGAGTGTCGGCAGCAGGTCGGCGAGCGAGCCGGTGCCGTACTCGGGAACGGGCGCGGCCCCGGGGGCGAGCAGCACGGGTTCCTGCCAGGCGGGCTGGACCATCAGCGGGTGGCCGCGGAGGTCGCGGCCGTGGCCTCGGAGAGGGACTGGGCGAAGACGAGGGTCTGGCGCACCGCGTCCGGACCGTCGCCGGCCTCGCTGACGCGCAGGCTCAGGTCGTCGGCGGTGGAGCTGCCCGTGTAGCCGTGGTCGGCCTCGCAGTTCGGGTCGCCGCAGGCGGCGGGTTCGAGGTCGATGCGGGAGACGGCGCCCCAGCCGATGGTCAGGACGACCTCGCGGGGCAGCGTGCCGGGCACGTACTTCTCGGGGTTGGCGACCACGCGGCTGACCACGACGGACGAGATCCGGTCGAGCTTGACCGACTCGGTGGACGTCGTGGCGTACGGCGTCGGGGAGCTCGTGTCGGCGGCCTGCTCGTCGGTGTGGCTGACGATGAAGCGGGTGTCCGTCAGGACGAGGACCGTGACGTGGCGGCGGACCTCGTTGGAGTCGAAGGTGGTCTCCTGGTGCACCAGGTACGAGGCGACCGGCTCCCCGCCGACGGCGGCCTCCACCGCCTCGGCCACGAGGGCCGGGTAGTAGCCGCTGCGCTCGATCGCCGCGCGCAGCCCCTGGGTCGTCGTACCGGTCTTTGCCATGGGGACCATCCTACGGGGGGCCGGTGACTGCCGGGGACTGCGTGCGCGGGTCCGTGGGCGGTCAGTAGCTGGGGAGCCTGCGCGGGCCGAGGTCGTTGCGGGCGGGGGGCGGCGCGAGCCGGACGCTCGCCCCGAGCACGGTGAGGCCGTGTGTGGCCACGACGACGGGTTCGAGGGTGACCGAGACGACCTCGGGGTGGTCGTCGACCAGCCGGGACACCCGCAGGAGGAGCTCTTCGAGCGCGGGGGTGTCCGCCGGCGCGGCTCCGCGCCAGCCGAACAGCACCGGCGCCGCCCTGATGGAGCGGATCAGCTCGGCGGCGTCGCGGTCGGTGGCGGGCACGAGGCGGTGGGCCGTGTCGCCCAGCAGTTCGGAGGGAGCACCGGCCAGGCCGAAGGAGAGGACGGCTCCGGCAGCCGCGTCGATGGACGCCTTGACGACGGTGTCGACCCCTCGGGGGGCCATGGCCTGGACGACGGGACGGAGTTCGGCGGGGGTGCCGAGCAGATCGGTCAGCTCGTCGTACGCCCGGCGCAGGGCGTTCTCGCTGACCAGGTCGAGGCGGACGCCCCCGAGGTCGGCGCGGTGCCGGAGATGGGGCGCGGTGGTCTTGAGGGCCACCGGGTAGCCGATCGTCGCCGCGGCGGTGACGGCGGCCTCCGGGTCGGGGGCGGGGAGCGCGGGCCGCACGGTGACGCCGTAGCGGGCGAGGAGTTCGCGGGCCTCGTCGTGGGTGAGCGGGCGGCCGCGGGGGTCGGGGTCCGGGCCGAGCAGCGTCCCGATCAGCCGGGCGGTCCCGTGCTCGTCGATGGTCTCGTCCAGGAATTCGGGCACCTTGCCGGGGGACGCCGCGTGCCGCCGCCACTGGGCGTACTTCACCACCTCGCCGAGCGCGCGGACGGCCCGCTCGGCGGCGGGGTAGGCGGGCATCCGTCCGGCGGCGGGCCCGGGGCGGCCGGTTGCGGCCGTGTCCTCGACCGGGACACCCGGTGCGGGGGCTGCCGGGGAGCCGGACGGGGAGGGGGGCGCCGACGGGGCGCTCCGCTTACGGGCGGCGGTATCGGAGGGCCGGGGTGCGGGAGAGGTCTCCTCGCCCGCCCCGGGGGCGGCGGGCCGGGGTGCGGAGGAGCCCGCCGTGCTCGTCGCGGCGGCGAGGGCCTGCGCCAGGCCGCCCATCTCCACGTGCACCACCGCCACCGGCTTGGCCGGGCCGGTCGCCGCCGCCTCGCGCAGTGCGGCCGCCAGGACCTCGCCGTCGCCGGTCTCCGCCTCGCCGTCCTCCCCCACCCAGGGGATCGCGGTCACGATCACGGCGTCGCAGGTGCGGTCGGCGAGCGCTTCGGCGAGTGCGTCGCGGAAGTCCCGCGGACCCGCCGCCGTGGTGAGGTCGCGGGGCGGGCGCGGGCGCAGCCCCTCCGCCAGGCAGGCGTCGTAGGTGAGGAGGCCGAGGGACTCCGAGTTGCCCAGGATCGCCACACGGGGGCCGGCCGGCAGGGGCTGGCCGGCGAGGAGGAGGCCGACGTCGACCATCTCGGTCACGGTGTCGACGCGGATCACGCCCGCCTGGCGCATCAGCGCGGACACGGTCGCGTCGGGGATGCGGCTGACGGGTACGGCGTGCCCCGGCGGATTGGTCCCGCTGTGCCGGGCGCCCTTGACCACGACCACGGGTTTCACGGCGGCGGTCCTGCGGGCGAGCCGGGTGAACTTGCGCGGGTTGCCGAGCGATTCGAGGTACAGCAGGGCGACGTCGGTGCGCTCGTCCTCGTACCAGTACTGCAGGAAGTCGTTGCCGGAGACGTCGGCCCGGTTGCCCGCGGAGATGAAGGCGGACAGTCCCGCACCCCTGCGGTGGAGGCCGGACAGGACGGCGATACCGATGGCGCCGGACTGGGTGAAGAGCCCGATGCGGCCGGCCTTGGGCGACTCCGGGGCCAGGGAGGCGTTGAGGCGGACCGCGTCGGAGGTGTTGATGATGCCGAAGGCGTTCGGGCCGATGATCCGCATGCCGTACGAGCGTGCCTGGCGGACCAGTTCCCGCTGCCGCTCCCGCCCTTCGGCGCCGCGCTCGGCGTAGCCCGCGGAGAGGACGACGAGGCCCCGGACCCCGTGCTCCCCGCAGTCGGCGACGGCCTCGGGCACCCGGTCGGCGGGGACCGCGACGACCGCCAGGTCGACCCGCTCGCCGATCTCGCCCACGGAGCGGTGGGCGGGCACCCCGTCGACCGTGCCCTGGCCGGCGGCGAAGGACGTGTTCACCGCGTAGGTGTGTCCGGTGAAGCCCGAGCCGAGGAGATTGCGCAGCACCGTCCTCCCCACGCCGCCCGGCACGCGGCCGACGCCCACGACCGCGACGGACCCGGGGGCCAGCAGCCGCTGGACGGAGCGCGCCTCGGCCCGCTGTTCACGGCCGCGCTGGACGGCGAGCGACTCGGCCGTGGGCTCCAGGTCGAGGGTGAGGTGGACGGAACCGTCCTCGAAGCTGCGCTGCTGGGTGAACCCGGCGTCCCGGAAGACCTTGATCATCTTGGTGTTGGCGGGCAGGACCTCGGCGGCGAAGCGCCGGATGCCCCGCTCCCTGGCGACCGCCGCGATGTGCTCGAGCAGGGCCGACGCCACCCCGCGTCCCTGGTGGGCGTCCTGGACGAGGAAGGCGACCTCCGCCTCGTCGGCCGGGGCGGAGGCGGGCCTGCCCTGCCCGTCGATCCGGTCGAAGCGGACGGTGGCGATGAACTCGCCTCCGATCGTGACGGCGAGGCCCACCCGGTCGACGTAGTCGTGGTGGGTGAAGCGGTGCACGTCCCGGGCGGACAGGCGCGGGTACGGGGCGAAGAACCGGTAGTACTTCGACTCGTCGGACACCTGTTCGTAGAAGCTGACCAGCCGTCCGGCATCGTCCGTGGTGATGGGCCTGATGCGCGCGGTGCCGCCGTCGCGGAGCACCACGTCCGCTTCCCAGTGGTCGGGGTACGCGTGATGCGGACTCTGCTCCGGAGTGGGCTCCATGGGCAAAGCCTACGGCTCGGGGCACCGGTCGCGGCGGGATGGCCGCGGGGGCACGCTGAGGGGGCCCGGCGGCCGTGCCGGGCACGGCAGTCCGCACGCATGAGAGACTGGTCTAGACAACTCATCGTTACGTGAAGGGCAGAACCATGGCTGAGCGCCGCGTCAACGTCGGTTGGGCCGAGGGCCTGCACGCCCGCCCCGCTTCCATCTTCGTCCGTGCCGCCACGGCCTCCGGCGTCCCCGTGACCATCGCCAAGGCGGACGGCAGCCCGGTGAACGCCGCTTCCATGCTCGCGGTGCTCGGCCTGGGCGCCCAGGGCGGCGAGGAGATCGTGCTGGCCTCCGAGGCGGACAACGCCGAGGTCGCGCTGGACCGCCTGGCGAAGCTGGTCGCCGAGGGGCTCGAGGAGCTCCCCGAGACCGTCTGATTCCGGCCGATCCGGACCGGATTCAATTCTGCGGAAAAGCCGCGGCACCCCGACCGGGAGCCGCGGCTTTTCCGTTTTCCGATCCACGGCGGGAAACACTCCGGAAAACCGGATCAGGGCAGCAGGAAGAAAGCCCTCCGATAATTACCCTCTTTGTATACGGCGCAATTGTTAATGACGGGCTCCCGCGATGTTTACGGGGTGTTGCGAAGTCCTCACCCGGGCCGCGTCCCCGGGCCGGTCCGTCCGCCGCAGCCGGTGGGCGGCGGTCGCCCGCTCGGCGTGCTGGGTGGCGAGCGCCCTGGCCCGCTCCGCGTCACGGCGGGCCACCGCGTCGACGAGGGCGCCGTGCTCGGCCCACGAGTCCGCAGGGCGGGCCGGCTGCTCGACGGCGTACATCCAGGCGATCTTGTGACGGAGCTGGGTGAGGAGCGCGATCAGCGCGGGGCTGCCCGAGGCCTGCGCCAGCGTCTCGTGGAACCAGCCGCCCAGCGAACGCAGATCCTCCCCCTCCCCCCGGCGCACCCGCTCCTGCCCCAGTCTGACCAGGCCGCGGAGCACCTTGAGGTGCGCCTCGGTGCGGCGCTGCGCGGCGCGGGCGGCACCGAGCGGCTCCAGCAGCATGCGGATGTCCAGGAGGTCGGCGGCCTCCTGCTCCGTGGGCTCGGCGACACAGGCACCGGCGTGCCGGCGGGTGACGACGAAGCCCTCGGACTCCAGGGTGCGCAGCGCCTCACGCACGGGGACGCGGGAGACGCCGTACCGGCGCGCGAGCACCTCCTCGGTGAGGCGGCTGCCCCGTTCGAAGACACCGGAGACGATGTCGTCACGGATTGCCGTGCATACCGAATGCGCGGGAATGCGCATGTCCGAACCTCCGCCTTAATCCCCGCGAAACGCGGCCGATCGACGCCTGTTCTGTGACTCTATTGCAACCGGCCGGAATTTCCGACGGCGGGGTGGAATCCATGGATATCTTTTGGCCAGGGAGCACTTCCGCGAGGGGTTCGGCGGGCGTTGCCGGGAGGCACGCCGAAGGCCCCGGCGGATGCCGGGGCCTTCAAAGGAGCGGGTGCCGTGCGCCGTGCGGTCAGACCTGGACGCCGTGGGCCCGGAGGTAGGCGACGGGGTCCATGTCCGAGCCGTACTCGGGGGTGGTCCGGGCCTCGAAGTGCAGGTGCGGCCCGGTGGAGTTGCCGGTCGAGCCCGACAGGCCGATCCGCTCGCCCGAGGCGACGCTCTGGCCGACGGACACGCCGATCGAGGAGAGGTGGCCGTACTGCGTGTACGTGCCGTCCTTCATCCTGAGGACGATGTTGTTGCCGTAGGCGCCGCCCCAGCCGGCCTCGACGACCGTGCCGGCGCCGACCGCGACGACGGAGGTGCCGGACGCGGCACGGAAGTCCACACCGGAGTGGCTGCCGGAGGACCAGAGGGCGCCCCCGGACTTGTACCCGGTGGTGACGTGCGAGCCGGCGACCGGGAGGTGGAAGGAGTTGAGCCGGGCGCGCTCGGCGGCGCGGGCGGCGCGCGCCTTCTCCTCGCGGGCCTCCTCGGCACGGGCCGCCGCCTTGCGCTCGGCCTCGGCCTTGGCCTTCGCCCTGGCCTTCGCTTCGGCGGCGGCCTCGGCCGCGACGTCGGCCTGGTGCTGCTGGGCCTTCGCCTGGGCCTCGATCTGGGCGGCGAGGGTGGCGTCGAGGGCGACGGTCTGGGTCAGGCCGGTGCTCGCGGTGACCTCGGAGTCCGCGGCGAGGGCCGGGGAGGCGGTGGCGCCGATGACGCCGGTGGTGGCCAGGGCGGCGACGCCGGCGACCCTGGCGCTCTTGCGCGTCAGGCGACTCGGGGCGCGGTGCTTCCCGGTGGCACGGATGAACGCCATGGAGGGGCTGGTCCTTTCCTTCCTTCTCGCCTACCGGGTTAGCTGACGGGTTCGGAGCAGGAAGGTCTCCTACGGCCCCCGAGCCCCGTACGAGGCGCGAGGAACCGATTCACCCCAGGGACATGGTGGGTCCCCGGCTCCCCAGGCTCGCGCCTGACGGGGACTCGGCGATGGCTGTCCGGCGCCGCGGGCGCGGCAGTGGTTCGGCGGACAGCCCGGGCGACGCTAGAGCGGGCCCCTCGGCCCCACCAAACGGAAATGACCTTTTGTCGTACATCCCACAGGGCGAACAGTGATTTTTGCCGCGAAAAGGACACATGACAGAACCCCGGCGCGCAGGTGCTCGCCGGGGTCCGTCATGTCCGGATCCGTCAGCCGCTGACGACCGACACCTCACCGATGCCGAGCGCGCGCACGGGCTCGGCGATCTGCGCGGCGTCCCCGACCAGGACGGTGACGAGCCGGTCGACCGGGAACGCGTTGACCACGGCGGCGGTCGCCTCGACCGTGCCGGTCGAAGCCAGGCGCGCGTACAGCTGGGCCTGGTAGTCGTCCGGGAGGTGCTGCTCCACCTGGTCGGCGAGCGTGCCGGCGACGGAGGCCGCCGTCTCGTACTTCAGCGGGGCCACGCCCACGAGGTTCTGCACGGCCGTCTCACGCTCGGCGTCGGTGAGTCCCTCGGCCGCCAGGGTGCGCAGGACCTTCCAGAGGTCGTCGAGCGCCGGCCCGGTGGACTCGGTGTCGACCGAGCCGCTGATGGCGAGCATCGCGGCACCCGTCGCACCGGAGGAGGAGCCGGGCGCCGTCGAGCGCAGCACCTGCCCGAAGGCCCGGACACCGTAGGTGTAGCCCTTCTCCTCGCGCAGCACGCGGTCCAGCCGGGAGGTGAGGGTGCCGCCCAGGCAGTACGTGCCGAGGACCTGGGCGGGCCACACGCTGTCGTGCCGGTCCGCGCCGATCCGCCCGATCAGGAGCTGTGTCTGCACGGCGCCGGGACGGTCGACGATGACCACACGGCCGGTGTCGTCCGCGGTGATCGGGGGCACGGGGCGGGCCTGGCCGGCGTTGCCCGTCCAGTCCCCGACCGTGTCCGCGAGCAACGCGTCCAGGTCGAGACCGGTGAGGTCGCCGACGACGACCGCCGTCGCCGTGGAGGGGCGGACGTGGGCGTCGTAGAAGGCGCGCACGGCGGCGGCGTCGATGCGCCGGACCGTCTCCTCGGTGCCCTGGCGCGGACGCGACATCCGCGCCGTCGCGGGGAAGAGCTCACGGGAGAGCTGCTTGGCGGCCCGCCGGGCCGGGTTGGCCTGCTCGTGCGGGATCTCGTCGAGGCGGTTGCCCACCAGGCGCTCGACCTCGCTCTCCGCGAAGGCCGGGGCCCGCAGGGACTCGGCGACCAGGCCGAGTGCCTTGGCCAGCCGCGAGACCGGGACCTCCAGGGAGACCCGGAGACCCGGGTGGTCGGCGTGCGCGTCCAGGGTGGCTCCGCACCGCTCCAGCTCGGCGGCGAACTCCTCCGCGGAGTGCTTGTCCGTGCCCTCGGACAGGGCGCGCGCCATGATCGTGGCCACACCGTCCAGGCCCTCGGGCTCCGCGTCCAGCGGGGCGTCGAGGAAGATCTCCACGGCCACGACCTGCTGGCCGGGGCGGTGGCAGCGCAGCACGGTCAGCCCGTTGGGCAGGGCGCCGCGCTCCGGGGCGGGGAAGGCCCAGGGCCTGGCCTCGCCGGCGGTCGGCTGCGGGTGGTACTCCATCGCTACTCCAGTCACGGCGGCGTCGGTCACTTGTCGGCCCCCTCGTGCGCGTCGGTGCCGTCGGCCTCGTCGGCCGGTTCGACCGGCTCGTAGACCAGGACCGCGCGGTTGTCGGGGCGCAGGTGCGCCCGGGCGGCGGCCTTCACCTCGTCGGCGGTCACGTCGAGGACACGGCCCACGGCCGTCAGGGCGAGCTGGGGGTCACCGAACAGGACGGCGTACCGGCACAGTTCGTCGGCGCGGCCGGCGACCGTACCGAGGCGGTCCAGCCACTCGCGCTCCAACTGGGCCTGCGCCCGCTCCATTTCCTCCGGGGTGGGGCCCTCCTCGGCGAACCGGGCGAGCTCCTCGTCCACGGCCGTCTCGATCTGCGGCACCTCGACCCCACCGGACGTCTTGACGTCCAGCCAGCCGAGCGAGGGCGCTCCGGCGAGCCTGAGCAGCCCGAATCCGGCGGCGACGGCCGTACGGTCGCGGCGCACGAGGCGGTTGTGCAGACGGGACGACTCGCCGCCGCCGAGCACGGTCAGCGCCAGGTCCGCGGCGTCGCACTCGCGCGAGCCGTCGTGCGGCAGCCGGTAGGCGGCCATCAGCGCACGCGCGGGGACCTCCTCCTTGACGACCTCACGCAGCTGCTCCCCGATGGTGCCGGGCAGCGTGCCGTCGCGCGGGGGCTGCTTGCCGTCGTGGGAGGGGATGGAACCGAAGTACTTCTCGATCCAGGCGAGGGTCTGCTCCGGGTCGATGTCCCCGACGACGGAGAGCACCGCGTTGTTCGGCGCGTAGTACGTGCGGAAGAACGTCCGCGCGTCCTCCAGGGTCGCCGCGTCCAGGTCCGCCATGGAGCCGATCGGCGTGTGGTGGTACGGGTGGCCCTCCGGATAGGCGAGCGCGGTCAGCTTCTCGAAGGCCGTGCCGTACGGGACGTTGTCGTAGCGCTGGCGGCGCTCGTTCTTCACCACGTCCCGCTGGTTCTCCATGGACTCCTCGTCGAGCGCGGCGAGCAGCGAGCCCATCCGGTCGGCCTCGAGCCACAGGGCCAGCTCCAGCTGGTGCGTGGGCATCGTCTCGAAGTAGTTGGTGCGCTCGAAGCTGGTCGTGCCGTTCAGGGAGCCGCCGGCCCCCTGCACCAGCTCGAAGTGCCCGTTCCCCTTGACCTGGCCCGAGCCCTGGAACATCAGGTGCTCGAAAAGGTGAGCCAGGCCCGTGCGTCCCTTGACCTCGTGCCGGGAGCCGACGTCGTACCAGAGGCACACCGCGGCGACGGGGGTCAGATGGTCCTCGGAGAGCACCACGCGCAGGCCGTTGGCCAGACGGTGCTCGGTCGCCGTCAAGCCGCCGGAGCCGGCCTGGGCTGTGGCCGTGTGACCCATGGGCATGTACGTCCCTTCGATCGGTACAGGATTTCCTGCCGGACCTGCCACTCTAGGCAAGCGCACGGGCACCTGGCGAAGTTCCCGCCGGGTGAATGTTGTCGTGGACGCCGGGGTGAACAGGGCCTCCGCGGGGGTGCCGGGGACCGCTTCGGACGGGTCGAGGTCGGCGTTGTCGGCACGGCGGTCCACAATGGTCGGCGTCAGAACCTGAGGTTGCCCGACCGAATCCGTGAAGGAGTCGCAGCCGCGATGGCCCGCCGCAGCACGAAAACCCCGCCGCCGGACGACTTCGAGGAGAAGATCCTCGACATCGACGTCGTCGACGAAATGCAGGGCTCCTTCCTCGAGTACGCGTACTCGGTGATCTACTCCAGGGCTCTGCCCGACGCCCGCGACGGCATGAAGCCCGTACACCGCCGCATCGTGTCCCAGATGCACGAGATGGGACTCCGCCCCGACCGCGGCTACGTGAAGTGCGCACGCGTCGTCGGCGAGGTGATGGGAAAACTGCACCCGCACGGCGACGCGTCGATCTACGACGCGCTGGTGCGCATGGCACAGCCGTTCTCGATGCGCCTGCCCCTCGTCGACGGGCACGGCAACTTCGGCTCGCTGGGCAATGACGACCCGCCGGCCGCCATGCGGTACACCGAGTGCCGTATGGCCGACGCCACATCACTGATGACGGAGTCGATCGACGAGGACACCGTCGACTACCAGTCGAACTACGACGGCCAGGAGCAGGAGCCGGTCGTCCTCCCGGCGGCGTACCCGAACCTCCTGGTCAACGGCGCGTCCGGGATCGCCGTCGGCATGGCGACCAACATGCCGCCGCACAACCTCGGCGAGGTCATCGCCGCCGCCCGCCACCTGATCCGGCACCCGGGCGCCGACCTCGAGACGCTGATGCGCTTCGTGCCCGGCCCCGACCTGCCCACCGGCGGCCGGATCGTCGGCCTCGGCGGCATCAAGGACGCCTACGCGTCCGGGCGCGGCACGTTCAAGATCCGCGCCACGGTCGCCATAGAGAACGTCACGCCCCGCCGCAAGGGTCTCGTCGTCACGGAACTGCCCTTCAGCGTCGGCCCGGAGAAGGTGATCGCCAAGATCAAGGACCTGGTGGGCGCGAAGAAGCTCCAGGGCATCGCGGACGTCAAGGACCTCACGGACCGGGCGCACGGCCTGCGTCTGGTGATCGAGGTCAAGAACGGCTTCGTGCCGGAGGCCGTGCTGGAGCAGCTCTACAAGCTGACGCCGATGGAGGAGTCCTTCGGCATCAACAACGTGGCGCTGGTCGACGGACAGCCGCTCACCCTCGGGCTCAAGGAACTCCTGGAGGTCTACCTCGACCACCGCTTCGACGTGGTGCGCCGGCGCAGTGAGTTCCGCAGGACCAAGCGCCGCAACCGGCTGCACCTGGTCGAGGGCCTCCTGGTGGCGCTGGTCGACATCGACGAGGTCATCCGTCTCATCCGGGACAGCGACAACTCCGCGCAGGCGAAGGAGCGCCTGATGGAGCGCTTCTCGCTGAGCGAGATCCAGACCCAGTACATCCTGGACACCCCGCTGCGCAGGCTCACGCGCTTCGACCGGATCGAGCTGGAGACCGAGCGTGACACGCTCAGCCAGGAGATCGCCGAACTGACCGCGATCCTGGAGTCGGACGCCGAACTGCGCAAGCTGGTCTCCTCGGAACTGGCCGCGGTGGCGAAGAAGTTCGGCACCGACCGGCGCACGGTCCTGCTGGAGTCCTCGGGTTCGCAGGTCGCTTCCGTGCCGCTGGAGGTCGCCGACGACCCGTGCCAGGTGCTCCTGTCCTCGACCGGCCTGCTCGCCCGTACGGCCAACGCCGACCCGATCGTGCAGGCCGAGGACGCGAGGCGGACCAAGCACGACGTGATCGTGTCGGCCGTCGCCGCCACGGCACGCGGGGACGTGGGCGCGGTGACGTCCGCCGGACGGCTGCTCAGGCTCTCGGTGATCGACCTGCCGCAGCTCCCGGACACCCACGCGGCCCCCAACCTGTCGGGCGGGGCGCAGTTCGCGGAGTTCCTCACCCTGGAGGCGGACGAGGACCTGGTCTGCCTGACCACCCTGGAGGAGGACGCGCCCGGCCTGGCCATCGGCACGCTCCAGGGGGTGGTGAAGCGTGTGGTGCCCGACTACCCGCCCCACAAGGACGAGTTGGAGGTCATCACGCTGAAGGACGGTGACCGCGTCGTCGGCGCGAAGCAGCTGCGTACGGGCGAGGAGGACCTGGTCTTCATCACGTCCGACGCGCAGCTGCTGCGTTATCCGGCGTCGTCGGTGCGTCCGCAGGGCCGCGCGGCCGGCGGTATGGCGGGCGTGAAGCTCGGAGCGGGCGCGGTCGTGCTCTCCTTCGACGCGGTGGACCCCTCGGCGGACGCCGCGGTGTTCACGGTCGCCGGGTCCCACGGCACGCTGGACGACTCCGAGCGGACCTGGAAGCTGACCCCGTTCGACCAGTATCCGCGCAAGGGCAGGGCCACCGGCGGGGTGCGCTGCCAGCGCTTCCTCAAGGGTGAGGACGTCCTGGTGTTCGCCTGGGCCGGCGAGACCCCGGCACGGGCGGCGCAGAAGAACGGCGCACCGGCCGAACTGCCGGCCCCCGACCCGCGCCGCGACGGCTCGGGTACGCCGCTGACGAGCCAGGTCGCGGTGATCGCGGGACCGCTGTAGGACACACCGGCCGGACGGCGGGCACACCGTCGGGACCAGGACGGGGTCACGGCCCGTCCTGGTCCCGGCGGCAGGCGCCGGGCCTCAGATCGCGTCGTCGTCCGGCTGCCGCACGTACCGCAGGACGCCCCACATGCTGCGCTCCAGCTCCTCGGTGGCGTCCTGCCGGGCGTCCGTGCAGTTCTCGAGTTCCTTGCGCAGCGCCTGGGCGTCGATCCCCGAGCCGATCAGCACGAGCTGGGTCCGCCGCGGTGCGCCGCGGGCCCAGCGCTCCGGCACGAAGCGCAGGAACCTGCCGACGGTGTGCAGGGCGTAGCGGTTGGCGGGGTCGCCCGCACCGAAGTCGGCGAATCCCTTGATCCGGTAGAGGCCCATGGGACGGGAGTCGAGGAACGCCATGAAGCGCCGGGGGCTGAGCGGCGCGTCGGCGGTGAAGGAGACGCTCTCGTAGGCCGCGTGCGGGTGCTCCTCGTGCGTGCGGCCGGCCTCGGGAAGCAGGTCCTCGAACGTCAGCTGGCGGAAGCCGTCGTCCTCGTCCGGCCTCAGCACGGGGTCGAAGAGCAGCCCGGGATCGATCCGCCCGTAGGCGGAGCGGACGACCGCGGCCCTTCCGCCCGCCGCGTCGACCCTCTCCCTCACGGCCCGCAGCTCCGCGTCCGCGACCCGGTCGGTCTTGTTCAGGACGACCAGGTCGGCGACCGCGAGGTGGCGGTCGATCTCCGGGTGCCGCTCCCGGGTGGCGTGGAACTCGGCGGCGTCGACGACCTCGACCAGCCCCCCGTACCGGATGTGCGGATTGTCGCTGGCCAGCAGCATCCGTACGAGTTCCCGGGGCTCGGCGAGACCGCTCGCCTCGATGACGATGACGTCGAGCCGCGCGGCCGGCCCGGTCAGGGTCTCCAGGTAGGTGTCGAGCTCGCTCGCGTCGACGGCGCAGCAGAGGCAGCCGTTGCCCAGGGAGACCGTGGAGCCGACCTGTCCCGCGACGGTCATGGCGTCGATCTCGATGGCCCCGAAGTCGTTGACGATGACGCCGATCCGGTTGCCGGCCCGGTTGCGGAGCAGGTGGTTGAGCAGGGTCGTCTTGCCTGATCCGAGGAACCCCGCCAGGACGACGACCGGGATCTGCGGGGCGCGGGGCGGGGTCAACGGGGGCCTTCCTCAGGTGGGTCGGGGTGCCGGTACGGGGTGCGGGGGCGGGGTGCCGACGTAGCGGGCCGCCGGGCGGATGATCTTCGGGTCCTCCGCCTGCTCCAGGATATTGGCGCTCCAGCCGACCATGCGCGCGGCACAGAAGGTGGGGGTGAACATCGCGCGCGGCAGGCCGCAGAGCTCCATCACGACGCCCGCGTAGAACTCCACGTTCGTGTGCAGCTCGCGTCCCGGTTTCAGCTCGGCGAGGATCGCCTCCACCCGGCTCTCCACCTCGACGGCGAGGTCGACGAGAGGGCCGCCGAAGCTCCGCACGACCGAGCGGAGCATGCGCGGGCGCGGGTCCTCGGTGCGGTAGACGGGGTGCCCGAATCCCATGATCCGGTCCCCCGCGAGGACCCGTTCGCGGATCCAGCCGTCGATCCGGTCCGGGGTGCCGATCGCGTCCAGGGTGTCCAGCGCACGGCTGGGCGCGCCGCTACGGCTACGAGACGACGGCCGAGTGGATCTGGACCGGCGAACTCCGCCCCGGCATCCGTCTCACGGCGCCGGCGGAATCCCTGGCGGCGGCGCGGCGCACCGCCGCCTCGCTGCCACGGCACAGCAGCTCGACCGACCGGCTCCGGGCCGCTGTCGCCGCGGCCGCGGTCTCCGACCCCCTGCGCTTCGACCTCTCCCCCGAGGGGGTGCTCACCAGCGCGCGGCCTGATCCCCACCCTGGTGGGCGCGTTGCCGCCGGCCGACGGGCGGGTGGTCGACGACGACGGGGACGGGGACGGCAGTGGCTCCCTCGCCGAACGGCTGTGGCCCAAGCTCTCCGCCGCGCCCGCCGACGCGGCCTCCCTGGCCGTGCTCGACACGGCGCTCGCCCTGCTGGCCGACCACGATCTCGCCGCCTCGACCCTGGCGGCCCGGGTCGCCGCCTCGACCCACGCGCATCCGTACGCCGTGGTCTCGGCGGGGCTGGGCGTACTGGAGGGCCCGCTGCACGGAGCCGCGAGCGGGCCGGCGCACCGCATGCTGTCCGAGGTCGTGGACCGGGGCGGAGCCGCTCCGGTCGTCGCCGACCATCTGCGGGCCGGCCGACGGGTGCCCGGGCTCGGCCACCGCCTCTACACGGGCGAGGACCCGCGGGCAGGTGCGCTGTTCGCGATGCTGGACGAACTGCCGCACGCGGCCCCGGCCATGGCGGCGGCCCGCGACGTGGTCGCGACCGCCACCCGCCACAGGCCCCTGCACGCCAATGTCGACCAGGCCCTGGCCGTCCTCGCGGTCGCGTGCGGGATGCCCGCCGAGGCGGGCGAGACGGTGTTCGCCGTCTCCCGCACGACGGGCTGCATCGCCCACGCGATGGAGGAGTACACGGAACCGCCGTTGCGCATGCGGCCCAGCGGGCAGTACACCGGCCCGCGCCCCCCGAGGCAGCTGCCCGCTCCGGCCGGAGACGCACCGGAGGAGGCACCGCACCAGCGGCCCGGTCCCGCAAATTAGCTACATCCGACGGAAATTCTCACCGGGCTCCCCCGGCGGCTACCGGGGCGGGCGGGCCGTGGATCCGCGGACGACCAGCTCGGGCTCGAAGAGGAGCTCGTCCGAGGGCACCGTACGGCCCCCGATCTGCACCGAGAGAAGCTCGACCGCAGCCCTGCCCATGGCCTCGATCGGCTGCCGCACCGTGGTCAGCGGCGGCTCGGTGCAGTTCATGAACGCGGAGTCGTCGTAGCCGACGACGGAGACGTCCCCGGGCACCGAGAGCCCGCGGCGGCGCGCCGCGCGCACCGCGCCCAGGGCCAGCGGGTCGCTGGCGCAGATGAAGCCGGTGACCCCTTCGTCGAGCAGCCGCATGGCCGCCGCCTGACCGCCCTCGAGCGAGAACATGGCCCGGGCCACCCGCTCGTCCGGCACGGTCACGCCCGACCGGGCGGCCAGCGTGCGGGCAGCGGCGAGCTTGCGCTGCGAGGGCATGTGGTCGGCGGGGCCGAGGACGAAGCCGATCCGCTCGTGGCCGAGCGAGACGAGGTGGCGCCAGGCCTGTTCGACGGCGACCGAGTCGTCGCACGAGACCGCGGGGAATCCGAGGTGGGCGATGGCGGCGTTGATCAGGACGACCGGGATCTTGCGGTCGGCGAGCACCTTGTAGTGGTCGTGGGGGGCGTCGGCCTGGGCGTACAGCCCACCCGCGAACACGACTCCGGACACCTGCTGCTGCAGGAGGAGTTCGACGTAGTCCGCCTCGGAGACCCCGCCCTTGGTCTGCGTGCAGAGCACCGGGGTCAGCCCCTGCTGGGCGAGCGCGCCCCCGACCACTTCGGCGAAGGCCGGGAAGATCGGGTTCTGGAGCTCGGGCAGGACCAGTCCGACCAGCCGGGCGCGCTCACCGCGGAGCTGCGTCGGACGCTCGTATCCGAGCACGTCCAGGGCGGAGAGAACGGCTTGCCGTGTGGCGTCGGAGACGCCTGGCTTGCCGTTCAGCACGCGGCTGACCGTGGCCTCGCTGACTCCTACTTTCTGGGCAACCTGAGCAAGTCGTCGCGTCATAAGCGCAAGATTAGCGCAAGAAACGCAAGAAGATTGCGTTACTGCGGATCCCCATAGAACGCTCACAGATGGAGGGCTCGGAGGCAAGAGTCCTGTTCCGGCTGACCTTGCACCTGAATCTGCACAGGTCGGCCGAATGGTGCGGGCGCCGCCGGATGCCGCTGATCCCGGCGGCTGCCGCCCCGAGGGTGGTGGACGGGGCGCCACCGCACCGGCCAAACGCGGTGTGATGGACTGCCGTCCGTTCGCCGTTGGCCAAGAGGGGGAGCCATGACCACCGACGCACCGTCCCAGCACACGCCGCCCGATCCCGCGGACGCCGCACCGGCGCCGACCGCGCGGGAGCTACGGCAGGCGGACCGCATCGGTGCGTGGTCGATCGCCTGGATGCTCCTGGCCCTGCTGGTCTGGGGAGGCTTCGCCTTCCTGATGCTCGCCGACTACGGCCCCGAGTACGGGGACAGGGCCATGTGCCGGGGCCCGCTGGTCGGCCCGGTGTCCGACGACCTCCGGTGCCGCGACGAGCTGCGCCAGTGGCCCGCCCTGCTGGGCATCATGGCGCTGGCGGTCGTCGTGACCATCACGGCGGCGGCGACCACGGTGTACGCGAAGGTCCTCTCCCGCCTGGAACGCCGCACCGTGCCCGGCGCGCGGCCGCAGGCCTGAGTCTCCGGCAGGGGGCGGGAAGGGGCGGCCCCGCGCGGCTGAGGAGAGGTACTCGGGCGGGCCGGACTCCGGGTCCGGCCGGACGGTGGCGCGCCGGCCCCCGTCGCCGCCGCCGGACCGTGCGCGCAGGTACGGCGCGGCGCGGTCCGCGGCAGTGCGGGAACGATGCGGTACGGGCCGTCGGCCACGGCCGGGTACGGGTCCCGGGCGGGGAGCGGCGCGGTCACCAGCACGATCGCGTCGCGGGGATTCCCCGGAGGGGATTTCGGTGAGCACCGTTCGCCCCTTACCGTTCGTACGATGAGCGCCCCACCGACCACCCCGCGGGGCCCGCGCCGGTTCGGCTGGCCGAAGCGGGTCTTCTCC
This sequence comes from Streptomyces sp. NPDC058008, assembly GCF_042886395.1. Lineage (NCBI taxonomy): Bacteria > Bacillati > Actinomycetota > Actinomycetes > Kitasatosporales > Streptomycetaceae > Streptomyces > Streptomyces sp. NPDC058008. Next base: position 126,238 of record NZ_JBHVQX010000004.1, on the reverse strand, counting down.
CAGGTCCTGCTGATGCAGCTGGCCATCATCACCGGCGTCACGGTCCTCGTCACGGGCCTCTTCCTGGCGCCGCTCAGTGACCAGCTCGACGACCAGGCGATGCGGCGCGCCCTGGCGATCGCGCAGAGCACGGCGGCACAGCCCCAGATCGCCGCCTCATTGCAGGCCACGGAGCCGAGCCCGGACGGTGCCGTCCAGGCCGCGGCGGAGCGGATCCGGCGGGCGACCGGCGCCGAGTACGTGGTGATCATGGACCGGAAGGGTGTGCGCTGGTCGCACACGGAGCCCGAGCGCATCGGCGGCGTCGTCTCCACCGATCCCAGCACGGCGCTCGCCGGCCGGTCCGTGATGGAGATCGACAGCGGCACCCTCGGACGCTCGGCCCGCGGCAAGGTACCGCTCCTCGACGCGTCGGACCGGGTCGTCGGGGCCGTCTCCGTCGGGATCGCGTACGACAGTGTCCGCGCCCGGCTGCTCGCGGCGATTCCCGGACTGCTCGCGTACGCGGGCGGCGCGCTGGCCGTCGGAGCGCTGGCCGCCTATCTGATCTCCCGCCGCCTCCAGCGGCAGACCCACGACCTGGCGTTCTCCGACATCTCGGCGCTGCTGACCGAGCGCGAGGCCATGCTGCACAGCATCCGTGAGGGCGTGGTCGCGCTCGACCGCACCGGGTGCGTCAGACTCCTGAACGACGAGGCCCAGCGACTGCTCGGCCTCGGCACCGACGTCATCGGCAAGCGGCTCGACGAGGCACTGGGCGAGGGGCGGACCACGGACGTGCTGGCCGGGCGGGTGGTCGGCGACGACCTGGTGACGGTACGCGGCAGCCGTGTGCTGCTCGCCAACCGGATGCCGACCGATGACGGCGGGGCCGTGGTCACCCTGCGCGACCGCACGGAGCTGGAGTACCTCGGCCGCGAACTCGACTCCACCCACGGACTCATCGACGCGCTGCGCGCCCAGGACCACGAGCACGCCAACCGGCTGCACACCCTCCTGGGGCTCCTGGAACTGGAGATGCACGAAGAGGCGGTGGAGTTCGTCACGGAGGTCGCCGGCGTCCATCGGGCGACAGCCGAACAGGTCACCGAAAGGGTCCACGACCCCCTGCTGGCCTCGCTCCTGGTCGGCAAGGCAACCGTCGCCGCGGAACGCGGGGTCGCTCTGCGCATGGCCGGGGAGACCATGCTGCCGGACCGGCTCGTCGACCCCCGCGGGCTGGTCACGGTCCTGGGCAATCTCGTCGACAACGCCCTCGACGCGGCCGCCGGCTCGGCCGACGCCGCGATCGAGGTCGGGCTGCGGGCCGACGGCCGTACGGTGGTACTGCGGGTGCGCGACAGCGGTCCCGGGGTCCCGGCCGGTGACCACGAATCCATCTTCATGGAGGGCTGGTCCACCAAGGAACTCCCGGCCCACGGCAAGCGCGGTCTCGGACTGCCCCTGGTACGCCGGCTCGCCGAACGGCAGGGCGGCACCGTGTCCCTGTCGGGCTCACCCGACGGCGGGGCGGTGTTCACCGTCGTCCTTCCGGAGGCCCTGCGGGAGCAGCCGGACGGGCCCGGCGTCCCGGATCGGGCCGCTCCCGGCCAGGGTGGCCCCGGACTGCCGGGCACCCGCGACGCGGAGGGCCCGGCGGCTCCCGTACGGCCCGCGACGTCAGGAGACGCCCCGTGATCGACGTACTGGTCGTCGACGACGACGTGCAGGTGGCCCGGATCAACGCGGCCTACGTCTCCAAGGTGCCCGGATTCCGGGTGGCCGCCGTGGCGCACTCCGCCGCCGAGGCGCTCGACAGGATCGGCGCGATGCCCATCGACCTGATCCTGCTCGACCACTACCTGCCGGACGGCAACGGTCTGGCCGTCGTGCGGGAACTGCGCGGCCTCGGCCACCACACCGACGTGATCATGGTGACGGCCGCACGCGATGTCGCGACCGTCCAGGCGGCGATGCGCCACGGCGCGCTCCAGTACCTGGTGAAACCGTTCGCGTACGCCGGGCTGCGCACCAAACTGGAGGCGTACGCGGCGCTGCGCCGCACCTTCGAGGGCGGCGGCGAGGCCGAGCAGACCGAGGTGGACCGGCTGTTCGGGGCCTTGTGGGCCACGGGCGCGTCCGATCTCCCCAAGGGGCATTCGACGACGACCGCGGAACTGGTCCGCCAGGCCCTGCGTTCGGCCGAAGGGCCGCTCTCCGCGCAGGAGATCGCGGAGAGCGCCGGAATGAGCCGGCAGACGGCCCAGCGCTATCTGAAGCTGCTGGAACGCACCGGCCGGGTACGGCTGTCCCTCAGGTACGGCGAGACCGGCCGTCCGGAGCACCGGTACACCTGGACCGCCGGCTCCTGACCCCGCCACGGCCGCGCCGGCGTCCGGACACCGCCCCTGCTCCGCCCTCCCCCGCCCGCACGGCTCCTACGCGGCCCCCGCCCCGGTCAGCGACCGGACCTCGGTCTCCGCGTGCTTGGCGGGGTCGGGCGGCTCGGGTGAGGTGACCGTACCGATCCAGCCGGCCAGGAAGCCCGCCGGGATCGACACCAGCCCCGGGTTCTCCAGGGGGAAGAGCGCGAGGTCCACCCCGGGGAAGAGCGAGGTGGGGCTCCCCGAGACCACCGGTGACAGCAGCACGAGCAGGACGGCCGGGATCAGCCCGCCGTAGACGGCCCAGACCGCTCCGCGCGTGGTGAAGTCCCGCCAGAACAACGAGTAGAGCAGCGCGGGGAGGTTGGCGGAGGCCGCCACCGCGAAGGCCAGCCCCACCAGGAACGCGACGTTCAGGTCCTGGGCGAGGAGCCCGAGCGCGATGGCCACCACCCCGATGCCCCCCGCCGCCACCCGCGCGACGCCGACCTCGCTCCGCGCCACGGCCCCCGGCCGCCGGAACGAGGCGTACAGGTCGTGGGCGACGGAGGCCGAGGAGGCGAGGGTGATCCCGGCGACGACGGCGAGGATCGTGGCGAAGGCGATGGCGGCCACGACCGCGAAGAGGACCGTGCCACCCGTGGAGCCCTCCCCTCCGCCGAGGACGAGTGCCAGCAGCGGGACGGCCGTGTTCCCGGACGTGCTGGAAGCCCGGACCTCCGCGGAACCGACGAGTGCGGCGGCTCCGAACCCGAGCACGACGGTCATCAGGTAGAAGCTGCCGATCAGTCCGATGGACCAGACCACACTGCGCCGTGCCGCGCGGGCGGTGGGCACCGTGTAGAAGCGCGACAGGATGTGCGGCAGACCGGCCGTGCCGAGGACGAGCGCCAGGCCGAGGCTGATGAAGTCGAAGCGTGCCGTCCAGCTCCCGCCGTACTTCAGTCCGGGCGAGAGGAAGTCCCGGCCGTGGCCGCTGCGTTCGGCGGCGGACGTGAGCAGGGCGTTGACGTCGCCGTGGAAGCGGACGAGGACGAGGGCGGTGAGCGCGACGGCTCCGCCCATCAGCAGGACCGCCTTGACGATCTGGATCCAGGTCGTGGCGCGCATACCGCCGAACGACACGTAGATCACCATGAGCGCCCCCACCCCGACCACGGTCCACGAGCGGGCGGTGTCGCCCGTGCCGCCGAGCAGGAGTGCGACGAGGCTGCCGGCCCCCACCATCTGGGCCACCAGGTACAGCACCGACACGGTGACCGACGAGGTACCGACCGCCGTACGCACCGGACGCTCCGCCATGCGGGCCGCAACGACGTCGGCGAGTGTGAACCGCCCGCAGTTGCGCACGAGTTCGGCGACGAGGAGCAGGACGACGAGCCAGGCCACGAGGAATCCGACGGAGTAGAGCATGCCGTCGTAGCCGAAGAGGGCGATCAGCCCCGAGATGCCCAGGAAGGACGCGGCGGACATGTAGTCACCGGCGATGGCGAAACCGTTCTCCATGGGGGAGAAGAGCCTTCCGCCCGCGTAGAACTCCTCGGCGGAACCCTGCCTGTTCCGGCCGACCCAGGTGGTGATGCCCAGGGTCACGGCGATGAACAGGCTGAACAGGAGCAGTGCCAGCGTCTGGTGGTCCCCTCTCACCGGCCGGCGCCTCTCGTCATCTCCTGGGTCTCCCAGCGCAGTTCCAGCGCGACACGGTCCCGGTGCAGCCGCGCGTGACGGGTGTAGGCCCAGGTGAGCAGGAACGTGGTGAGGAACTGCCCCAGCCCGGCCACCATGGCCACGTTGACCGTTCCGACGACGGGGTGCGCCATCAGATCGTGCGCGGTGGTGGCGGCGACCACGTAGGCGAGGTACCAGAGCAGGAAGGCGGCCGCCCCGGGAATCACGAACCGCCGGTAGCGGCGGCGTACCTCGCGGAAGGCGGGGCTGCTCTGCACCTCCAGATAGATCTCGGCCGCGCTGTGGCCGCGCCGCTCCGACGGCCCGGACCGTCCGTCGGGCCCGAGGGCCCCGGCGCCGTCCGGCTCGCCCGTTCCGACGGCCGGGGCCTCGTCCCACGGGTCGTCGAGCCGCATCGCTGCGGTGCCCGGCCCTGCTTCCTTCTCCACCGACAACTCCCTTGTCCACGAGCCTTTTCGGCCGCGTAGCCAAGAATGGGCAGACCGGGATCATCCCCGGCACTTCAATCGCCCTGCTTCACCTTTTCAGGTGATGGAAGTGCCGGGTGGGTGCGCGAGCCCCCGGCCGTAGGCATAGCGCACGGCCCCTGTCCTGTCACGCGCTCCCGACTTGGCGAAGAGGTTGTTGATGTGGGTCTTCACCGTGGCCCGGGAGATGTGCAGTGTGCGGGCGATCTCCGTGTTGGACAGCCCGTCCGCGATGAGGACCAGCACCTCGGCCTCGCGGGGGGTGAGCCCGTCGGGCAGCTCGGCCGGAGGCGGCGCGGCCCGCTCGACGTCCTGGGCCGTGACCCGCTCCAGCAGCCGGCTCTGCACCTTGGGCGAGAGGCCCGCCTCGCCGGAGAGCACGGCCTCGATGGCCTGGGCGATCTCCTCGCCGCGGGCGTCCTTGGTCAGGTAGCCCCGCGCGCCCGCCCGCAGCGCGGTGAACAGCGAATCGTCGTCGGCGAAGGTGGTGAGGACCACCACCTGGGTGCGGGGGTACTCCTTGCGGATCCGGCGGGTGGCTTCGACGCCGTCGCAGCGGGGCATTCTCAGGTCCATCAGGACCACGTCGGGGGCCGTCCGGGCGACGAGAGCCACCGCTTCGTCGCCGTCCCGTGCCGCTCCGACCACCTCGATGCCGGGGAGCAGGCCCAGCAGCATGACGATGCCCTCACGGACCACCGACTGGTCGTCGGCGACCACGACCCGCGCGTTCACGCGGGCACCCGCAGATTCACCACGAACCCCTCCTCGTCCGGCCCTGCCTCCAGCGTCCCGCCGAGCAGTTCGGCACGCTCCCTCATCCCCACCAGACCGTAGCCGGAGCCACTGACAGCAAGCTCGCCCGGCGGACGGTGACCGCCGGTGTCCCGTACCTCCAGGGCCACCGCGTCCGGCTCGTAGTCCAGCCTGACGGAGACCGCCGCCCCCGGGGCGTGCTTCCGGGTATTGGTCAGTGCCTCCTGGGCCACCCTGCGCACCGTCTGGGACGCTTCCGCGGTCAGCTCCCTGCGCTCCCCCGCCACGGACACCTCGGCCGGCTCACCGGCCACCAGCTGCCGCAGGAAGTCCTCGACCGGGGTCATCTCCCCCCGCAGCGCGGACAGCGCCTGTCGCGTCTCCGCGAGGCCCTCACGCGCCATGGAGCGCGCTGCCACGACCCTCTCCAGCACCTGGTCGCGGAATTCCGCGGAAGGCTCCCGTTCGATCAGCAGCCGGGCGGCCTCCAGGTGGACCAGCTGGGCCGAGAGGCTGTGGGCGAGCACATCGTGGATCTCACGGGCGATCCTGGACCGCTCCGCCAGCGCGGCGGCCCCGGCCTCCGCCTCCCTCGCGGCCCTCTCCTGGGCGAGGAGCCGCTGCGAACTGCCACGGGCCTCCGCGTCCAGCCGCAGCACGTACCCGCCCAGGCACAGGCTGCCCGTGGTGATCACGGTCGTCAGCCATCCGTCGCCCTTGACGACCGCGTAGGCGAGGAGGCTCATCGCGGTGAGAGGAACCGCGGCGAACAGCGGGAGCCGTTCCAGGGCGACCACGGCGCATCCGCACCAGAGCACGACCGCGAGTGCCCCGGCACCGGCCTCCAGAGCCCCGAACGCCACGAGCGTGAGAACCATCAGCAGCCCGAGGGACGGCCCCAGGCGGTGGTCCCTGGTGGTACGGAAGAAGGCTCTGCCGGCCGCCGCGCACCCCGCCGTCACCAGCAGGCCCACCGCGACCTGCCAGAGGGCGAACCGCCCGTCCGCGAACGCGTTCCAGAGGAGGCCGACGAACACCGCACTCCACACGAACCGTCCGATCATGGCCCGGGGCCGGGTGTGGGGGGCGCGGGTGAGGGCTTCCCCCGAGGGCCAGCTCGTCCACGTACCGGCGTTCACACACAGCCCTTCGACGCGCGTCGTGCGGCCGGCGGGGCGTCGTCGGCCAGGAGACCCCCGGTCACACCGTACTGGGCGCGCAGGTCCCTGCTCCGCAGTGCCAGGACCCCGCCACGTGCGAACAGCAGGGCGGCGAGCGGTATCAGCAGGGCCGCCGTCCCCTGGTGCACACCGAGCAGAACGGCGGACGCGGCCAGCGCGAGGCGCAGGGTGATTCCTCCGGCCCACACGAGGGCGGTGGCCCTGGTGCCCCGGCTCAGGACGGAAGCGTCCGGCCCCTGCCACAACCGGGCGGTCCAGCCCCAGCCCGCGCCGGTGACCAGTCCCACCACGAGGCCCGCGCAGAGCATGACCGCCGACAGTGCCACGTGACGGTCGTCGAGGGCTCCGTCGCCGCGCAGGGCCACGACGGACAGCACCAGGGGCAGGATCCACCACCGCTTCCCGTCACCGACTCGCCGGGCCGAGAACTGGCGGGAGACGATCAGCGCGACGACCGCGACGATCACCAGGACGTTGAAGAGCTCCGGCATGGGGCAGCCTCCGAGTGGCGTGGGATCCGACGTCCTCGACGCTACGCAGGCACGGCGGTCACGGGATCAACTCAGGGGCTGGCCCGTGGGTGGAGATCGTGTCTCCACCCACGGGTGGGGAGCCTCAGACGTCGATGCGCGAGCGGTCAAGGGTGGCCGCGGAGCTGGTGATGAACTCCTTGCGGGGGGCCACCTCGTTGCCCATCAGCAGGTCGAAGACCTGCTCGGAGGACTCCAGGTCACCGATGTTGATCCGGCGCAGTGTGCGGTGCCGCGGGTCCATCGTGGTCTCCGCCAGCTGGTCCGCGTCCATCTCGCCGAGACCCTTGTAACGCTGGATCGAGTCCTTGAACCGGACGTTCTTCCGCTGGAGCTCCAGCAGGGTCTGCCGCAGCTCGTTGTCGGAGTAGGTGTAGACGTACTTGTCCTGGCCCTTCTTGGGCTGGACGAGCTCGATCCGGTGCAGCGGGGGCACGGCCGCGAAGACCCGGCCCGCCTCGACCATCGGCCGCATGTACCGCTGGAAGAGCGTCAGCAGCAGGGTACGGATGTGCGAACCGTCGACGTCGGCGTCCGTCATCATGATGACCTTGCCGTAACGCGCCGCGTCGATGTCGAAGGTGCGTCCGGAGCCGGCTCCTATGACCTGGATGATGGCCCCGCACTCCGCGTTCTTGAGCATGTCGGAGACGGACGACTTCTGGACGTTGAGGATCTTGCCCCGGATCGGCAGCAGCGCCTGGAACTCGCTGTTGCGGGCCAGCTTCGCGGTTCCGAGGGCCGAGTCCCCCTCCACGATGAAGAGCTCGCTGCGCTCCACGTCGTCGCTCCGGCAGTCGGCGAGCTTCGCGGGCAGCGAGGAGGACTCGAGCGCGGTCTTGCGACGCTGGGCGTCCTTGTGCTGGCGGGCGGCGATACGCGTGCGGGCGGCGGCGACCGCCTTGTCCAGCACCGCCCTGGCCTGCGCCTTGGCGTCACGCTTCGTGGACGTCAGGAACGCCTTGAGTTCCTTGGAGACCACGTTGGCCACGATCCGGTTGGCCGCCGAGGTGCCCAGCACCTCCTTGGTCTGCCCTTCGAACTGCGGCTCCGCGAGGCGTACGGTGACGACCGCCGTCAGGCCTTCCAGGGCGTCGTCCTTGACGATGTCGTCCTCGGCCACGCGCAGCATCTTGGCGGAGCGCAGGACCTCGTTCACCGTCTTCGTGAGCGAACGCTCGAACCCGGTGACGTGGGTGCCGCCCTTCGGGGTGGCGATGATGTTGACGAAGGACTTCAGGTTGGTGTCGTAGCCCGTGCCCCAGCGCAGGGCGATGTCGACACCCAGCTCGCGGGTGACCTCGGTGGCCGTCATGTGCCCGCGGTCGTCCAGGACCGGCACGGTCTCCTTGAACGTTCCCGTCCCGCTCAGACGCTGGACGTCGCAGACGGCCTTGTCCTGCGCCAGGTACTCGCAGAACTCGCTGATCCCCCCGTCGAAGCGGAAGGTCTCCTCCGTCTTGCCCTCGCCGTCGATGCCCCGCTCGTCGCGTACGACGATGGTGAGGCCCGGCACGAGGAACGCGGTCTGGCGTGCACGCTGGTACAGCGTCTCCAGGTTGAGCTTCGCGTCCTTGAGGAAGATCTGCCGGTCCGCCCAGTACCGCACCCGGGTACCGGTACGCGTCTTCGGTACGCGCTTGCCCTTGCGGAGGCCGTTGGCGGGGTCGAACGGGCTGTCCGGGCCCTGCTCGGTGAACATCCCCGGGACGCCGCGCCGGAAGCTGATGGAGTGGGTCGCGCTGTTCCGGTCGACCTCGACGTCCAGCCGGGCGGAGAGGGCGTTCACGACGGAGGCGCCGACGCCGTGCAGGCCGCCCGACGCCGCGTAGGAGCCGCCGCCGAACTTTCCGCCGGCGTGCAGCTTGGTCATGACGACCTCGATGCCGGAGAGCCCCGTCTTGGGCTCCACGTCCACGGGAATGCCGCGGCCGTTGTCGCGGACCTCGACGGAGGCGTCGTCGTGGAGGATGACCTCGATGGAGTCGCAGTAGCCCCCGAGAGCCTCGTCGACCGAGTTGTCGATGATCTCCCAGAGGCAGTGCATGAGCCCACGGCTGTCCGTGGACCCGATGTACATCCCGGGGCGCTTGCGGACGGCTTCGAGCCCTTCGAGGACGAGAAGGTGCCGCGCGGTGTAGTTGGAGCTGTCCCTGTCTGCGCCGCCTGCTCCGGTCAGCAGCGCAGTGGACGGCACGGAATCGGCGGTCACGCGGTTCGCTCCTCGCTGAATTTCATTTGGGGCCCAGTGGGTAACGGGCTCGGCCTCGGTAGCCGCTGAGAGCCTACCGAGGCCTGGTAGAGCGGTTGTAACGCCACCCAGGGGGAATCCTCATGCTAGTGCAGCCTCGCATACACGTTCGATCATTCGTTGGAGTGACGTGCACATCACGTTCCCTTCGAGGCATGAACCATTTAGGCTCCGGGCACGTCCTCATGAACAACCCGGCAACCCAGCCGGCGGGACCGGCCCACACAAGCAACGCGAAACCGTAGCGCTACGCAATACGGCACATTCGCCGCCAACCGGCAACAGACAGCCATCCTGAGAAGAAGTTTCGAAGAAATGCCACGAGCGGGAACGTTTTCGGCCTGGTTGGATGTTGACCCTGGTACGACAGCTCGTCGAGCTAGAGAAGAGGCGACGTGACTACTGTTCTGACCCCCGCGAGCCCGCTGACCGCAGCAGACCGCTGTGACCGTTGCGGCGCCCAGGCATATCTGCGCGTCGTCCTGATCAGCGGCGGTGAACTGCTCTTCTGCGCCCACCACGGGCGCAAGTTCGAGCCGGAACTCAAGAAGATCGCCGCGGAAATACAGGATGAGACAGACCGGCTCACTGCCGTGCAGGCCAGTGGCGCCGACGAGGAACAACACTGACACCTCGCATCCACGACGAGCCATGGGTACGGTCCAGGACCGGCCGACGGGCGGCCTCCCCTCGGGGAAAGCCGCCCGTTCTCGTACCGTCCGGCGTGGCGGTGAGGTGTCCCGGATCAGCTCCGGCCGGCCATCCACCCGATGGCCGCTGACACGCGCGTGTAGACGCCGGGGCTGTCGGGGCTCCCGCAGCCGCTCCCCCAGGAGACGAGCCCGATGAGGCGCCCACGGGCCACCAGCGGGCCTCCGCTGTCCCCCTGGCAGGCATCCCGCCCCCCGGCGGTGTCACCGGCGCAGAGCATCGACGAGGCGTCGTACGCGCCGTGTGTGCCGCCGGGGTACGCCCGGCCGCAGTCGCCGTCCGGCAGGACGCGCACGGAGGCGGCCCGCAGCGCGGACGAGTAGGCCCCGTAGCCGGTGGTGTCCCCCCAGCCGTACACCGTCGCGGCGGTACCGGGCTCGTACGCGGTGCTCCCGGCCTGTGCCATCGGCAGGACGCCGCTCTCCGGCAGGGCCTGGTCCAGGGTGAGGACCGCGAGGTCCCCCTTGTTCGTGTGCGGGTCGTAACCAGGATTGACCCACGTCGAACGCACCGGGATCTCCTGGCCGCCGGGTCCGTTCAGCTCGTCCCGCCCGGCGATGACCCGCAGGTCCGGGACGTCGGGGACGGCCGCCCCCAGGACGTCCTCCCTCAGGCAGTGCGCGGCGGTCAGCACCTTGGTGGGGGCGACGACCACTCCCCCGCAGAACTGGCCCGCGCGGGTTCCTCCGAACCGGTCACGGCTCGACAGCGCCACCGTCCACGGACTGTCCGCGACGGACACCGGCCTTCCGCCGACGATGATGCTGTCCGCCGCCGCGGTGGCCGGCGGACCGAGCGGTATCACCGCGGCGGCCACGGCCAGGACGAAGGCGGGCGGCAGGACACGGACCGGGATGCGGGGCATGGAGGCTCCTTACGCCGAGATGAACAGTTCCCACTCAGCGTCATCCGCCCCCGTGCCCGCCGCATGCGGACATGGGCCGGGCCCGGAACCTCAGAAGGTTCCGGGCCCGGCCCATGTCCACACGAACGGTCTAGTCGAGGTAGTCGCGCAGCACCTGCGAACGCGACGGGTGGCGCAGCTTCGACATCGTCTTGGACTCGATCTGACGGATGCGCTCGCGCGTCACGCCGTAGACCTTGCCGATCTCGTCCAGGGTCTTCGGCTGGCCGTCCGTGAGACCGAAGCGCATCGACACCACGCCGGCCTCACGCTCGGAGAGGGTGTCGAGCACGGAGTGCAGCTGCTCCTGGAGCAGCGTGAAGCTCACCGCGTCCGCGGGAACGACGGCCTCGGAGTCCTCGATCAGGTCTCCGAACTCGCTGTCGCCGTCCTCACCCAGCGGGGTGTGGAGAGAGATCGGCTCACGGCCGTACTTCTGGACCTCGATGACCTTCTCCGGGGTCATGTCGAGCTCCTTGGCCAGCTCCTCCGGGGTGGGCTCACGGCCCAGGTCCTGGAGCATCTGGCGCTGCACGCGCGCGAGCTTGTTGATGACCTCGACCATGTGCACCGGGATACGGATGGTGCGGGCCTGGTCGGCCATGGCGCGCGTGATCGCCTGGCGGATCCACCATGTGGCGTACGTGGAGAACTTGTAGCCCTTGGTGTAGTCGAACTTCTCGACCGCGCGGATCAGACCGAGGTTGCCCTCCTGGATGAGGTCCAGGAAGAGCATGCCGCGGCCGGTGTAGCGCTTGGCCAGCGAGACCACGAGACGGAGGTTGGCCTCCAGCAGGTGGTTCTTGGCGCGGCGGCCGTCCTCGGCGATGATCTCCAGCTCGCGCTTGAGCTTCGGCGCGAGCTTGTCGGAGTTGGCGAGCTTGTCCTCGGCGAAGAGGCCTGCCTCAATGCGCTTGGCGAGCTCGACCTCCTGCTCGGCGTTGAGGAGGGGGACCTTGCCGATCTGCTTCAGGTAGTCCTTGACCGGGTCGGCCGTGGCACCGGCGACGGCGACCTGCTGCGCGGGGGCGTCGTCCTCGTCGTCGTCGGAGAGGACGAAGCCCTTGTTCTCGCCCTCGCCCTCCTCTTCCTCGCCCTTGCCGGCCTTTACTTCCTCGACCGCCTCGTCGCCGTCGAGCAGCTCGTCGTCCTGCTTGCCCGACTTCTTCGCGGCGGTCTTCTTGACCGCGGTCTTCTTCGCGGCGGTCTTCTTGGCGACCGTCTTCTTGGCCGCCGCCTTCTTCGCGGGAGCAGCGACGGCGGCGTCGTCGGCCGCCACGTCAGCGCTCTGGGCAGCTGGGGCGGCAGACGCCGCGACGGTCCGGGTCACGGTCGTCTTGGCCGCGACGGTCTTGGTGGCGGTGCGCTTGACCGGGCTCTTCGCTGCGACGCTCTTGCGGGCGCGCTTAGGCGACTCCGCGGCACTGACCATCAGCGTCACACCCTCTTCCTCGAGGATCTGGTTGAGGCTGCGCAGAACATTCTTCCACTGGGTTGGCGGAATCTGGTCAGCCTCGAAGGCCCGACGCACGTCATCGCCGGCGATCTGCCCATCAGCCTTTCCCCGCTCGATGAGCGCCATCACAGACTCGGACTCGGCGATCTCCGGCGGGAGCGTACGGGATGTGCTGGCCGACACGAACAACCTCTCGGAACGATGGAAACGGCTTCCGGCCCGGCCCCGGAGGGGGCTGGAACCGACGACCGTCGGCTGGGGATGTCGCCGACGGCGCGGGCTTGGCCTCAGAACTGCACAGCGCACTACGTGGCTGCTGTATTCCTTCCGCGGCGGTCACCTCTTAAGTCATCGCACTGTTTCGAGGAGTGTTACGCCCAATTCGCGTGGCCCCAGTCACACCTCATTCGCGACAAACAGAACCAGGGATCACATTTCCGCGTAATCATGCCGCCGAACCGCTCGGGCCCGGCGGCACACGGTCCGTATACCCCGGTCTCGCCGTGCTCAGTGCTCGCGGGGTGCGGGAACCACCCGGTCCCCGTCGGTGTGGCCGACCAGCAGCTGCCGCATGGCGGCCTCGGCACCGGCGGAATCACCCGACGCGAGAGCCTCCACGATCCGCGCGTGGTGGCCGAGGGACGCCTCCGCGGGCCGGTCGCAGCCGGCGACGGGACCACCGGACACATGCAGGGCCGCGGACACGATCCCGGAGAGGTGTTCGAGCATGCGGTTGCCGGCCGCCTGGATCAGCAGGGCGTGGAACTCCGCGTCGGCCCGGGAGAAGGTGATGGCGTCCCCCTGGCCCATCGCGTGCCCCATGATCTCGATCATGTCGCCGAGGCGCTGCTGAATGTCCTCGTGCCCATGACCGGCGGCCAGCCGTGCGGCCAGCGGCTCGATGGTCCACCGGAGGTCCTCCAGCTCACGGCGCTGGTCATCCCGCTGCGGGCCGAAGGCGCGCCATTCGATGATGTCGGGGTCCAGGAGATTCCAGTCGCTCACCGGCCGGACCCTCGTACCGACGTTGGGCCGGGCACTGACCAGGCCCTTGGCCTCCAGCACCCGCAAGGACTCCCTCACGACGGTCCGGGAGACCTCGAAGCGCTGGCCGATCTCCTCCGGGACCAGCGGGCGGTCGGCACCGAGGTCACCGGAAACGATCATCTGGCCCAGCTGCTGGACGAGTTGGCCGTGAAGTCCACGGCCGCGGCTGGCCGTGCCGCGCCGGCTCGCCCGCCCCAGGTCGGATTCGGCGCCTCCCCACGAACGGAGAGCGGCGCGCTCGCCGGCCGGCGACTCCGTGTAGGGGTAGCGGTCGAGTTCGCCCGGACCGGCGAGGCCGGAGTCGGCGGAGCGGGCGGCGGTCATCATGGTGTGCGCAAGGGTACTCACGCATCCTTTGTCGGCGCGGCTCACCCAGCCCTTGAGGTCTTTGCTGAAAAGCACACGAAAGGGTGATCGGCACCCACCTCTCAATTGACGCGTTATCGGTAGAAATCACACCTTTTGGCGCGAGTTGTCGGCAAGGCGGCACCTGCCCTGCTCGATGCGGTCACCAACGGGCCCTCCCGCGAAGGCTGGTGAACACATACGCGCAGATCAAGGCAGACAGCGACAAGGAAAGCGCCAGCCCCACGGGTTGGGCGACGACCCGCACGACGGCCATGGCCCACCGGTCCGTCTCGTGGGGCCACTGCGGCCAGCCGAGTTCACGGAGCCGTCCCGGCAGCCCGCCGATCGAACGGGCGGACGGCCCCGCGAGGAGCTTCTGCATCAACGGCACGACGAGGACCGGTACGGCGAGTACGGCAGCCACACCGGCGACGGTCAGCCGGAACACTCCGGCCCCCAGCAGCCCGGCCCAGGCACACCCGACCGACAGGCCCGCCCAACTGACTGCCAGCTGAGGCGCGTTCTCCGGTACGGCCACCAAGTCACCGCCGTACACCAGGCGCAGGGCTTCGGCGTCACCCAGCACCGCCAGGAACGCCAGCAGCAGCGCGACACCTGCCGAGACCACCAGCTTGGCCACCAGGAGGCCGAGACGGCGGGGCACCGTCCCCCGCCCGGCGGCCAGTGCCGGGTAGCGGAACTCGTCGCCGAACGAGAGGGCGCCCAGCAGTCCCGCGGCGAACGCGGCGGGCGGGAGCGGCAGCAGGTCCGGCCAGGCGGCGAGCAGGTCGGGCAGGGGGGTGACCCCGGTGCGGGCCAGCAGCACGGAGGTCACCGCGGAAGCGGCCAGAGCGGCCGTCATGACCAGGACGGCCGTCCTGACGCCGAAGAGGCGGCGCAGCTCGTACCGCAGAGGCTGGAGCGGGCCCCGCGCGGGCCGTACGGGGATCGGCGGGGGCAGCTGCGAGATCGCCACGGTCGAGGCGGGCCCCGGCAGGACGGCCCTCACCGGACCACCGCCGGGGCCTGGGGCGGACACGGCCTTCGGGCCCGCGTCCCCGGTCTCGTCGGCCAGTTGGTGCACGGGAAGACCGTGCCGGTACGCCGTGTCCCCGACCTCGGCGCAGCTGCTGCCGTACACCGACAGCCGGCTGCCGTCCTCGGCCACCACTTCGACCGGGCGCCGGGCGGCCCGGGCCTCACGGCTCATCACCGCGGCCAGCCGGGCGGCGTGCGGGGTGCGGACCGCGACCCTGGGCCGCAGCCGGGTCCGGGAGAAGTCGGCGACGTCCTGGTCCGCGAGGAGGCGCCCTTCGTCGATGGTGACCACACGGTCGGCGGCGCGGGCCGCCTCCTTGGGATCGCCGGTCGTGTGCAGGACGGTACCGCCCTCGGCGGCGTGGGCCCGGAGCAGGCCGTGGAGCCAGCTCCTCTCACGCGGCGAGAGCCCCGCCGTGGGCTCGTCGAGAACGAGCGTGTGGGGGTCGCCGAGCAGGGCCGACGCGAGGCCGAGCCGCCTGTCCATACCCGCCGAGAGGGTCCCGATGCGCTGGTCTCCCAGCCCCGAGAGGCCGACGACCTCGAGCAGTTCGTCGGCACGCGAAGCGGGAACCCCGGCCGCCGCGCAGAGCATGCGGAGCTGGCCCCGAGCCGTACGCGCGGGATGCCCCGGTACGTCTCCGAGCAGCACCCCCACCTCGCGTGCGGGATGAGCGATGCGGTGCAGCGGGCGCCCCTTGAAGTAGGTGACGCCCCTTCCCGCTTCGAGTTCGAGCATCAGGCGCAGGGCCGTGGTCTTGCCGGAGCCGGGAGCTCCGAGGAGCGCGGTGACAGTACCGGGCCGCGCTTCGAAGGTGAGGTCGTCCACGACGGGCGGACAGTCGCGGCTGGGGGTGCTGGTGAGTCCGATGGCCTGGAGCATCGCTTCTCTCGCGGAGGGTGAGACCGCCCGGCGGCAGGGTGGAGTACCCCAGCAAGATAACGCGACATTTCGGACTTTTGGCGCACCGTTGGTTCTGTGGGCGTTCCGCAGGTTCGCACGGTGTGAGCCCGCGGACCCGCCCCGGTCAGACTTCGGGCCTCAGCATCGGAGGGTTGAGCACCGTCGCCGCACCGGCCCGGAACAGCTGCGCGGGGCGGCCTCCCTGGCGCGTGGTGGTCCCTCCGGACGGGACCAGGAAGCCAGGGGTGCCCGTGACCTTGCGATGGAAATTGCGGGGGTCCAGGACCACCCCCCACACCGCCTCGTACACCCTTCGCAGCTCGCCGACGGTGAATTCCGGCGGACAGAACGCGGTGGCCAGCGAGGAGTACTCGATCTTCGAGCGGGCGCGCTCCACCCCGTCGTCGAGGATCCTCGCGTGGTCGAAGGCCAGCGGAGCGGACTGCTCGCCCTCGCGGCCGAACCCGCCCCCGGGCCCGAGCAGGTCCTCGACCGAAGCCCAACGGGCGCTGTTCGCGTCACCGCCGGCCCGCGGGGCGGGGAGGTCCGGAGCCAGCGCGAGGTGCGCGACACTGACGACGCGCATCCGGGGGTCACGGTCCGGGTCACCGTAGGTGGCCAGCTGCTCGAGGTGGGCGCCGTTCCCGACGGCGGGCGCGGACGGATCGTGCGCGCAGAGGCCGGTCTCCTCCACGAGTTCACGCGCTGCCGCCGCACCGAGATCCTCATCGGTCCGGACGAAGCCGCCGGGGAGCGCCCATCGCCCCTGGAACGGCGATTCACCACGGCGTACGACCAACGCGCAGAGCGCGTGACGTCGCACCGTGAGGACGACCAGGTCGACGGTGACAGCGAAGGGCGGGAAGGTCGACGGGTCGTAGGGCGGCATGCCGAAATCATAGTCGTCTGCCTGACGATAAACACTCCTTTCGCAACATCGGCTCGGCTCCCGGCCGGCCTTCCTCGCCCCGCGGCCCCCGTCCCGTGACCGCCCTGCCCTTGTCCCTCCACCACGTGGGCTGCCGGACCCCCGGCCGGCCCCACCCCGCAGGGTCCGGTGCCCGGCCCCGGCTCTCGCAGCCGGGACAGGGCCGTCCGGGAGAGGACCTCGGCCACTCCGGGAGGACGCTTGCCGTCAGTCATGAATCCGGGCACCTCGGTGTCCCGCCCGCCGACGAGTGCCACGGGCGGGACCCCGGCCAGCGGCCGGACCGGGTCGGGAGGCGGCGCCCGGCGCCTGCCGGTTCGCCACCCCGCCCTTGCGCCTCACCGGCGGAACGCGCTCGGGCCGTGGGCCGGTCCGGCGTTCCGTGCGCCGTCCCCCGCGCTGCCGCGAGGCGCTGTCGCCTCCGCCCCCGTCGCGCTGCTCGCGCTCGCTCCGGAGGCAGCGCCGCAGCGTCTCCGGGTCCAGGCCCTGATTGCACGCCTGATGCAGCAACTGGGCGAAGGTGTAACCGGGGTCGGCCCGCAGCGCGAGCCCCAGAGCCACCCGCGCACCGGCCTCGTCGCCGGTGGACCACGAGACCCAGCCGGCCAGGGTGAGCGGCGCGGCAGCGTGTTCCACGTACGGGCCGACGCACCGGCGGGCGAGCACGCGCCACAGCCGCAGCGCCGTCCCACCCTCCAGGCCCTCCATCCACTCGGCGGCCCGGTCCCTGGTCTCACGGTCCTGGAGGCCGAGGATCACGGCCGCCGCCTCCTCCACGGTGATCAGGCCGTGGTCAGCGCCGTCCGCCTCGGTGGGGCCGGCCGCAGGCGCGCTTCCGAGGCGTCGCATGAGCTCACGGGCGAGTGCCAGCGTCCGCCCGGCCACCTCTCCTCGGCCGTCGACGTCGAGGATGCGGGACACCAGCTCCGCGCCCGCCGAGTCCAGCGCCCGCTCCTGTTCCTCTGCCACCGCGCCTTCCCACGGCATGAGCCGCGCCTCCATCTGCCGCAGCGAACCGCGCACCTGGACCCCCGCGTACGCGGCTGCGGCCGCCATCACGGTGGTGCCCGGGAGCGCCAGCGGGTTGCCGTCGGCCGGACAGCAGCGCTCGTCGGGGCAGCAGTAGGACCAGTAGCGGCCGTCGGAGATGCAGAGCGCTTCGAGCACGGGAACGTCGAACGCCCCGCAGGCCGTGCGCAGGCGCTGGGCGAGGGGCCTCAGCCGCTCCATGGTCTGTGTGGCGCTCTCTCCCTCGGCGGGATCCTGGCAGAGGAAGACGACGATCGCGTCAGGACGGGATTCGCGCCGCTCACTTCCCGCGATCAGGCAGTGGGCCAGCTGGTCGGCGACCGGCGCCCACTCCTCCGGCTCACGGGGGATGCCCAGCCTGAGCCGGCCGCCGAAGCGGCCCCGGCCGCCGTGCAGCGCCACCATGACCACGCTGTCGTTCGGATGGAAGCCCATCAGGTAGGGAAGGGCGTCGGCGAGCTCGGCGGGGCCGCGCAGGGTGATCTGCTGTACGTCGGACGGTCCGGTGGATTCGTCGTGCTTGTTCATGGCACGACCGTCCCGCGGGCCGCCGATTTCCGCGACCCCTGTGGATAACTTTGTCCACAGGCCGCGGCCACCGTTCGCGGTTTGTCGTAGGCATCGGGTTGCATGGGGGCATGACCAACGCAGACCGCGCAGAGCTCAGGGCCTCGGCCGATTCCGTACTCGCCCGTCTGGTCGGCGACACCACCGGCACCGCCCGGCTGCGTGAGGACCAGTGGCGGGCCATCGAGGCCCTTGTCGCCGACAGGCGCAGGGCTCTGGTGGTCCAGCGGACGGGCTGGGGCAAGTCCGCGGTGTATTTCGTGGCGACGTCGCTGCTGCGGGCCCAGGGCAGCGGGCCGACGGTGATCGTCTCCCCCCTCCTCGCCCTGATGCGCAACCAGGTGGCCGCCGCGGCCCGGGCCGGCATCAGCGCGCGCACGATCAACTCCTCGAACACCGAGGAGTGGGACACCGTCCAGGCCGAGGTGGCGGCGGGCGAGGTGGACGTCCTGCTGGTCAGTCCGGAACCGCTGGCTTCTCCAAATGCTGCGACACATGGCCTTCGAAGGATTGCCTTGCCGGGCCGCAGAACTGGGCAGCGTGTTGGTGCACGCCGCTTGTCGGGGCCGGAGGATCGCCCGGCCGTTGTTCAGCGTGGCGGTCGAACACGCACGAGCGGCCGGCACCGAGACGGTGCTTCTGCTCTACCGCTCGGACCTCGTGCCCCAGGGGTCGCGGTGGATGGGAACAGCGCGTCCCGGAACTTCCGTTCCGCCCGAACTGCCATTCAGGCATCTGCGCGACATCGAGCGCCGAACAACCTGCATACACCTGTGTGGCCCGTGGTATCCACTGGTTCTCTGTGTTTGAAAGCTGGTCCGTCGTCCGGGCACAGCTCGCGGGCAGGCTCTATGGGAGGCCCGTGCGCAGAGTTCGTGGCCCATTGTCGGTGAGGTGGAGACGGTGGAGGTCCTCGTGGAGCCAGGCATAGGCGTAATCGGTTGCGGGGGCGTCGTCGAAGATCTCCGGCTCGCTGAATACAGGCGTACTCGGGCGCGCCCATGGGGTCCTCGTCGGGTGGGGCCCGCCCGTGAGAGGAGGCGCAAGGGCGTAGAAAGCGTCCTCTGACGGGATCAGGTGAACGGTGACTGAGCCGCTCGACGAGGGGCAGAGGGTCAGCCGCATCTTGGGCGGCTCGTACGAGTCTTGGCCGCGGGGCGCGGCTGTGAACAGGTCGCCGATCAGCGCGGCGGGGGCTGCGCAGGACAGGCCGAGTACCTGCTTGAGCTGAGGGAACCAGGTGTTGACGAGCGCGGTGTAGATCTCTACTGCGGCGGTGAGGACTTGCTCGGTGCGCAGCCTGAGCTGTTCTGGGCTGTAGGCGTCCCAGACCCAGTACCTCTGGAGGCTCTCTTCTTGGTCGGGAACGGCATACGGGGAGTGAAGCAAGCCGTGAGCGTCAGCCCATCGGCCGCTGTCGAGTTCCTCATCGAGCCGCAGCAGTTCCGCCTGCCGCCCGGTGAACCGCTTGCCGAAGCTCGACCGAACCGGCACTCCTCCTGACCTCCCGTAGAGGCGCTGACGCAGCGCCTCGTGTACTTCTCCTGCCCGCAGTGGGGTGAAACGACGGGGGGCAAGTCCAATCAGGTCCGCGCCCGCCAACCAGAGACGCTCCTTGGTATAGGCGTCACAGTCAGCCAGGTCGAAGTCCTTGTGGGCGCACAGGGTGTGCAGGTGTGAGGTGAGCAGGTTCAGCGTCTTCTGCCAGGGCCAGGCGGCGTACTCCACGGCGGCGGCCCCGAACGATGCCGTCAGTGGGCGAACCCCACGCGGTTCCACCCATCGGTTGGCAACCGGGATTGCGAGCCCCGGGGTGTGGTCACCATCTCGCGGCAGGATGTGTAGCCCCAGCTTGTTGCCGTCCAGTTCGGCAGAGACCGTAACCTGCCCGGTCCATCCCGGGGAGGAAAAGGCGCGGTCTCCTGCCGGGCTGAGCGCTTGCTGCCAGCCATCGAGGGTTTCTTGCAGGCGCTGGCTGACCATGTCTGCAGGAAGATCTGGCCAAGGGCCTTTCCCTTCGGGGGGCGCCTGCGGGATCGCCTCGTGGACCGCCCAGGCCGCGACGCCGGGATTCATACGTAGCAAAGGATCAAGCACAGTGCGGACCGAGTCCCAGCCGCCCGAAGCGATCGCCATGGCCAGCCCGTAGCGCCACCGGTCCAGCAGCTCCGCGCTTTGCACCACCTCGGCCAGTACCCCGCCGGCCAGCAGGGCTTGGCCTGCGAAGTACTGCTCGAGCACGGGCAGGGCGAAGGTTAGGTATCGGTCGCCGAGACGCACCACCAGCCGAGTGCCCAGCAGCGCCCGCACCTCGCCAGGGCTGCCTACGTCAGCGGTCGCCGCCACGCCTCCGGTGTTGGCACAGGCCGCAGCCAGCCGCTGCAACAGCCGCTCGGCACGTTCTTCCTGGACGCTCTCGACATTGCGCAACGCCCGGGTGACCAGTGCGTCCAGGAAGGCCACCGGACTGTTCGGCAGACGCTCGTGATCGCTCTGGAGCTGCGCCCCGATGATGGCGAACAGAGGCCGACGCAGCACGCTGCGCACCATTCTCGATTGGCTGTGTACCGCGAGGCCGCTTCCGCCGAGCCGGTCCATCAGCGCTGCCGCTTCTTCCTCGGTCAGCTCTGGCACGACCCTGCGCACCTCAGTGTCCATCTCCAGGCCGGGACGGGCAGTGCCCATGATGCGCCAACGCCCATTGGTCGCAGACGCGGTCCAGCTGAGGGCTTGGTCCAGCAGCTCTTTACCGCGGATCGGACCGGGCTCATCCAGCCCGTCCACCACCAGCGCAACACCGCGTGCGGCAGGATCTCCGAGCGCGCGTGCCATGCGACTGGCCGCGTCAATCACGTTGCCCGAAATGTGCTGAGCAACGAGGTGAACTGGAATGGGGGCCTGCGCGTCGGCACGCGCTGCGGCGATGTCCTGCTGGTGCTGCCGCTCGGCGGCCAGCGATTTACCCGCTCCGAAGTCGCCCTCCAGAACTACAACACCGGCCTCAGGCAGGGTTGCCGCTACCGCCGTGGACAGGGCTCCCAGCTGCAGGCTGTCAGCGAATTCGGCTGCCACCGCAATGGGGACACCGGCCGCGTGCCAGCGCTGCACCATGCGGGCTCGACCTGCGGCGGCCAGGTCATCCAGCGTTACCCGCTCATCAGGCAACAGCTGGGCCTTGACCACGGTGTTGCCGTGCCCGGACACGACAATCTCGGCAGACCCGGCGATCGCTATGGCTCCTTCACCCGCCGCCGACACTGTGCCTGGTACGGCCGAAGTCTGGTGCGAGCCGAGCGAGGCATCGTTGCGCGGCCGGAAACCGAAACGGCTCCACCAGACTTTCACGTGCTGTTGCCGTCTCCTGTGACCGCCTCACCGATGGAACCGCCGGCCGACACCGACTTCGGGCCGGACGCCTCCACAGCCCCGGTCGGGGCCACTGACGTTGGGAGAGAAGAGTGCGGCGCGCCCGGCAGTTGGTTTCGGTTGCCTGTGACGGCTCTGCCGATGCTGCCGCCGGCGGCAACGGAACCTGCACCGGACGCAGTGACCCCCTGTGTGGCCTGCTGCGCGGACTGCAGCAGCAAGCCACGGACGGCAAAGACAGTCATGACAAGGGTGGCGGTATCGGCAGCAAGGCCCGCCGTAGTGCCCGCCGCGCCAAGATCTTTAAGCCACAACATCAATGCCAGCCCCACGCAGGTCAGACCGGCTGCGACCGCCACCACCCACAGCACGCCCCGATGCCAGCCCGTCATCTCAACACCTCACATGTCCGATGATCTGTGGCGGCAGCCTAACCGAGACGCCAGGCACGTGGCCGCACTTCCTCAGCCCCGATCGGCCACTCTGGTGCCCAGCGCACCGCGGGACCAGAAACGCATCGGACTCGCGCCCTCTACTTCCTGGGAGAAGGGAATCCAACGCTGGACGCTCCCGCTGCGCTGGCCGTAGATCTCGGCGTCATATGCCTCGTTCGTTACCAGAGCCACGACACCGGCGGCATCGCCTGCGTACGCGTCGTTGAGCGCCGTTGTCCGGGCATGTGCCTGCAAGGCTTGGACGAAGGACGGGCTGGCGATGTGCGAGCCGTCGTATTCACCAAATCCCATGTGAAGGACAAGCCGCAGCTGCGGAAGGAGATAACTGGGCCTGGCAATCGTATGGGACCAGTCCTCTTCCATCAAGCGGTCCAGTGCGGGCAGCAGGCGGGCCCCTACTTCGCGCAGATCCCCAGATCCCGTGATCAAAAGCAACGTCTCCCCGTTGCTCTGCTCCTCACCGTAGGCCACCAAGTCTGGGGCACCGATCTGCTGCAGCGCTTGCTCTGCGTAGGACCGCACCAGGCGGCGACCGGGATGCGTCGAAACAGCCTGTCCAACCCAATTGACCAGACCGATCAGCACCGGAACGACGGCCTTCACCCCGACCGGGGGTGGATCACAGTCTTCCCCGCCCATCGAGACCGCCGGACGCCCGTCACCGAAGAACAAGTACTGGTGGACAACGTTGTGGTTGCCCGTCACCGCGAGGCCGATGCCGCCGCCAGCGGCAATGCTGCGACTGCCGGAAGCCACAACCGCTGGCGTGTCCGGCTCATCCGGCGGCACGGTACCGGGTTTTGTCACCGCGCCCTCCTTTCAATTCAGTTGCACGTCGCCGCGGAAAGTGAGCATACGACTGCTGGCAGACCGCAGGACGGTGCCCACCCAGCCCTCGGGGAAGTAAAGACAACCTTGTTCGGACGGCGCCATCCCCCCGTACTGATGTTCATGTGTACGCCGGCGTCCTGCCGCGCGACGCGCGATCAAGGCCGCTTTCGCCGAAACGATCGTCCTTGTTGGCCGCCCGTCGGCGTCCGGCCAACAAGGACGTCCTGTGGCCTCGCCCGCAGTGCGGAGGTAGGCAGACGCCGGATCGTTCAGGGAGCACCTTGACGTAGTGGTGCACGCCCAGAACGTATGCTCGCGTGATCCCATCGCTCGACCGGCTACACCACTCGGCGGGACACCATCCTCCTACGCCCCGTCTACATGGACCACGGCTACAGCTCCATCCGAAACCTGAACGCCCTCCCCCTACCGTGGTCCGGCAGTGAAATATTGAGGCTCCCCCGTTGAGCGCTGTTCAGCAGCTTCCGCGGCTCTACGGAACATCCGATCCGGGTCTTCTGCTCAGTTGATTCAGTTGATGCAGGCAGTGGTGTGCCCTCGGCAGCCGCGAGGGATCGCATGGCGTCCTCCCAGAAGCCGGACTCGCGCCAGCGTGCCGCATAGGTCCGCAACGTCGAGGGGCAGCCGAACAGATCAGGGAGAGCGCTCCAGGATGTGCCCGTGCGGGCCTTGTAGAGGATTCCGGTCATCACCAGCCGGGGGCTGACTCCTCGGGGCCTGTGAGTGATCATCGGCTCGATGATCGTCCAGCCCTCATCGGTCAGCAGCGGGACCAGCAGGTGCCTCTCGGTGAACCACGCCGCCAGTGCACACGGCTGCCCGTTGCGCCCCCGCCGAGGTGACCCAAGGAAGGTCACCTCAACCTCGAGCTCGGCCATGAGCTCCTTCTGACGCTCCAGCGGAAGGTGGTTCCACATCCGGTGGACCGTGGCTGCAAGCTCGACGAGCTGAGCGGACCGCTCTCGTGCCAGATCGGATTCCGCCAGCCGTGCTTTCAGCTCTCTCCGGGAATCGAGCAGCACGTCGAGTTCCGCCTGCAGTGGCGCGATCTGCCGCTCCACCGCCTTCTCCGACTCCTTCAGGCACAGATCGCGCGCGGCGACCTCCTTCGCGGCCACGCCGAGGGCGATGGTGACGGCCTGCCTGTGGATCCTGATCTGCCGGTCGAGTTCGACCCTGCGCTCCCCCGAGCCGTCACACTGGCCGGCTGCTGCCTCGGACTGACAGCCAGCCGTGGTGCTGAGTCGGTCCGCGTCGCCGAGGAGCATCTTGACTCTTCTCCAGGTCTGCTCCTCGACCAGATCAGCAGCCAGGTAGGGGCAGGAGCAGGTGGGCGCGCCTACGTATGCCTTGCTCCGGCCTTGGCACCGGTACGCCTTTGTCCGAAGGATCGTTCCGCCGCCGATGTAGCGCTTGCCGCAGGGGCTGACGATCCGGCCGCTGAGGGTATAGACACGGTCCTTCTGCACTGTACGGACCGGGTGCTTGGTGGCGGCCCGGAGTTCCTCGACCTCGGCGGGAGTGAAGACCGGGGGCAGGGGGATGACCACCGGATCGCCGTTCACCGGCCGCCCGTCGTGGTCTCGCTTCACTCCCCCGGAGCCACGGAACACCTGCCGTGCTTCCAGGACGATGGGGCTGAGCACCTGCTGGCGCAGGCTCTGGCCGCCCCACGGCCCGCCGTCCCGCCTCGTATGGCCCTCCGTGTTCAGCACGACCGCCGCCTGGCCCCAGTCTCGCAAGGCGACGTACAGCCTCCGCCCCCGCCGCAACGCGCACGCCTCGTGCTTCGCCGCGCAGTCCCTACCCGCACGACACTCATCCAGGACGAGGCGGCCCGCCCGGACGCGGTAGCCGTAAGGGACCTTGCCCCCGGTGTAGCCGCCGCTCTCGGCCTTCTCCTGGATGCCTCCTTGGGTCCGCTCGCGAATGATCTCCCGCTCGTCCTCGGCGTAATCGGCATCCTTCCGCATCTTGCTCTCCCCCTCGGGAGTGCTGTTGTCGTAGTCCCGCTTGACCACGGCAACGAAGATGCCGATCTCTTGGAGTTCCCAGACCCACCTCCAAAAGGCACGTCCGGTGCGGCCGATGGCACGGCCCTCGTTCACGACGACGATGTCGAACGGCCGTGGAACCTTCCACGCCTGCTCCATAAGGCGTCGGAGAGCAGGGCGTTGGCGTGATTCCAAAGCCCCGGACACTCCCTCGTCCACGAACGTGCCGACGTGCTCCCAACCCTTCTGGCTGATATGCCGGGCCGTCTTCTTGCCCGAGTACGCGATGCCGTGGCCCTTGGCCTGCTCCTTCGTCGACACACGCAAGTAGTCCACAGCCCGCAAGGCTCGCCTGCCCGAACGCAGCCGAGCCGCCACCGCCACATGAGGATCTTGCATGCCGGATGAGTTACCCCTGCGGACCCGAGACGAAGCGCCCGTCGCATGGCGGTTCAACTCCACGCCGACTCGAGGCCGACCCCGGGAAGGCGTGGCGCGAGCCGGGTCGTCGCGACTCGCACTCACACCCCTGATGCCCTGGTCGGTGCCGCCATAGGCGGCGGCGCCCGGACTGCCACGACTTCACATCGAGGACCTCACGACACGAATTCATCAAAATCGTCCGAAGAGCGTGCCCTTGGGATGTCAGTGCGGCGTGGCATCCCTGAGGACCAGACAACCCGCGGATCGCAACAGGAATATTTTGAGGGATAAAACCGTGTATCCTCAGTGGTGTTGAGTCGGTCAAGACGGGAGGTGGCTCGTGAGTGACCAGGCAAACTTGATCGCAGAACCAGCCATGCTCGCGCTGGCCCGCGATTCCCGCGGTTGGACCCAGGCCGATCTCGCTGCAGAGATGTCGCGTGTGGAGGGCAACCGCATCACGCAGGGGTACGTAAGCCGGGCCGAAGCCGGGCGCATCCCGGTCCGGGGCGATCGGCTCCACCTCTTCGCTTCCGCACTTGGCTTCACCGCCCAAATGCTGTGCCGGGATGTCGAAGCGACCGGGACAGGCGTCGGGCTGGTACACCACCGCAAGCGCGCCTCCATGGGCGCCCCCGCACTACGTCGGATCCACGCGACGCTGGCACTTACCCGTATGCAGGTCGAATCGGTGACACGAGCCGCGGCCCTCCGTCGCAACACTCTGTTCAGGCCCATCGAAGTCAACGATTTCGATACTCCTGCAGATGCGGCGGAGACGGTACGCGACGAGTGGAATGTTCCCCCTGGGCCCATCGACGACCTGGTCGCTCTGCTCGAGGATGCCGGTGCACTGGTCGTGGTCCGCGACCTGGGCACCACGGAACTTGACGCCGTAAGCCAGTGGCCGGCGGGCAAGGCACCGCTGATTCTATTGAACTCCGCTGGGCCCGCCGATCGTTCACGCTTCAGCCTCGCGCATGAGCTGGGCCACCTGGTGATGCACCGCGAGCCCGGCGAGAGCCGTGTGCAAGAGGCCCAGGCCGATCGGTTCGCCTCTGAGTTCCTGATGCCTCACGAGGTGATCCTGCCTGAACTGAAGCCCAGCATCGATGTTGCCCGACTCATCGACCTCAAAGGCCGGTGGGGGGTGTCAATGGCCGCTCTGATCAGACGAGCCATGGACCTGGGAGTCATCAGCGAATGGCAATACCGCACGCTGATGGTCGAGCTGTCCGCTCTCGGCTACCGAACCAACGAACCGACCACGATCCGGCGCGAAATTCCGCGCCACTTTACTCAAGTCGTCACCCGACTTGAGGAGCAGCTCCACCTCAGTGCGATCGAGACCGCTCACCTGGCGGGCCTGGGTCGTGAGGAGTTCCACGAGATCTACTTGTGCGCTTCCTCTCCGTCCGGACACAAGGACGTGCCGGACTCTCCAGCGAGGTGATTCATGAGCAACACCCCAGACCCGAGGCAGCAACCGCCTGCCGCCAGGACTCTCGACCGCACCGTTGCAGCTGTGCCGCTCCTGCAGGGGCGCGTCCTGCTCCACGAGAACGCCATCAACATCCCGCGTCCCCGCCACGCACTCGACGACGATCTCAGCGGGGTGGTCATGACCGGGCCCAAGGCCGATGCGCGAGCCTTCCAGCTCCGCACCGCTGCCGGCTACAAGGGAACCCTGCTGATCGACAGCGCCCCTTACGCCACCCACACGGCCACGGCAGAAGAACCGTTCATGGCCCCTCCTGACGAGCTGTTCGCGTCCGTGGACGACTCCCTCACCTTCCAAAAGGCCCGAGGGGCGAGCGCAGCACTGACTCCGACCGGATACATCCCGCCGGCCAGCTCCAGGGCGCTGAAGGCCGTGATGCGGGAAGCAAACCGAATCGAGCGCGCAGACACCCTGGTCTCTCTCCCGATCGACGTGACGTGGCTCAACCAAGAGAACATCGGTCAACTCATCGCGGTCTGCTCGAAGATCCACCACCCCAAGGCCGTCATCCTCTTCCGCCAGTTCGACCCACTGGAACAGACGAAGGACGTCCCCGCCAACTTGCGCAGGCTGTTTACCGAGGTCGAACATATGTCGCTTCTGCGCACGGATCTCGCAGCGCTCGACGTCATGGCGCATGGCGCCCTCTGTGCCGGCATCGGCGTCCAGAGCTCGCTCCGCCACGCGATCCCGCCCGACGAGACGGCCCGGACCGGCAAGCGAGGTGGCGGCCCCACCTACCCACACGCACTTATGCCCGAGCTGATGTGCTTCAAAGGTGCCGAGTCCCTGTCCAAGCTCTACGCCAACGTGGACCCCGCGACATGCGACTGCGACGAGTGCGACGGGCGCGGCCTCGACCGCTTCGCCCTGCCCGACGGCGAAACGCGACGTGAGGCCGATAACCACACCCTCCTCACCTGGAGCAGCTGGGTCAGCGAAATGGCAAGCTACCGCGTCGGCAACGAGCGCAAAACGTGGTGGCGCAGCAAATGCGCCGCAGCAGTCGATCGCTACGCGTTGGAAAACCAGCGCATCGGACTAGGCGCGCACCCCAAGTCCGGATTCCAAGTACCCCCACCGCTCAAAGCGTGGGCGACGCTACCCGTCGCTCCGTAGCAAGCTGCGTGCTGAACACTCAGGGAAGCTGCCGGTAGACATCCTCCAGGAACTTCCATCCGGCGACGGTATGGCGTCTACGCACGAACGGACGGGGGGAAACCACGGCCTCCACCCCATCATCCCGCGCCACGTACAGTCCGATGCCGAAGAAATCCGCGCGCATCACAGCATCATCCCTACGCCGCAGCACACCATCCACCACGACCGAACGAGCAGCAAAAGGAGTAAACCGCTCGGCCCGCTCCATAGCCGACTCCCAGCTACGCCCCGGCACAAAGACCATGTCGATATGCACCGGATGAATCGCCTGCCTGATGATCAGGCCACCCCGACGGACCACCGCACCCGCCGGTAGGCATTTCAACGCCCGCCGTTCCCTCTCACTCAAAGATCGAGCAGGAACCGACTCCCCAACAGGAAGAGCCATCAGGAGATTCAGCGCATCCAGCCGCACCAGCGGCGGCATCCCCACAGCTGCCCGTCGCTCACGCTCTCGCGCTTCATACCGGTAGGCCACAACTACCTGCGCCCCGAAAACTTCGGCAACAGCCAGCTTCGACTCGCGGGGCAAGAGGTCACCCGGAGCCAGCGCCCCCGCGACCACATCCACAGGCTCCCGTGCCGTGATCGCCATGAACCAACCCGCTCTCGTCCCGGACTGACAACCGCCCCAGCGGGGCTTGCACGCACTCCTCGTCACCGCAAGCCATGGACCACCGGATGCAGGTGCAGATCACCTGTCATGAACCGTCTTCCGCTCCTGAGCCGCAGCGTGCGCAAGGCCCACAGGGCTAACTGGCCTCGCGGAGCCCGAGACACGAAAACTCCTCCGCGCGACCAAGGCTAGTACGGGCACTCGCACGATCGGCGACCACCTCCCGAATGATCCCGAACCGGTCAGCAACTGGCCAGCGCTGCCCAGCAAGCACCCGCAGCGGACACCACCGATCGACAGCGATCGTAGCCACCCCAAGACGTGACGCCTACAGTTGTTCGAATATTTGCAGGAGGAAGGTCCCGCCCTATTGACGATCTCCGCATGCGCGGAGATGTTCCGCCGTGCATGTCGTCCTCGACGTACCGGCCCGGGTTCGCTCCGCGTACGCGGAGGTGTTCCGCCAGCCACACCGAGCTGGATGGTCACACCCGAATGCCCTGGGAAGGGCTCAACCTCTCACAGGTCCGCTTCATTACGAGTGTGGAGCCCAAGGTCGAAGTCCGGCCCTCCGCAGCAGCAATCTCCGAGAGTCCACATAGCGGCTATCCGGCGAGCGCCAGAACAAGCGGGAGTACTTGGTCGGCTCCGTTCTGGCGCAGGAAGCGTGCGCCCACCGCGAGGGTCCAGCCGGAGTCGGTGTAGTCGTCGACGAGTAGGACCGGGCCCGGAGTGGCGGCCAAGGCGGTGGCGAGTTCGTCGGGAACGGTGAACGAGTCTGCGAGCGCGCGTAGCCGTTGGGCGGAGTTGCTGCGGTGTGCGGTGTGTTCGTCGGCGCGCGGGGTGTAGGCGAGGCTGCCCAGGAGGGGGAGCCGGCCGACCCTGGCCACTCCCTCGGCCAGGGAGCCGACCAGCTGCGGGCGGGTGCGAGACGGCATGGCCACGACGCCGACGGGTCGGGCCACCGCGTCAGGCGTACCGCTGGCCCAGCCGCCCGGTGAACGGGCCCAGTCCGCCAGCACCGTCACCACAGCGTTCAACACGTCGTCCGGAACAGGCCCGTCTGCTGCCTGAGCGGACAGGAGTGGGCGCAGCCGGTTGCCCCAGCCGATGTCCGACAATCTGCCCAGCCCCCGCCCCGTGACGGCCTGCTGTCCCGCTGGGATGCGTCCCTTGAGGTCCATGCCGACCGCGGCGAGGCCGGTCGGCCACATCTTGCGGGGCTCGACCTCGACCCCCGGCCGGTCCAGCTCCCCCGTCGCCGCCGCGAGCGCCGAGGACGAGACTGCGGGATCCAGCCATGGACCGGCGCAGTTGTCGCAGCGACCGCACGGGACCGCCTTCTCGTCATCGAGCTGCCGCTGCAGGAACTCCATGCGGCAGCCACTGGTCGCCACGTAGTCCCGCATGGCCTGCTGCTCCGCGGCCCGCTGCTTCGCAACCCAGGCGTACCGCTCCGCGTCATACGCCCACGGCTGCCCTGTGGCAGTCCAGCCGCCCTTCACACGCTTGACCGCCCCGTCCACGTCCAGGACCTTCAGCATCGTCTCCAGACGCGAGCGGCGAAGATCCACCAAAGGCTCCAGGGCCGGCAGCGACAACGGACGCCCCGCACTCTCAAGGACATCCAGAGTGCGCCGCACCTGCTCCTCGGGCGGGAAACCCACCGAAGCGAAATACGCCCAGATCGCCTCGTCCTCCCGCCCCGGCAGCAGCAAAACATCCGCATGATCCACACCACGCCCAGCACGCCCCACCTGCTGGTAATAGGCAATCGGCGACGAGGGCGAGCCCAGGTGGACCACGAAGCCGAGGTCCGGCTTGTCGAAACCCATGCCGAGTGCGGATGTGGCGACCAGGGCCTTGACCCGGTTGGCCAGCAGATCCTCTTCGGCCTGCAACCGGTCGACGTTTTCCGTCTTTCCCGTGTAGGAAGCCACCGGATATCCGCGTTGCCGCAGGAATGCCGCGACCTCTTCCGCCGCCGCCACCGTCAGCGTGTAGATGATCCCCGAACCCTGCAGATCCCCAAGCCGCTCCCCCAGCCACGCAAGCCGGTGCGCCGCATTCGGCAACTCCAGCACCCCCAGGCGCAGACTTTCCCGGTCCAGCGGCCCCCGCAACACCAGAGCGTCCTTGCCGCCGGTTCCCAATTGCTCCGCCACATCCGCAGTCACCCGAGCATTCGCCGTGGCCGTCGTGGCAAGCACCGGAACGCCTGCCGGGAGTTCCGCCAGCATGGTGCGCAGCCGCCGGTAGTCCGGCCGGAAATCGTGCCCCCAGTCGGAGATGCAGTGCGCCTCATCGACCACCAAAAGCCCGGTCGTCGCCGCGAGCTTCGGCAGCACCTGATCACGAAAGTCCACGGAATTGAGACGCTCCGGGCTCACGAGGAGAACGTCGGTCTCCCCGCGCTCCACCTCACCGTAGATCGTCTCCCACTCCTCCGGATTAGCCGAGTTGATCGTGCGCGCCTGAATTCCCGCCCGCGCCGCCGCCTCGACCTGGTTACGCATCAACGCCAACAACGGCGAAATAATCACCGTCGGGCCGGCACCACGCCGCCGCAGCAGAGCAGTGGCCACGAAATACACTGCCGACTTCCCCCACCCGGTGCGCTGCACCACCAACGCCCGACGACGCTCCTCCACCAGGGCCGCCACCGCCTGCCACTGATCCTCCCGCAGCCGCGCAGACCCCGCAGGGGCACCGACCAGCTCAGCGAGGACGGTGTCGGCTTCAGTGCGCAGTTCCAGGGTGTCCATACCCCCATGCAACCCGATACCACCGACAATCGACGACTCCACCCCGTGTCACCACCCGCTCACAAACAGTCCACCGGCACACGCCGATCGAGGACGGACGAGACCGACCCTCCCGCCACACCCACCCCCGAACATCACGTTTACGCAGGTCAGGGCTCCACATCCGCCTGGAATTTGAATGCCCTCCCAGGGGTGTAGCCCGGAGCTCGGTGTCTAACTGCTATCTCCGGTGCGTGAAGAGGCCGGCTCGCTGTGATGGTGGTGTCGTTACAGCGAGCCGGCGGCGAGTAGTTTTCGGCTAAGAGATGATCTTGATGGCCTGCCAGCCGCCGGTACCGACTACTGTCGGTGGTTGGAGGAGGCCCGTCTTGCGGCCCGGGAAGAACTCAAGGCCCGCGCTGGTGTTGGCGGTGGTGGTCCAGAGGTCGCCGATGCCATCGCCATTGGAATCACCGGAGCCAGCAATCAAAGGGCGAGCGGATGTTGTCCACCCGGTGGCGTAAGCAGTCCGGCTGGGTCCTGCTCCCAGAGAGGACGGATCAGTGCCCCCGTCGGGTATTCCGTCGCCGTCCGCGTCGCCGTTGCTCTTGCCGTGGTAGAGCCAGAGCTCGCCGGTGATGGTGTGTCGGGCGATCAGATCAGTGAATCCGTCGCCGTCAACATCGCCTGCGGTGGCGAGTTGCATTGCGCCCCAGCCCGAGGAACCGATGGGGTAGCCGGCCTGGATGCTGCCGCTGGAGTAGCCGGGCAGGAACCAGAGCTGGTCGCCGATCACGGCCACGAAGTCGGGGTTGTTGCTCTCTTCACTCGGGGTGATGTCCCCTACTGACACTATTTGCTTGATCGTGGCGGGATCGAGGGTGAGGCCGGTCTCGGAGTCCTCGAAGAAGTAGACCTGTCGTTTGGTGTCCTCGGTGAACGCGCCCTGTCCGTCGTTCGGGTAGAGCCAAAGGCTGCCGTCCGACTTGCGTGCGACGAGATCCTCATAGAGGTCCTCGGTCCAGTCACCTCGGTGGGTGAGCAAGGAGCCCGCCCAACTGCCGTTCGCGACGACAGGTGTCGTGACTGACAGGGCGCCGTTCCCGGTGCCGCCATACAGGTGGAGATCGCTGCTTGCGTTGACTGCGAAGAGGTCGGGCATGCCGTCGCCGTTGACGTCACCCGGTTTGTCGACGACGCCTGGGCTCTTTGCGTAGAACTTGTAGGGGTAGACGGGACCGAAGTTCTTGCCTACGTCGACGGCCTGAACGTACAGGGTGTGGGGGCCCGGGGTGAGTGGGGTCAGCTTGGCCGATGCATCACCGCCGATGGTTGCCGGTTTGGCGACGGTGCTGGGCGGGGTGCGGTCCAGGCTCCAGCGGTATTCGGCGATGTCCTTCTCGCCTGCTGCGCCGAAGGTGAATTCGCCTTCTGTGCGGGCCAGGGCGCCCTCGGTGTCCTCGGGGTAGAGGTCGTTGACCGACTTCACGGTCGGCATCTTGGACGGAGCTGTCGGGTCGAAGCCGAAGCGGCAGCCGTTGGCCCCTGTCGTGGGTGTCCAGTCGGAGGCGAAGGCGGAGTCTCCGACGTCCTCGGCCTGCGCCTTCCATGAGAATTGTCCTGCGCTTGCTCCGATGTTGTCTGTGAGGAGTTTTTTGGGCACAGCGATGCTGGCCCGCACGCCTTTGGAGTCGCTGGCGAGGACGGTCTTGCGTACCGTTTGGTTGAAGATGATGCCTGGGCTGACGTCGTGCTTGCCCGTTGGCCAGAGGTGGAACTGGACGTTGACGTCGCCGCCGTCACGGTCCCATACCTGCGCGTTCAGAGTCACATCGGTGTTGCCCAGGGTGATGTAGGACGATCCGTTGCCGCACTCGGTGCTGCTGACCTTGGTGCTGGGGATGGTGTCCAGAGCCCAGGGTGCTTCCGGCCGGCGGTTGAACTCGACGATGAGCTTTGCGTCGGGCTTGAACTTCTTCCAGCTGTACTCGTCCTTTGCGTCTTCGGCGCTCTTGGGCGCGCGGAGACCGAAGGTGATGTTAGGTGACTTTGCTGCCGCTGCCTTGACCGCGGCGTCCTTGGCGGTGAAGTCGACGGCCTTGTCGGGGCATCCGTGCGTCTCGTTGCCGTGGGCGTAGTTGCGGCTGTCCTGGCGGGTGGACCAGGTGGGCTGCTTCGTCCAGGTGGTGGCTGAGCTGATGGGGCCGGTCACGTAGAGCTCGACCGGTTTGGCGGTGCAGGACCAGGAGTGTGTTTCGGTGATCTGGAACTGCGCGTCGATGACTTTGACGCCGGCCAGGAACTTGGACTCGACGCGGAAGAACGACCGTGCGGTGCCTCCTGTGGAGGACTCGTAGCCGACGCGTGCCTCGGTGGTGGTCCCGCCGCTCCAGCCGGTGCCGTTCCAGTAGCTGTCGTTGGGGTGGGGTTTGTAGGCGATGGTCCACGCGAGCCGGGTTCCGGTCATGCGGGGGTCGATATAGACCGGGTACGTCGTATCGGGCGAGGTCAGCAGGTCCTGGTCAGGTGTGAGCGTCAACTGGTCGTGGGTGAAGTCGACGCCCACGCTGCTGCTGTTGGTGCCTGGCGTCAGGTCCGTCGGCGCTTCGGCTGTCGCCGTGGAGGCAGCCTGGGACCTCGCGGAGGGAGGGGCCGGTTCTGTTCCGGAGGAGTCCCACATGCGGGCCGTCGATGTGGCGAATACCGTTTGACCGGCGGGGTTCACCGCCGTGAGGTTGCCCGCGTCGGGGTCTTGCTTGAGGGAGAGGCCCTCGGTCTTGAGGCCGAAATCGATGGTGTCGAGTTCAGGGTTCGCGGCCGCCTCCGCACTCTTGACGATCAGGGCCTGACTGAACCCGTCGACGCTCGCGGCAACGGCCAGGTCCACGCCCGGCAGGACCTCGCGGTACGTCGCGGTCGATCCTTCGAGCAGCGGGACGGGCAGCGGATCAGGCCAGCTCAACGAGACCGACCGCCCCTGGTCGGTGAGTGCCACCAGGGGGCCGTCTCCCCCCGCGGAGAAGGTCACGTGTCCGGCTGCGGCCTTGGGGCTGACGCGGCCGCTGACCCTGGCGAGGGTGGTATCGACGGTCTCCCACGTGCCTTCGCGCTTTACCCGGACCGGCATGGTGTGCTGCGTGCGGCGCAGGTTTCCGTTCGGCAGGGCATGGGTCTCGCTCGTCTCCGAGCGCTCGGACACGATCTCGACCGGCTCTCCGGACAAGCGTGCGGCTTCGAGCGCGCCGCGCTCGGACGTAGGTGCTGAGTTGGTGGGGCTGGTGGCAGCGTCAGCCGAGTGGAGGCCCAACGGCAGGAGTCCAAGCGAACCCCCGGCGATCACGATCGCAAGGGCGCCGCGGCCCACTCGGCTCGCGGGAGCCCATCTTCGCGTACATATCTTCGGCACGTTCGCCCGTTCCTGCGTGTGTTTGGGACTCCCTGTGAAGATCCCTTGGGTTGGCTGTGAACTTTAACCCGTGTTTACTCTCCCTCGTTAACGCGTTCCCATCGCTTCGCAAGTAGGTTCAAATAATGCAACACGTGCTCAACTACATGCGCCACATTGGCCATTGGCGCAGATCCATACCCATCGCAGTGCTGCTCGTCATGTTCATCGGCTTCATACCGGACGATCCCGCCGCGGCGGGCACCGGCAAGCTGCGACTCGAGGACTTGAAGCGCGACCCATCCATCCCAGGCCGTTCCCTTCATCCCGAACGCAAATCTGTGCGGAATGACGCCACTACGAAGTGGGCGCCCCCAAGGGACCGCGACCTGGCCGGCACCTATTCCGTCCATGTATCGAAGGACGGCAAGGCGCCTTCACCTAAGCTGAGTTCAGGCAGCAGCCACTCACTGGGAAGTTCGGTCGAGGCCCTCGACCACAGCCCTGTGCGGCTGATCCAGCCGACGGTCAAGGCAGCAAAGGCCGCCCGGACTGCGAGAACCACGCGACCCGCCCCGGTCGGAGGCGCGGCCCGGGTCGAGATCCAGGATCAGAAGACGGCCCGTAAGGCGGGCGTCACAGGCTTGCTGCTCACCGCAGCACCGGCCGCCACGAGCGAGGCGAAGGCTCTGACCGGCGCGGTCGAACTCGAGGTCGACTACACCGCGGTGAAGGACACTTACGGTGCCGACTTCGGCTCCAGGCTCCGCCTTGTCCAGCTTCCCGCCTGCGCGCTGACCACACCTGACAAGGCGCAATGTCGTACGCGCACCGAACTGGGCGGGGACAACGACCCGGCCACTGACACCGTGAGCGCCACCGTCGAGCTGACGGCCACAGACGCCCGCAGCGCCGGCAGCGGCCCCATGGTCCTGGCCGCGGTGGCGGCCGCATCGGGCCCGGGCGGTAGCCACGAGGCGACCTCGCTGTCTCCGACCGGCGACTGGTCAGGAGGTAGCTCCGCAGGCGGATTCTCGTGGTCCTACGGAATCGAATCACCGGAAGTACCCGGTGGCCCCGAGCCCGAGGTGGAACTGTCCTACTCCTCGCAGTCGGTCGACGGGCGTACTGCCTCCACCAACGGGCAATCGTCATGGATCGCGGAAGGCTGGGACTACGAACCAGGCTTCGTCGAACGCCGGTACCAGCCCTGCTCTGACGACAAGTCCGCAATCGACGGCAAGGCACCCAACAACTCGGGTGAGACCGCGGATCTGTGCTGGGGCTCCGACCACGTCGTCATGTCGCTGGACGGCAAGACCACCGAACTGGTCAAGAACGAACCGAGTACGGAGAACCCGAAGGAGGAATGGCGCCTCGCCGACGACGACGGCACCAGGGTCGAGCGGCGCACCGGCGCTGACAACGACGCCAAGGACGGCGAGTACTGGCTGATCACCAGCACCGACGGTGTCCAGTACAGCTTCGGCCTGAACAAGCTCCCCGGAGCCACCACCCAGCGCACCAACTCGGCACTCACGGTCCCGGTCTTCGGTAACCACCCCGGTGAACCCTGCCACGCAACGGCGTTCGCCGACTCCGACTGCGCGCAGGCGTACCGCTGGAACCTGGACTACGTCGTCGACCCGCTCGGCGACGCCATGACTCTGTGGTGGAACAAGCGCACCAATTTCTACGGCCAGCACATGAAGGCCGACCAGCAGATCTCCTACGTGCGCTCCGCCGACCTGGCGCGGATCGACTACGGACTGCGCAGCGATGCCCTCTTCGGTGTTCTGCCTGCCGGACGCACCACCTTCACCACCGCCGAGCGCTGCATAGCGACATCCACGTTCGACTGTGCCGAGTCCAAGCGGACCACCGCGAATGCCAAGTACTGGCCCGACACGCCCCTGGACCAGGAGTGCGTGTCCGGTGCGAAGTGCACTGACAAGTACTCCCCGACGTTCTGGTCCACGAAGCGCCTGACGAAGATCAGCACCCAGGTGCTGGACGGCAGCGCCCTGACTGACGCCGACTCCTGGACCCTGGAACAGTCCTACCCGGCCACCGGCGACGGCAGCTCCCCCGCCCTGTGGCTGGAGTCCATCACCCGCACCGGGTACGGCGCCGGCGGCACCGCGTCCATGCCGAAGGTGAGCTTCGCGGGCACCCAGATGGACAACCGCGTCGACGGCGTCGAGGGCCTGCCGCCCTTCTCCCGGATGCGCATCCACGCCATCGACACCGAGACGGGCGGACGCATCGGCGTCACCTACTCACCGCGGGAATGCTCGGCGCTCGCCCCGCGCAAAATGCCCGCCTCCCCCGAGACCAACACCCTGCGCTGCTACCCGCAGTACTGGATGCCCAAGGGAGCCACCAAACCCATCCAGGACTGGTTCCACCTCTACACGGCCACCCAGGTGCGTGAAGACGACCTGGTCACCGACAGCCCAGACATGGTCACGTCCTACGAGTTCATCGGCTCACCGGCATGGGCCTACGACGACCGTGAGTTCACCGAGAGCAAGCAGCGCACCTGGTCGCAGTACCGCGGCTACGAACGGGTACGCACCCGCACCGGGACCGGCACCGACGTCGGGGAGCTGACGGAGAAACGCTACTTCCGCGGCATGCACGGAGACAAACTCCCCACCGGCACCCGCACCGCGTCGGTGGAAGACAGCTCCGGCGGAACTGCCCTGGACCTCCCCCAGCACCGGGGACAACTGCGCGAGCAGATCACCTATGAATCCGACGGCGGCCCCATAGACACGGCCACGCTCACCACCGCCTGGGCGGTCAAGACCGCCGAGCGCAAGCGAGCCGGGACCACCCCGCTGCAGGCGTGGATGGGCAACCCCGAGACGGTCACGACCCACGAGCGGGTCAAGGGCGACACCTGGCGGACGTCCAAGGAGGTCACCTCCTACGACACCTACGGTCTGCCGACGCAGGTCGACGAGACCACCCGGGGTGGGAAGCGCTACTGCAGCAAGATCAGCTACGCCCGCAACACCACGGCACACATGCTGGAGTCGGTGTCCAGGGACCTCACGAAACTGGGCTCCTGTGACTCCCCGAGCGGGGAAGTCGTCGAGGACACCCGCACCCTGTACGACGGCAAGGCATTCGGAGCCGCGCCCACCAAGGGGCTCGCCACCGAGGTCCAGGAGCTGGACTCCGACGGCACCGGCTATCTGACCATCGACAAGACCGAATACGACATCCACGGCCGCGAAACCGCATCCTGGGACGCGGAGAACCGCAAGACGAGCGTCACAATCACCCCGGCCACCCGTGTACCGGCAAGCAAGTCCGTCACCACCGATCCACTCCTCCACACCGAGACGACCGAGTACGACAACGTACGCGGACTGCCGGTCAAGACGACCGATGCCAACGACAAGTCCTCCACGATGCAGTACGACCCGCTCGGCCGTCTGCTGAAGGTCTGGAACATCGGCCGCGACCCCGCCACTCAGACCCCCAACGCCAGCTTCGACTACACCGTCCGTCGCGACGGCCCCACCGTCATCACCAACCGCGCGCTCAAGGACAACGGCGAATACGCCGTCTCCTACGAGATCATGGACGGTCTGCTGCGCGAGCGGCAGACGCAGGACGAAGCCCTCGCAGGAGCGGGACGCATCGTCAACGACACGTTCTACGACTCCGCCGGGCGCCCGTGGAAGGAGAACGACGGCTACTTCAACGACCAGGAACCCGCCTCCGCACTTCTCACCGTAGGCGACCAAGAGGTCCCCTCCCAGACCCGCACGTTCTACAACGGCCTGGGCCAGCCCACGCACACCGTCACCTACGCCCGCGGCGTCGAGCAGACCCGGACCACCACCGAACACGACGGTGACGCCACCACCACCGTGCCGCCGAAGGGCGGCACCGTCACCACCGAGTTCATGGACGCCGAGGGCCGCCTCGCCCGGACCCGTGAGTACAGCAAGCAGGACCGCAGCGCGTGGCGCGACGTCTCCTACGAATACGACGCCCTCGACCAGATCACCAAGATCACCGGTCCCACCGGTTCCACGACCTTCGAGTACGACAGCCGTGGACGCCAGACCGCGTCGACCGACCCGGACTCCGGACGCACTGAGACCAAGTACGACAACACCGACAACGTCATCTCGGTGAAGGACGCGCGCGGCAACGTCCTGGTCCCCACCTATGACGACGGCGGTCGCCAGACCTCGCTGCGCGAGGGGAGCGCCAACGGCCCCAAGCGCCTGGAATGGACCTACGACAGCATTTACAAGGGACTCCCCACAGCGGCGATCCGCTACGACAACGGCCACGCCTACCGTGACGAGGTCACGGCCTACGACAGCGCCTACCGGCCAACAGCCATGACGACCACGATCCCGGCCGAGGAGACCGGCTTCGGCGGCACTTACACGTACAAGAACAAGTACACCGCCACCGGCAAGCTGGAATGGTCCGACGTCCCGGCCGTAGGCGGTCTTGCCGCCGAACACATCACGTTCTGGTACAACTCCGATGGACTGCCGATCTCCATCCGCGGCGCCGCCTCCTACCTGAACGACGTCCAGTACTCCGCGTTCGGTGAGATCCTGCGCACCGACAGCGGTGTCGCCACGAAGAAGGTGTACGGCACCTACTTCTACGACGAGTTCACTCGACGGATGACCCAGTCGATCTTCGATCGCTCGGTGACACCGGGACGCATCACGGATACCCGGTATTCCTACGATGCAGCCGGCAACGTCACCAAGGTCAGCGACACCCCCGGCGGCGCAGCGGCGGACGCGGGCAAGACGGATACCCAGTGCTTCGTCTACGACCAACTCCGCCAGATGAGCTCGGCCTGGACCGCCAAGACCGACGACTGCTCCACCGGCCCCTCGAAGGACACAGTCGGCGGACCCGACCCCTACTGGCAGTCCTACGCATTCGACGACGCCGGAAACCGCACCCAGCTCACCGAACACGACACCACCGGCGACACCAGCAAGAACGTCACCCGCACCTACACCTACGGCAAAACAGGCATCGGCGGCCCCAACGCACTCGCCCAGGCCAAGTCCACCGGCCCTCAGGGAACCAACCTCAGCACCTTCGGCTACGACAAGTCCGGCAACACCACCACCCGCCAGGTCAACGGGACCACCCAGACCCTGGAATGGGACGTCGAAGGACAACTTCGCAAGGTCACCGAACCGATCGAAGGCGGCGGCACCAAGACCACCGGATTCCTCTACGACGCCTCCGGTGAGCGGCTGGTCCGCACGGACTCCGACGGTTCCAAAACCCTCTACCTCGGCGAGGTAGAGGTCACCCTGAAGACCGACGGGCTGACCAAGTCCGCTGAACGCTTCTACCCACACCCCGACGGAGCCACCACCGTGCGCTCCACCGGAGGCGGACGCCAACTACTCCTCTCCGACCACCACGGCACCTCCACTACCAGTGTCGACATGGCGAGCACGGACATGCGAGTCACCCGCCGCAAGTCCATGCCATTCGGCGAGGACCGAGGCGCCCAGCCCTCCACTTGGCCAGGAATGCGCGGATTCGTCGGCGGCACCGTCGACCCCGATACCGGTCTCACCCGGCTCGGCGCCCGCGACTACGACCCCATCACCGGCCGCTTCATCTCCGTCGACCCCCTGGTCGACTACAGCCGCACCAGCACGATGAACCCGTACGCCTACAGCAACAACGCACCCGCCACCTTCTCCGACCCCGACGGCCTCTCCTACAACAAGGGCAAGGGCGGCGGTGGCTACGGGCCTCGCGGCCACGACAGAGGCGAAGGCGCCAACGCGCTGGGCACCTGGCTCCAGCAGTGGCTGATGCAGCAGTGGCGCGAACGACAGGAACGGGAACGTCAGCGGCGCATCGCCGAAGCACGCAGGAGGGCCGCCGAAGCAAAGCGGAAGGCTGAGGAAAGGGCTCGGCGCCTCGCGGCACTTCGTCGTGCAGCGGCAGAGGCCGCAGCGGCACGCAAGATGGCCCGGGAGATGGCAGCGCGCCAGGCTCGAGCGGCCAAGCGAGCCGCCGCACAGGCTGCGGCAAACAAGCGCGCGGCGCTCAGGCAGGCCGCCGCACGCAAGCGCGCCGAAGCACAGCGCGCAGAGGCCCGACGCCAGCAGGCACGACGAGCCGCGGCCCGAAAGGCAGCGGCCCGCACCCGGCCCTCCGCCAAGCCCAGCGCAGCGACCCGCCCCAAGCCGAGACCGTCACAGGTCACCAAGCCGGCACAGCGCAGTAGACCCGATGCCGGAGCCTGTACCCCCGGCAACAGCTTCGTCCCATCGACCCCGGTCCTGATGAGCAATGGCACCAAAAAGCCCATCAGTAAGGTCAAGGTCGGCGACAAGATAATCGCCACCGACCCCAAAACGGGGAAGAAGTCCGTCCAGACCGCCTCCGCCACCATCATCGGTAAAGGCACGAAGAAACTCGCCGAGATCACACTCACACAGCGGCAGGGCGGACACCCCAAAAAGGTATCGGTGACCGCCACTGATGGTCACCCATTCTGGGTCCCCTCCCTCGGCATCTGGATCAGTGCGACGGACCTGTTCCCGGGTCTGCACCTCCAGTCCGCGGAAGGTACTGCGGTGGAGGTCACGAATGTCCGCCGGCGCAGTGCAGTGGCGACGGTCCACAACCTGACCATCACCGACACACACACGTACTATGTGCTGGCTGGCCAGACGCCGGTCCTCGTTCACAACTGCGGGGGCTCGGTACGCGGCCATACTGCGGCATGCTCGTGTTCCACAGGTGGAACTCCCGTTGGACCGATCAACGCTCATCTCGCCGGGAAGACCCATCCAGTCACCGGGGTACCGTTCGATGCTCAGGGGTTCCCGGACTTCAGTGCTCATAGGGACCCGAATACGCCAGACGTCGTCATCACCCTGACCGGCAGCAGAAGCAGAGATTTTACTGCAGCAGACAAGGCGGCTGGCATCACGGCGGCCTACCGGAGGGGAAAGTGGACGTGGAATCATCATCAGAATTGTGGAGTCATGCAGCTAGTCAGCATGTCTGTTCACGCAAAAACCGGCCACACCGGTGGTTTCTCGATATGCTAGAGCGGAGTTTCAAATCATGACCTTCGACATGTCGGAAGAATCCGACTGGGTTGGCCCGCCGGTAGATATCGAGATGATTCGACGCGCCGAAGACGTGCTCCAGGTCCGCCTACCGAAGACCTATGTCGACCTGCTGTTTGTCCAGAACGGCGGCATTTTGAGCAACCGCTGTTTCCCCACAAGATTTCCCACGTCGTGGGCATCGGATCATGTATGCATCGATGCGATCTGGGGGGTGGGGGGCGTGTACGGAGTGGATGTCACGTCACCCGGAATGATCACAGAATGGGGGTATCCGGAGATTGGTGTAGTATTCGGATTGACCCCCTCCGGAGGGCATGACACCGTGATGTTCGACTACACCTCGTGCGGTTCGAACGGTGAGCCTTCCATTTCTTACGTCGACGAAGACAGGGTGCCGAGACGAATCGCGAATTCGTTTTCAGAATTTCTGCACGGGCTCGTTTCGTGCCGGGGATACGGCGATGACGCAGACTAATTCGAATTCGGTGAACCATTACGGTGGCGACCGGATCGGCCACCGCGGCCCTCGGCGAAGCGTCTTGCTATGGCGACAGCCTTCAGCGCTCGTTCACAGTGAGACATAGCGGTCGCAAATGCGAATATGAAGCCCCGCCGGATGTATTCTGGCGGGGCTTCGGCGTGGGTTGACGGCATCGTCAGCGGACGGGGGGCGGCGCAGGGTGGCGGTTCGCCACCGTCGGAGCCGGTCGTCTCGGTGGTCTTCCGGTGGCCGAGCGCCGCACTGCTGGTGTCGATGGCCTGGCGCTGGAGGCTGCGTAGGACGTGAGTATACAAGGTGGCGGTGACGCCTCTGTGGTCGTGACCGAGGAGTTCCCCGACCACGATGAGTTCGGCGCCTTGCTCCAGAGCAGGGTGGCGGTGACCTCACTCCGCCACGAACGACACGGCAAGGGCGCCGGCCTACTCTCCGAATTCCGATGGAGGGATCGGCGCGCCGAAGACATCCACGATGAACTCCGAGCTCCCGCTTCCTTCGAACTCGACATCCAGATCGCTGTGAAGCAATGTGTGAATCCTGACCCAGCGACCCTCTGCACTCGCCGCCTCTGCTACCTCCAGCGCACCACGGACCGGACCGAGGCCGGCAAGCGGCTGCTCGCTTGTCCAAGTCCGCAAAAGCTGCGCTTCCGCGGGAAGGGCCCACGTGCGCGGCTCAGCACTGGCGGGCACAGTAACCTCGTCGCTGAGCAGCTGGAGCACCCACCCAATGTCGCCGTCATTACCACGCTCGTTCGACATACGGATGCCGAGCCCGATCATGTAGGCGCCATCGAGGTAATCCTCAAGCTCGTCGTCGATGCCGCCGAAGTAGACCGCCCCGCGGACCACGTCGACCGGACCGTATCCGTTGAACGCCCCGAGCTCCGGCGCCGAACAATTTTCCTTCAGGTACTGCCGCGCCGCCATGGCAACCGGGCCCGGGACGCGGTCCAGCACTGCTTGCAGAGCTGCGTCATCCCGGTCAGCCAGGAAGACGTTGAGACTCGCGACGAATTCCTCGGTCAGGTGAAGATCACCCGCTCCCAGCGTGGTGACCGCCTCCAAACGATCACCACCATCCTTACACAGAGCAAACACCCTGCTACGCCCAGGGCTCGTGTGTGCGATAAACGAATGGACCACTGCCTGCCTCACCGTATGCCTCAGAGGCGGCAACAGAACGCGCTACGCGTCAGTGCCGCCGCAAGTAGATGGAAGCCCGCCCACAAAACGACGTATCGACCGAACTACACATTCGCTCGCATGGCCGTCGAGGCAGTTGCCGTCAGGCCCGGCACTTGATCCCGGTCCTGCATAACGGCAACAAGCTACCGAGACGCCAGCATAAAAGCAATGCCGAACGTGCGTACAGGAAGGCTGCCCGGCGCGGCCATACCCAACGGCGGGATGCGGCTCGCCACCCCAGGCCCCCAACAATCCACACAGGGGGCTCCAGCCCACGCCACCCGAGCGAGACCTCTGGGACGACCGCTCGCCCCCAACCCCCACCCGAACACACATTTCCACAGGTCAGGGACCTACATCCGCCTGGAATTTGAAAGCCCTCTTCGTTCTGCAGCCCCGAGCGGCTCAACAACCCCGATTTCCGGGACCAGGTGCTGCCCCGCCTCGCCGCCGCGACGGGCCTGCTGGTGGTCGACGAGGCACACTGCATCTCCGACTGGGGGCACGACTTCCGGCCTGATTACCGGAGGCTGCGGACCATGCTCGCCGACCTTCCCGCGGGTGTGCCCGTGCTCGCCACCACGGCCACCGCCAACGCGCGGGTGACCGCGGACGTCGCGGAGCAGCTCGGCACGGGGGCCGGCACGGACGCGCTGGTGCTGCGAGGTCCGCTGGACAGGGAGAGTCTCAGTCTCGGCGTGCTGCAACTCCCCAACGCCGCTCACCGGCTGGCCTGGCTGGGCGACCATCTCGGGGAGCTTCCGGGCTCGGGAATCATCTACACACTGACGGTCGCGGCCGCCGAGGAGATCACCGCCTACCTCCGCCAGTGCGGGCACCCGGTCACCTCGTACACGGGACGGACGGAGAACGCCGACCGGCAGCAGGCCGAGGACGATCTCCTGGCCAACCGGGTCAAGGCCCTGGTCGCCACCTCCGCGCTCGGCATGGGATTCGACAAGCCCGACCTCGGCTTCGTCGTACACGTGGGATCACCGTCCTCACCCATCGCCTACTACCAGCAGGTCGGGCGAGCGGGGCGCGGGGTCGAGCACGCCGAGGTCCTGCTGCTCCCGGGCAAGGAGGACGAAGCCATCTGGCAGTACTTCGCCTCGGTCGCCTTCCCTCCGGAGGAGCAGGTCCGCCGGACCCTCGATGTCCTCGCCCAGGCCGGCCGGCCGCTGTCGCTGCCCGCCATGGAGCCTCTGGTGGATCTGCGGCGTACCCGTC
The DNA here is from genome assembly GCF_042886395.1 of Streptomyces sp. NPDC058008. Classification (NCBI taxonomy): domain Bacteria; kingdom Bacillati; phylum Actinomycetota; class Actinomycetes; order Kitasatosporales; family Streptomycetaceae; genus Streptomyces; species Streptomyces sp. NPDC058008. The sequence continues at coordinate 81,544 of NZ_JBHVQX010000004.1, read as the reverse complement.
TCGAGACGATGCTCAAGGTGCTGGACGTCGACGGCGCGGTGAAGCGGGTCAAGGGCGGCTGGATCTCCACGGGCGAGCCGTGGGTCTACGACTCGGAGCGCTATGCCTGGGTCGCACGCCAGCGGGCTGCCGAGCAGCAGTCCATGCGCGACTACGCGTCCGGAACCGGATGCCGTATGGAGTTCCTCCGGCGGCAGTTGGACGACGAGGAGGCCACCGCGTGCGGGCGCTGTGACAACTGCGCGGGTCCGCGCTTCGACGACAAGGTGTCCACGGCCGCCCTCGACGGGGCACGCGGTGAGCTCGGCAGGCCGGGTGTGGACGTGGAGCCCCGCAAGATGTGGCCCACAGGACTCTCGGCGGTGGGGGTCGACCTGAAGGGCCGGATCCCGGCGGGCGAGGTGGCCCGTCCCGGCAGGGCCCTCGGCAGGCTCTCGGACATCGGCTGGGGCAACAGGCTCCGTCCGCTGCTGGCGCCGCAGGCCCAGGACACCCAGGTCCCCGACGATGTGTCGAGCGCGGTCGTCACGGTCATCAGCGACTGGGCGAAGGGCCCCGGAGGCTGGGCGTCGGGGGCCCCGGACGCGGCCCCACGCCCAGTCGGTGTCGTCACGGTCGCCTCACGCAGGAGGCCTCAGCTGGTCCACTCGCTCGGCAGCCGTATCGCCGAGGTCGGGCGGATGCCCCTGCTCGGTACGGTCACCTACGCCCCGGGCAGCGAGGACCTGCGGATCTCCCAGACCAACAGCGCACAGCGGGTGAAGACACTGCACGAAACCCTGGTCGTGGAGCCGGATCTCGCGGAGGCGATCACGGCCGCGGGAGGTCCCGTCCTGCTCGTGGACGATCTCTCCGACACCGGCTGGACCCTGGCCGTCGCGGCGCGGCTGCTGCGGCGCGCGGGTGCCGAGGGGGTGTTTCCGCTGGTCCTCGCAGTCCAGGCCTGACGCAGGGCTTCGTTCGCCGCCGAGCGGGCAGGGATATCCGTGTCATTCCGTCAGATACCCGTCACCCACGCCAATTGCTCGTTGCCGCCTGCCGATACGACAGGAAGAATTGGAGTCGCTCCCCGCACGGTCTTTTCGCGGGCCCGGAAGGGCTGTGCCGCGGCGCGCCCTCACTCGACCCTGCCCGCATCGTGGGCGCGTAGCGAAGGGAGGACCGTGACCTTCGGATTCGCTCCGTCCGCAGCCACTTCACTGTCGGCGTCCGCCGGCTCCGTCAACCACGTCGCCAGGATGCTCGAACCGGCCGAGTGGGCCGCGGCGGGCATACCTCTCCTGCGCAGCCCACGCGAGGTCGTCAGCGGCCTCCACGCACGGCACCGGCCGGCCCCGGCCACCGCGGTGGTAGCCGTGCTCGACCACGAGGAACGGCTCACGGCCAGCGCTTCCTTCGCCCGGCGGCCCAACGTGGCCGCGGACGGCTGGGAGTTCCGCAACGCCCTGCTGGCGCACCTGCGCCGGGTGATACCGCACGATCTGCGCCGCCGCACCCCGGTGCGTACAGCGGTCCTCCTCTACTGCCGTGAAGGCGACGAGCGTTGGACGGAGGAGGACGGTGCGTGGATGTGGGGGCTGAGGGACGCCTGCACGCTGCACGGGCTGCGCTGCGGCGCCTACATCACCCTGACGCGGGGAGGGTGGCAGGTCCTCGGGGAGGGCCGGGGCGGCCGCAGGCCCACGCTGACGTCCACGCCGTCGGCCTTGGCGGACACGCCCATCGACCATGATCCCGTACCGCTGCGCACCGGTGGCGGAGCCGCCGAGGCACTGCGGCGGAGTGCCGCCCGCTGAAACGGGACGGGTCCCGAACGCCCTCACGGGCGGCCGGGACCCACCGAGGTACGGCTCAGACTCCCGCGCCGAGTGCGGAGTTGATCTTCTGCGGGTCTCCGCACACGATCAGCAGCGCACCGGCACGCTCCCGCACGCCGGACAGCGTGCGGGCAGCCGTGTCGTCGAGGTCGCCGTTGACGGCGACAACGACGACGGAACGGGAGGCGCAGCGGTCGGCGTTCTTCGCCTGGGCGAAGAAGACGTCGTCCCCCGCGTCGAGCTGGGCCCAGTACGGGGCCTCCCCGAAGGAGAGCTCGTGGGCGGCCCAGGGGTGGTGCTCACCGGTGGTGAGCACCAGGATGTCGCCCGGTGCCCGACCGGAGTCGAGCAGCAGGTCGACGGCTTCGTCGGCGGCGTCGATCGCGCCGCCCGCAGAAGCCGGAATCAGCTGGAACTGCGTGGTGGAGTCCGCCTGCGACGACTTCCGCCCGGCAGGGGCGGGAGCAGCGGGGGCGGGGTGCGGGCGCGGCGCCGGGGGCGCGGGCCTCGCGGGACCGCGGCCGGGGTTTCCGGGACGCGGTGTGGCCGCGGAACGCGGGCCGGGTACGGGACGGGGGGTCGGCGCGGTGCGGCCGGCGGCCGGAGTAACGCGGGGACCCTGGGCGCTCTCGGGAATCTGAGGCTCCTCGGGGATGAGAGGCATGAATGGTTGTCTGTCACAGCCGACGCGGGGGCGTCGGCGGGTGGGTGCGCCTGCGCGATCAGAAGTCGAAGCCGAGCTGGCCCCCGCTTTCCAGTGCCGCCGCCTCGGCGGAGAATCGGACCTTCTTCAGGTGCTGCCACCTGGGCAGCGCGTCGAGGTAGGCCCAGCTGAGGCGGTGGTGAGGCGTAGGCCCCCGTTCCTCCAGTGCGGCCCGGTGTACCGGGGACGGATAACCGGCGTTCGCACCGAAGGCGAAGTCTGCGTACTGCCCTGTGTCCGCACCGAGTTCGGCCATCATCGTGTCCCGGCGGACCTTGGCGATCACCGAGGCCGCCGCGACGGCGATACAGGACTGGTCACCCTTGATCACGGTACGGACGTTCCAGGGTGGTCCGAGGTAGTCGTGCTTGCCGTCGAGAATCACGGCGTCCGGCCGGACGGGCAGGGACTCGAGAGCCCTGACGGCCGCGAGACGGAGTGCCGCCGTCATGCCGAGGTCGTCGATCTCCAGGGGTGAGGCATGCCCCAGACCGTAAGCCGTGACCCACTTCTCCAGCATCGGGGCGAGTTCCGCCCGGCGCTTGGGGGTGATCAGCTTGGAGTCGGTGAGGCCCTCGGGGGGTCTTCGGAGACCGGTGACGGCCGCACACACGGTGACGGGGCCGGCCCACGCTCCGCGTCCGACCTCATCGACACCGGCGACGGTCCTGGCACCGGAGGTAGCGCGCAGTGAGCGCTCGACGGTGTGCGTGGGTGGTTCGTACGGCATGGCGCCTGCCAGGTTACGCCGATGGGCACGGCAAGAACACCCCGGGGCACCGTCCGGCCCTTCGGCACCTGCCGGGCTGTGGCCGGAACTCCGCGCGACGGGGTGAAGCGCGGGCACCGACGGAGCGAGGGGCGGAAGCGGGGGGCGGAAGCGGGGGGCGGAAGCGGGGGGCCGAGATCGTGTCGGGCCGGCTCTCCGGTGCCTTCGTCCCCTGGTTCGCGTACGCACATCCCGGCGCGTGACCCTCCAGGCCAGCCAGGACGGCCTTCCGAACCACGGCGCACAAGGCGTCGGGATGCACCTGAACAGCGCGTGAACAGCGACGGAGCACCTTGCGGAGAGGGTCCGGACCGGTCCGCACGCCCCGTTCGGAACCAGCCCAGGGAATAGCTCCTCGACCACCACATCGCAGGCGCTAACGCCCCGGACCGCACAGCCGGATGCGTGAACGTCCCTTACGCGAGGGGAACTTCGAAGCACTGGAAACCCTCTGGGCGCCCGGAGGGTTTCCAGGCGCCCGTGGCGGGACCTGCCGGTGCGAGGCCGAATCGCTCGCCGATCCGGCCGGGCAGTGGTCAGGGCGGGCCGGGGCGAGACAGCAGACCGGGAGCGGGGACGCGGGGCCTGTGAGCAAAAGGACCGATCCGGACGCCCGAGGATCTGGGGCTCGCGGATCTTGGGGCCGGAGGATCTGGGGCCGGAGGCGCCGGACACCCGAGGTATCTGAGGGCCGAAGAGATCCGAAGGCCGAAGAGATCCGAAGGCCGGAGAGATCCGAAGGCCGGAGAGAGCCGAGGGCCGGAGAGTCCGGATTTCGGGGAGTCTGGAGGTCAGGACCCTGGGGCCGCGCGGTCCGGTTAACGGGACGGCACCGGTCAGTGCGGATCGTAGGAGTCCTCCTCGTAACCGTGCCGCTCGTCGGCGACCCGGCCGAGTTCGTAGCACCTGGTCCCGTGGTTGAGTACCGGCTGCTTCTCGAGGATGTCCCGCGCCCTGGCCTCGCCCCAGCTGGTGGCGTACCAGGGAGCCGCAGGGCGCGCCAGATCGCGCTGGAGGTTCTCCAGCGCACAGGACCTCAGCGGTTCCGGCAGCGTGTTCAGGGCCGGGACGGCGTCCGCGGAGAGCCGCTTGAGGTAGTCGATGTCGATCGTCCTGTCGCTGCGGTACATCGTGACGTTCTGTTCGGCGATCAGCCCGTCGGGCGAGGCCAGCCCGAAGGCGAGCACGCCTGCGGCCACGCTCACGGCGACGGCACGCGGCAGAAGCCTGGCTCCGAAGACGCCGGCCGCCAGGATGAGGACCAGCACCACACCGAGCCAGAGCTCCACAGCGGCCACGGAGATCCTCAGCCGGGTCAGCCCAAAGGCGTCCACGTAGAGGTCCATGCGGCGCAGCGCGGACGCCACGACGACGAGCGTCAGCACACACAGAGCACCGAGGACGCTGCGGACGAGGGTCCGGTCCCCCGGTCCTCCCCGCGGGGCCCGGCGCAGGGCGAGCGCGATGACGACCAGAGTGAGCATCGTGGCCCACAGGAGCTGCCAGAAGCCCTGGCGGGCGTACTCCGCCGGCTTGAGGCCCGTCTCCTCCATCACCTTGTCGTAGCCGCCGAGGAGGACGACGAGCTGGAGGGTGACGAACGCGGCGAAGAGCAGGTTGAGCACGATCAGCGGAAGCGCCCACTCCACCCTGCTCCTGGCTGTGCCGGGCCGGACCGTGATGCCGTCCCAGCGCACGGGCGCCGCGGCGCTGTGAGCGGCGGCGAGGGCTCCGGCAAGTCCGAGCGCGAAGAGGAAGAGGCGCCAGGGACTGCCCCCGACCGATACGTCGGGGGTGAGACTCCCCAGCAGGTCGGCGAAGGCCGCGTCCGCGGAGGCGAAGAGCGCACCGAACACGATGAGCAGCACGACGGCCACCACCGTGGTGCGCACCACGGTGCGTACCCGGCCCCGGGAGTCGTCCGCGCGGGCGCGTACCCCGCGCCATCCCCAGAGCACGCCCGTTCCGAGCGAGGAGAAGAGGCCCAGGGATCCGAGCAGCACTCCCGGCCAGCTGCGGCTTCCGTGCAGGGCGAGCGAGCCCAGCGCGAGGGCCGACACCATCGCGAGGAAGACGGGCCACCCCGCTTCACGCAGGGCGGGGACCGCCAGGAGCGCCAGGCCGCCCAGCGCCCAGACGGCGGTCCACGGCCGTAGCCTGCGGCCGGCGGAGCGGGCGGCGAAGAAGGCGCCCAGGGCGGCGGGCGCGGCCACGATCAGCAGGTTGGGTCCCAGCCCCTCGCCGAGGAGCAGGGCGCTGAACAGGGCCGTGGCGAGAACCGACCAGAGGGTGCCCAGGCCGATCACGGGTACGGACGCGGCCCGCAGACGGGCGAGCGCGTCGGTCTGCGGCTGGTGCCCCCGTCGCTGCCGGGCGTCGGCCCGCTGTGGCGTCCGGAGGTAGGCGGGCACCTTCGGCACGTCCGGGCCCGCGTTCTGTGGGGGTACCGGTGAGGTGGCTGCCCGCGCCGGCAGCCCCGCCTCGGCCCGGTCGGCCCGCTCGGACGACGCACCGGGAGGGGAACCCGTCCCGCCCTCGGACGACGCACCGGGCGACGGGACCCCCGTCTCGCCCTCCGGCCCGCGCACAGGGCCGGACGCGGATCCCCCCGCATCGCCGACGGCGGCGGACCCGGATTCCGCGGTAGCGCCGGGCTCCGGCGGCACACCGGGCCGGCTGGACTCATCGGACGGCTGATCGGACATGGGACCCCTCCCCCCACCGAGGTCCGCTCGCACGGCCACATCGCGGCGCGGCAGCCCCGGCGTCTCTAGGCGCACGCCCACCAAGATCGATGAGGGCGGCGTGGCCGAAAGAGTAAGTCCGGCGAGAGCCGCTCGACCGATCGGGTCCAGCGCTGTGGCAGGACCGTGACAGTGGAAGTGCGGGGAAGGGAGAGGCAAGGCCGGGTGGAAACGCCGGGTGCGGCAGGAATTGCCGGGGCGCGGGAAACGCCGACACAGGTGGAGGGACGCCGGCCGTGGGTCCTCTGGATCTCGCCTACTCGAAGCCGAAGGCTGACCACCGACCGTCGCCCACGAGCAACAACCCAGAACCCCTGACCGCTGAACACCCACACAGGAGGCGGCGCCGAATCGCCTGCCAGACCCGGACCGGGGCCTCACCGTCGGTCCTGTCCAGCACCGACGGGCCCGGGCCTTCACCGACGGTCCTGTCCAGCCCGGGCCTTCACCGACGGTCCTGTCCAGCCCGGTCGGTCGCCGCCGGAACTCAGGCCCGGCCCGGTCAGCCACCGATGAGCCCGCCCCACCCGGTCAGCCACCAGCGAACAGGCCCCACCCGGTCAGCCACCAAGAAACACGTCGGGCCCGGTCAGTCCCCATCGATCCCACCCGCCCCGGTCAGTCCCCATCGAGCACGCCCGCCCCGGTCAGCCCCCGGCAAACAGCCCCGCCCGGTCAGCCCCGACGGTCAGCTGCGTGCGGGAGCCGACGGGACCCAGTCGGGCAGTTGCTCGGTCCGGGCCAGCCAGTCGGCCGGAGGAGCCCCGGCCGGCTCGGCGGCGACGATTCCGCCGACGATCGCGCACGTGGTGTCGATGTCACCGCCGGCCTGTGCCGTCACCCAGAAGGCCTGTGCGAAGTCACCGAGGCTCCGTGCCGCCGACCAGAGGGCGAACGGCACCGTGTCGTGCGCACTCGTACGGCGACCGTTGCCCAGGACCGCCGCGACCGTCCCGGCGTCACGGTAGTCGAGCATGTCCCGCGCCCTGCGCAGCCCGGCGCCGACCGCGCTGCGCGGCACGAGGGCGACGACACCGTCGATCAGGCCCTCCGGTGTCGGGGGCCCTCCCGGGGCGGCGACGAGGGCTGCGGCCGCCGCGACGGCCATGGCCCCGACCACGGCTTCCCGGTGCTGATGGGTGGTGTACGAGGAGATCTCGGCCTGGTGGGTGGCCTGCTCCGGGTCGTGCGCGTACCAGGCGCCCAGCGGCGCGATGCGCATCGCCGAGCCGTTCCCCCAGGAGCCCTGGCCCTGGAAGAGGGCCGACGCCAGCTCCCGCCAGTCGCCACCCTCCCTGACCAGCCTGAGCAGCCGGTTCACCGCGGGCCCGTAGCCCCGGTCGAAGTCGTGGTGCCGGGCGAAGGAATCGGCGAGCACGTCCTGGTCGATGCGGTCGTGCTCGGCCAGTACGGCGAGTACGGAGCAGGCCATCTCGGTGTCGTCGGTCCACTGCCAGCCGTCGGGCGGCAGTTCCCGGTTCTTGAGCAGGGGGTAGTGGGCCGGTACGAAGAACTGGGAGCCGAGGGCATCTCCCACGGACAGTCCACGCAGGCTGGCCAGAGCGCGTTCGAAGCGGTCGGAAGCGGAGTCAGCGGTCATCGCCCCTCCACTCTATCCGGTGCGGCCGTACGGCTCAGGGGTGCGCCACTGCTCGAAGGGCCGGTCGAGCGTGTACCGGCCGTCCTCGCCGAGCAGCAGGGTCCTGGACTCGCCGTTCCCGGGGTTGGACAGCGACTCGAACTCCGCCACCGACCAGTGGAACCAGCGCATGCAGAAGAGCCGCATGGTCAGCCCATGGGTGACCAGCAGGACGTTCGGCGGATGGTCCGGCTCCTCGAAGCTGCGGTGCAGGCTCTCCAGGAAGGCGTCGACCCGGTCGTACACGTCGGCCCCGGACTCGCCCTGCGCGAAGCGGTAGAAGAAGTGCCCGTAGGCGTCCCGGTACACCTTCTGCAGCCTGACGTCCTCACGGTCCTGCCAGTTGCCCCAGTCCTGCTCGCGCAGCCGGGGCTCCTCCCTGACCCTCACGTGTTCCGGTTCGAGGGCGAACGCCCTGAACGTCTCGTGCGTGCGGCGGTAGGGGGAGACGTAGACGCTCACGTGCTCGTCACCGAACGTCTCCCGCAGCCGCGAGCCCGTCGCCCGCGCCTGGGCCAGGCCCTTCGCGGTCAGCCTGAGCGCGTGGTCGGGCTCGCGTTCGTAGACCGTGTCGTCTGCGTTGCCCTCGGACTCACCGTGCCGGACGAGAACGATGCGTTGCGGTCGTGCCATGTACCGAACCCTAGATGCCGTCCGGCGCGATCGAGCGCCTGTGCGGGCTCCATCGGCCCTGTGTGACCAAGGAAACGGCCGTACGGACGCCGGTCAGACCGTCCACGACGGTTCGAGCCGCACCACGTCCCCGCTGAACCACTCGACGTCCCGCTCGGTCTCCGCCCGTGCCGAGAGCCGGGCGACGCCCTCGGGGCGGTACTTGCCGCGTTCGGCGCTCGACTGCCACATCGACAGCACCAGGAACTCACTGCCCGGCGCTTCCCCGAAGAGGCCACGCAGCATCCCGGGGGACCCGGCCATGGCCGGATTCCACACCCGTTGCTGCATGAGTGCGTAGTTGTCCACGCGGTCCTCGCGCACGCGGCTGTGAGCGACCCTGACCACGTCCGCGTCGGTGAAGTCCGGGACGAAACCGGTCTTCACGTCGAAGCGGTACTCGAAGAGGTTGACCCTCATGTCCGTGTACATTCCGGACTGTGCGGCGGCCAGCCGGTCGTGGCCCCGGGCCATGAACGAGTCGTAGAAGACACGGTTCTCCCAGAACGCGAACACATGGGCGACCTTGGGCTGGAGCCGGCTCCATCCGCCGCCCTGCGCCAGGAACCCCGGCTCACCCGACAGCCCCGCCCACTTCCGCTGCTCCCGCTCGAAACCGTGGTTGTCCACCACGGTGCAGCGAATCCACTTGACCAGCACACGCGCCATCGTACGGCGCCGGGCGTGGCGCGGATCCCGCCCGGTGCCCGGAGCTGCCGGCCTCCACCGGCAGCACACACTCACCGGCCACACCATGGCCCGAATACGCCGTCCATTTCCAACGAGGTTGGATCCACGGACAGTTACGGACATGATCTGAGGATGGAAGAGGTTCGCCGGTCCAGCAGCGAGGAGGCACGTTCGATGAGCACTCCCAAAAAGGACATCGAGAAGGTCGAGGTGAGGGTCAAATGGGACCCCAGCGCCGTCGGTGAGCCCGCCAACGACCTCGATATCATCGCGGCCACGTACGAGGCCGACGCGCCCCAGGGAAGCCCCGCCTATCTCGTGCACTTCGACAGCAGGTCCCCGGACGGGACGATCACGCTGAACCGGGACAGCCGGACGGGACAGGGCTTCGGCTTCGACGAGGTCATGACACTCGAACTGGACCGGCTCTCGGACGCGTACGCCAGGGTCGTCGTCGGCGTGGCGATCCAGCAGCGGGACGGCCGCAAGACGTTCGGGCAGATAGAGAGCACGGCCGTGCAGGTCCGCGAGGGCTACACGAATCTGGCGGAGGACGACTTCTCGTCCGTGGCGGGCGCCACTGCGGCGGTCGTCGCGGAGTTCGTCCGGGACGGCTCGGGATCCTGGGGCTTCCACGCGGGAGTACGCGGATTCGACGGTGATCCCGACTCGTTCGCGGCCGAGATGGGGAGCCGCTCGGACTGACGCCCGGCAGCTGGGGCCGCCCCGCCCGCTCGGACTGACGCCCGGCAGGTGGGGCCGCCCCGCCCCTCCCCCAAGGACCAGGAGGGAGAGCGCTCCGGACCGGCGTGAGGCATGCCGAAGGGGACCGGCCGACGGCCGGTCCCCTTCATCAGCCGCTGACCAGCGGGGAGGACCGCACCGGACGTCCTGTCCGGTGCGGTCCTCCCGCGGCGTCAGCTGCAGCCGCTGGTCGAGCCGCAGCCCTCGCAGATGTAGCAGGACCCGGCGCGCTGCATCTTCGTCCCGCACGAGAAGCACAGCGGCGCGTCCGCGCTGATGCCGAGCTGCATCTCGACCAGTTCGGCCGAGGTGTGCGCGGCCCTGGGGGCCGGCTTCTCCGCCACGGTCTCCTCGGGCGCCGCGACGGCCTTCAGCGGCTCCACCCGCACGGGGGCGGACTGGGCCAGGCTCTCCACGTCGAGGTCGTCGTCCCCGAACGCCGGCTCGTACGAACCGGTGTCGAGGTGGCGCTGACGCTCCTCGGCCGAGTGGATACCGAGCGCGGAGCGCGTCTCGAACGGAAGGAAGTCGAGCGCCAGGCGGCGGAAGATGTAGTCGACGATCGACTGCGCCATCCGCACGTCCGGGTCGTCCGTCATACCGGCCGGCTCGAAGCGCATGTTCGTGAACTTGGAGACGTAGGTCTCCAGCGGCACGCCGTACTGCAGACCGACCGAGACCGCGATCGAGAAGGCGTCCATCATGCCCGCGAGGGTGGAGCCCTGCTTGGACATCTTCAGGAAGACCTCGCCGAGACCGTCGTCCGGGTAGGAGTTGGCGGTCATGTAGCCCTCCGCACCGCCCACCGTGAACGAGGTGGTGATCCCCGGGCGGCCCTTGGGCAGACGCTTGCGGACCGGACGGTACTCGACGACCTTCTCGACGGCCGTACGGATGGTGTCCTCGGCCTTGGCGGTGACCGCCTCCTTCTCCTTCTCCTTGGTCTTGGCGGAGAGGGGCTGGCCGACCTTGCAGTTGTCGCGGTAGATCGCGAGCGCCTTGACGCCCATCTTCCAGGCCTCGAAGTAGACCTCCTCGACGTCCTCGACGGTCGCCGTCTCCGGCAGGTTGACCGTCTTGGAGAGAGCGCCCGAGATCCACGGCTGGATGGCCGCCATCATGCGGACGTGGCCCATCGCCGAGATGGAACGCTCGCCCATCGCGCAGTCGAAGACCTCGTAGTGCTCGGTCTTGAGACCGGGGGCGTCGATCACGTTGCCGTTGTCGGCGATGTGGGCGACGATCGCCTCGATCTGCTCCGGCTGGTAGCCGAGACGGCGCAGGGCCTGCGGCACGGTGCCGTTGACGATCTGCATCGAGCCGCCGCCGACGAGCTTCTTGAACTTGACCAGGGCGAGGTCGGGCTCCAGACCGGTGGTGTCGCAGGACATCGCGAGACCGATCGTGCCGGTCGGGGCGATGACCGAGGCCTGGGCGTTGCGGAAGCCGTTCTTCGCGCCGAGGCGGATCACGTCCTGCCAGGCCTCCGTGGCGGCGGCCCAGACCGGCGAGTCCAGGTCGTCCACGTGGACGGCGACGGCGTTGGCGTCGGCGTGCTGCTTCATGACGCGCTGGTGCGGCTCGGCGTTCCGGGCGTAGCCGTCGTACGCACCGACGACCGCGGCCAGTTCGGCGGAGCGCTTGTAGGAGGTACCGGTCATCAGCGAGGTGATGGCGCCGGCGAGCGCGCGGCCGCCGTCGCTGTCGTACGCGTGCCCGGTGGCCATCAGCAGGGCGCCCAGGTTGGCGTAGCCGATGCCCAGCTGGCGGTAGGCGCGGGTGTTCTCACCGATCTTCTGGGTCGGGAAGTCCGCGAAGCAGATCGAGATGTCCATCGCGGTGATGACCAGCTCGACGACCTTGGCGAAGCGCTCGACCTGGAAGGACTGGTGCCCCTCGCCGTCGTCCTTGAGGAACTTCATCAGGTTCAGCGAGGCCAGGTTGCACGACGTGTTGTCCAGGTGCATGTACTCGCTGCAGGGGTTCGAGCCGTTGATGCGGCCGGACTCCGGGCAGGTGTGCCACTGGTTGATGGTGTCGTCGTACTGGATGCCGGGGTCGGCACAGGCCCAGGCGGCCTCCGCCATCTTGCGGAAGAGGGACTTGGCCTCGACCTCTTCGATGACGTCACCGGTCATCCGGGCGCGCAGGCCGAACTTGCCGCCGGCCTCGACGGCCTTCATGAACTCGTCGTTCACACGGACCGAGTTGTTGGCGTTCTGGTACTGGACGGACGTGATGTCGTCCCCGCCCAGGTCCATGTCGAAGCCCGCGTCGCGCAGGGCGCGGATCTTCTCCTCCTCCTTCACCTTGGTCTCGATGAAGTTCTCGATGTCGGGGTGGTCGACGTCGAGGATGACCATCTTGGCCGCGCGGCGGGTGGCGCCACCCGACTTGATCGTTCCTGCGGACGCGTCGGCGCCGCGCATGAAGGAGACCGGGCCGGAGGCGTTGCCGCCGGAGGAGAGCAGCTCCTTGGAGGAGCGGATGCGGGAGAGGTTCAGGCCGGCGCCGGAGCCGCCCTTGAAGATCATGCCCTCTTCCTTGTACCAGTCGAGGATCGACTCCATGGAGTCGTCGACGGCCAGGATGAAGCAGGCCGAGACCTGCTGCGGCTGGGGCGTACCGACGTTGAACCAGACCGGCGAGTTGAAGCTGAAGATCTGGTGCAGGAGGGCGTAGGCCAGCTCGTGCTCGAAGATCTCGGCGTCGGCGGGGGAAGAGAAGTAGCCGTGGTCCTCGCCGGCCTTCCGGTACGTCTTCACGATCCGGTCGATCAGCTGCCGCAGACCGGTCTCCCGCTGGGGCGTGCCGACAGCCCCCCGGAAGTACTTGCTGGTGACGATGTTGACCGCGTTCACCGACCAGAAGTCGGGGAACTCGACGCCACGCTGCTCGAAGTTGATCGAGCCGTCGCGCCAGTTGGTCATGACGACGTCACGGCGCTCCCACGCGACCTCGTCGTACGGATGCACGCCGGGAGTCGTGTGGATGCGCTCGATGCGCAGGCCCTGCTTGGTCGCAGTCGACTTGGCTCCCTTGGTGCGGGAACCTCGTGCCGGGCCGCTCGCCGTCTCTGTCATGCCGCCTCCCATATGTGGGCAAAAACGCCCTGAAGTGCCCAGTTCTTCCCAGGGCACAGTGTGTGTCTGATGCTCCGGACGCCACGCACGGCGTCCTGGAGCAGGTCTGGTGCCGCCCGCCGGCGGGCTCCGCCGCCCCTGCGGGCCGGCCAGGTGATCAATCAGCGGCGACTGCGGCGGGGGCGGGGACCTCGAGGGCCTCGCCGCTCCCGCACCGGTCCGCGGGGGGCCGCTGCTCACGGAGCTCCGTGATGGCGGTCTCGAAATCCTCGAGGGAGTCGAAGGCCCGGTACACCGAAGCGAACCGCAGATACGCGACGAGGTCGAGCTCCTGCAAGGGGCCGAGTATGGCCAGACCCACGTCGTGGGTGGTCAGCTCGGCACTCCCCGTGGCCCGCACGGCCTCCTCGACCCGCTGGCCGAGCTTCGCCAGGGCGTCCTCGGTGACCGGTCGCCCCTGGCACGCCTTGCGGACCCCCGAGATGACCTTGGTGCGACTGAAGGGCTCGGTCACGCCACTGCGCTTGACCACCATCAGCGAGCAGGTCTCCACCGTCGTGAAGCGACGGGAGCAGTCGGGGCACTGACGGCGCCGCCGGATCGACGTCCCGTCGTCCGTCGTGCGGCTGTCCACGACCCGGCTGTCGGGGTGCCTGCAGAAGGGGCAGTGCATATCTCCGAACCCTCCTCACACAGCACGACCGAATAGCCCTCCGTGCCCCGTTCGGGGCCCCTGAGGACAGTCACCAGCATAGGCGATGAACTCCACCCCGACGGACGGGGGACCACTACTTGTGGGTGGCGAGAGCAATGCAACCACTACATCTAGGGTTTTGCGTCACCTCCGCCCCCCGCGCGTGTCGCGCTTCCCCGGGGGACCGGGAGGCAGCCTACGGCCCGGCACGAGCGTACGGGAAGCGAGGGGGCACCCGGATCCGGGGGCGCGCCGCGGCCCTCCTGGACAGGGTTCGCACGGACACACGGCGGCGGCGCGCGGGCACACACCCCCGCACACCGGGACGGGCCGGCGGAGCGCTAGCGTGATCCGGGCGACCGGGGCGCGATTCCGGTCCACGGCATCAGCTCATACACCTCTCGGCAAGCACGCAACAGCCCTTTATTTGTTTTTCACTCGAACGTGTGTTTGGCGCAACCTTTCGAAAGCTACTACCGTTGCCTAACTAGGGAGACCATTCGAGAGGGGCCGACGTGACCACCACCGCAGACAGTGCCACCATCACTGCCCAGGACCACCGCTCCCAGAGCCGACTTGAGCCGGTGCATGCCATGAATGACTCAGTCATGAACGCGGAGGGGCCAGAGCCCGCGCGACCCGCGCGATCCTTGCCCGGCCGCCCTCCTGGGATCCGGGCGGACAGCTCGGGGCTCACGGACCGGCAGCGGCGCGTGATCGAGGTGATCCGGGACTCCGTGCAGAGGCGGGGCTATCCCCCGTCGATGCGTGAGATCGGTCAGGCGGTGGGACTCTCCAGCACCTCGTCCGTGGCCCACCAGCTGATGGCCCTGGAGCGCAAGGGCTTCCTGCGGCGCGATCCCCACCGGCCGCGCGCCTACGAGGTTCGGGGCTCGGACCAGCCCAGCACGCAGCCGACGGACACCACCGGGAAGCCCGCGGCCTCGTACGTGCCCCTGGTCGGCCGCATCGCCGCCGGTGGGCCGATCCTCGCGGAGGAGTCCGTCGAGGACGTCTTCCCGCTCCCCCGCCAGCTCGTGGGCGACGGTGAGCTCTTCGTGCTGAAGGTCGTCGGCGACTCGATGATCGAGGCCGCGATCATGGACGGGGACTGGGTCACGGTCCGCCGTCAGCCCGTCGCGGAGAACGGCGACATCGTGGCGGCCATGCTGGACGGCGAGGCGACGGTCAAGCGCTTCAAGCGGGAGGACGGGCATGTGTGGCTGCTCCCGCACAACTCCGCCTACCAGCCGATTCCCGGTGACGAGGCGACGATCCTGGGCAAGGTCGTGGCAGTGCTGCGGCGGGTGTGAGCTCCTCGCCGGTCCGGACTGGGCCCCGGGACCCCTGCGCCGGTCCCGGGGCCCTGACGCGTCCGCACCCCTGACGGGGGTCGGGCGGACGCACACGGGATCGGGCGGGCGCCTCGCGGCGGCCCCCCGCCCGGGGTGCCGCGCGGGCCCGCCCCTGCTCACTTAGCTGTCTTGGCCGCCGCGTCGATGGCGGCGAGCGAGCGCCGTGCCTGGTTGCGGTCCGTGGTGTACCAGAAGTCGGGCAGCGAGGCCCGGAGGTAGCTCCCGTAGCGGGCATTGGCCAGCCGGGGGTCGAGCACGGCGACCACTCCCTTGTCGCCCATGGCCCGGACCAGCCGGCCGGCGCCCTGTGCCATCAGCAGCGCCGCGTGCGTCGCCGCCACCGCCATGAAGCCGTTGCCGCCCGCTTCCTCGACCGCCTTCTGCCGGGCGCTCATCAGCGGGTCGTCGGGCCGGGGGAACGGAATCCGGTCCATGATCACGAGCTGGCAGCTCGGTCCGGGGACATCGACGCCCTGCCAGAGGGAGAGCGTCCCGAACAGGCACGTCTCCGGGTCGGCGGCGAAATTCTTGATCAGCTCCCCGAGCGTCTCCTCGCCCTGCAGCAGGATGGGCTTGTCCTGGCGCCCGCGAAGCTCCTCGGCCGCGGCCTGGGCCGCCCTCATGGAGGAGAACAGCCCCAGGGTGCGGCCGCCCGCCGCCTCGACCAGCTCGGCCAGTTCGTCGAGCATGTCGGTGCGGGAACCCTCCCGGCCCGGTGTGGCCAGGTGCCGGGCGACGTACAGGATGCCCTGCCTCGGGTAGTCGAAGGGCGAGCCCACGTCGAGGCCCTTCCACTGCGGGATGTCATCGCCCGCCGTGCCCTCGGGAGCGAGTCCGAGCGACGCCCCCACCCCGTTGAAATCACCGCCGAGCTTGAGGGTGGCCGAGGTCAGCACCACCGAGCGGTCGGCGAACAGCTTCTCGCGCAGCAGTCCGGACACGGACAGCGGCGCGACCCGGACGGATGCCCCGAAGCGGTCGTGGCGCTCGTACCAGACGACGTCGTACTCGGAGCCCTGCGTGATGCGTTCCGCGACGCTGTGGATGGACTCGACCGACGCCATGGCCTGCTTGCGCACCGCGTCCTCGTCCTGGACGGACTTGTCCCGGGTGCCGCCGAGGGCGGAGATCACCGTACGGGCGGCGTCGCGCAGGGCCATGAGCGCGTAGCCGAGGTCCTCCGGGACCTCCTCGAGGCGCCCGGGGAGCGCCAGCTCCAGGACGCGCTCGAAGCCCTCCGAGGCGGTGAGCAGCGCGTCGGCCGCCTTCTCGTTGACGAGCTTCGCCGCACGGCGCACGGCCCGGTTCACCTGGCCGGGGGTGAGCTCGCCGGTGGCCACGCCGGTGACCCGGGAGACCAGCTCATGGGCCTCGTCGACGATGAGCACCTCGTGCTGGGGCAGCACGGGGGCGCCCTCGATCGCGTCGATCGCGAGCAGGGCGTGGTTGGTGACGACGACATCGGCGAGCTTGGCCCGCTCACGGGCCGCCTCCGCGAAGCACTCCGCACCGTACGCGCACTTCGTGGCGCCGATGCACTCGCGCGAGGAGACGGAGATCTGGGACCACGCGCGGTCCGAGACGCCCGGCGTCAGGTCGTCCCGGTCCCCGGTCTCCGTCTCGTCCGACCAGTCGCGCAGGCGCAGCAGGTCCTGGCCCAGCTTGCTCGACGGGGCCGCGGCCTCGAACTGGTCGAAGAGCCCCTCCTCCTCGTCCTGCGGCGCCCCCTCGTGGAGCCGGTGCAGACAGAGGTAGTTCGACCGGCCCTTGAGCATCGCGAACTGGGGCCGGCGGCGCAGCAGCGGATGCAGTGCGTCCACCGTGCGCGGAAGGTCACGCTCCACCAGCTGGCGCTGGAGGGCCAGCGTCGCCGTGGCCACCACGACCCGCTCGCCGTGGGCCAGCGCGGGCACCAGGTAGCCGAGGGACTTGCCCGTGCCGGTGCCGGCCTGGACGAGCAGGTGGGCGTTGTCGTCGACGGCCTCGGCAACGGCCTCGGCCATGGAGACCTGGCCGGGCCGTTCCGTACCGCCGACAGCGGACACGGCGGCGTGGAGGAGCTCGGGGAGAGATGGCTTCGTCATAGCGCGCCCAGCCTACGGCGCCCCACTGACAACATCGATCGCTCCCGGACTCACGTGGAGGCGTGGAGCGGGTTGGGTACGGCGCCGTGGACGGCGGCGTGCGGGCGCTCCGGCCGGTCGCGGTAGCCGTCCAGATGCAGACGGTTCCGGTTGAGGCACAGGCGCTCGATCGTCGGCGTCAGCATGTCGAAGATCTCGAACCGCTCCTTGAGGTCCGGGAAGCGCATGTGGTGCCGCAGGATCTCGGCACGGACGAGTGACCAGAATTCACCCTCCGGCACGCCCAGTTGCTCCTCGCAGAGCGGCGACAGATAGCGGAACACGCCCACGAAGAGACCCGAGTGGATGAACTGGGTCAGGAAGGCGGGGTTCTCGGTGAGCAGGATGCCGCGGACCTCCGGGGTCATCGAGTCGTGCTCGGGCAGCGGCAGGGCGCTGACGTTCACGTCGTCGACGAAGTCCTTGATCGCGAGGCGTGCGGGTACGTCGTGCTCGTCGAAGACGACGATGGCGTTCTCGCCGTGCGGGGAGAAGACCGTGCCGTAGCGGTACAGGAAGTGCAGCAGCGGCGGGAGCAGCGCCGCGAAGAGCCTGGTCAGCCAGGCGGCCGGGGTCAGCCCCGAGCGGGCGACGAGTTCGGCGGTGAAGGAGCGGCCGTCCGGGTCGGTGTGCAGCAGCGAGGCCAGCGTACGGGCGCGTTCGCCCGGGGCGAGCCGTGGCTGGAGGGGCTCGCGCCAGATGGCGCCGAGGATCTCCTTGAACTGGTACGGAGATTCCGGGAGGTGGTCGTAGAGCGGGTGCTCGACGGCCACCGAGGCGACCTCCCCGAGGAGGATGACGCCGCAGGTGTCGCTGAGGAACGGATCGCCCTCGCAGAGGGACTGGACCCAGGCGGTGACGGCCGGGGCGGCGAGCGTGCGCTCGGTCGGCAGGCCCCGCCAGACGAGGGTGTTGAGGATCGACAGGGGCAGCTTGACCGAGTGCCGGTCGGGCCGCCCCACATTGCTGAAGGTGCGGATGGACTGCTGCGGCAGCCGCAGGTCGCCGTCGGCGTGCAGGGGCACGATGTCGCCGTCCGCGATGGCGGGGGCGAAGAGCGGGAGGATCCACTCGTCCCACTGCCACGGGTGCACGGGGAGGAGGAGGTAGCCGGCGGGGTCGAGCCCGCGCTCACGCAGGAGGGCGGTGAAGGACTCCCGCACACTCGGGTCGAGTTCCTGGCCGTAGAGGTCTTCGGGGGTGGCGACCCGGCCCACTCCCCGGAAGTGGGCTATGCGTGTGCTGACGGCGATCCAGGGCAGTGTGGTGGCCGAGCGGGCTTCCGGGGTGAAGCGGGCGGCGTCGGCGGCGGAGAACCCGATGCGGCCCTTGTTCGCCACGAGCCAGGGATGTCCGGTCTGATGGCCTTCGAGCTCGGCGTAGGGGAGTTCGGCGAGCTGGGCCGCGCGGAGTGCGGTGCGGTCGAGTCGGGCGTCGGCGGTGAGGGTGGCGGTGAGCTCACGGATGAGGTGGCCGAGCGTGGGGCCGTCGAGTCCGAGGAGGTGGCGGCCCCGGGCGAGGAATCCCAGCGGGTCGTGGAAGGGGGTGCCCTGGGCTCTCCCATGACCGGCGCCGTCGCTCCCGTCCCCCGCGTCACCGCCCCCGTCCCCGTCATCGTCGCGGGGGATCTCCCGGATCGTCGCGGGGTCGACGCGCCAGCTGCCGTAGACGCCCCGGCCGGCGCGGAAGCTCAGCGCGGCCCCGTCGTCGAGCGGGACGGTGTACTCACCGGACCGCCCCGCCCCGGCGTCGCTCCGGGGGACGGGCTCGATGACTTCCTCGTAGGCGAACTCACCGAGCATCTTGGCGAGCAGCCTCGCCGACACCCTGTTCCAGGCGGTCCGGTCGAGTTCCGGTGTGTCGAACGGCGTATGGGACTCCGTCGGCTGATGGGTCACGGGATATGTCGGCACGGGGACTCCTCCGGGTGGGACCGATGGGGTTCGAGCGGGCTGTACGGTGCGGCACGTCGTTCACAGGTGTTCGCGGTGGGCTCGGTCGCGGACCATCAGGGCGGCCCGCTTGTCGGGAAGGTCGACTTCGGCGCAGAAACGGAAGCCCGCGCTCAGGAAGGCGGACACGGAAGGGGTGTTGCGCAGGTCCGGCTCCGCGACGACCCGCCCGCACAGCGGGCGGTTGCCGAGGACGAGATCGGCGACCGCCCTGAGCAGGACGGTGCCGATGCCCCGGCCGCGGTTGCCCACGCCCCCGATGAGGAGGTGGACCCCCATGTCGTGCGGCCGGGAGGGGTAGTGACGGGCCAGCGGGTCCAGATCGGCGCGGTAGATCTCCCAGTAGCTCATGGGAGTGCCGTCGAGGACGCCCAGGCAGGGGACGCTGCGGCCGTCCCCGGTGAGCTGCCGGCCGAGGTGGTCCGCGGTGACCGCCTCCGGTCCGGCGAGCTCCCAGAAGGCGGCGACCGCGGGGTCGTTCATCCAGCGGCTGATCACCGCCAGATCGCGTTCGGGCTTCACCGTGACGAGTTGGAACACCCCGGCGGGGGTGGTGACCGGGCTCCATCCGCCGGGGTCGCCGACCGGAGCGGAGGCGTCGGTCTCCGGGGCCGCCACCGCGGGAACGTCACCGAGCAGGGCGAGGAGTTCCTCGGTGAGCCGCAGCTCCAGGGTGTCCTCGGTGCCGGTGGCGGCGGGCGGGGCGGCACCGGACCCGGTGCGGGCATCGGCTTGATGCACCGTGACGCTCTCCTCTCGTGGGGTCAGACGGTCATGCCGTGTCGCTGCGGAGCGGGTTGGCGATGGAGACGTACACGGACTGGGTGTCGACCGGCCCGACGAGTTCGTCCAGTCCGTGCATCCGCGTCAGCAGGTTGGCCTTGCAGCGCAGGTGCTCGGTTTCCAGCAGGTAGGCGGGCAGGGAGGAGCCCAGCGGGACGGCGCCTTCGAGGAAGCGGCGGAACGCGGCGAGCAGCAGCTGTTCGTCGGCGAGCCGCTGCGCGCCGAAGGCGCCGATCAGCCCGAACACGTTGTTGATGCCGAGGTAGTAGGCGAGCCGCTCGTCGGTGACGGCGTCCGGGACGAAGGTGTCGCTGAGGGTGCCGATGCCCGGCAGCCGGCTTTCGAGCGCGGACCGGCGGGACTCCCGGAAGTAGTAGCCCTGGTTGTCGCGGTACCTGCCGCCGACGGGCCAGCCGTCCGCGTCGAGGAGGACGAGCGTGTTCTGCTGGTGGGCCTCCAGGGCGACGCCCGCGTGGCCGTCGAGCCAGAGGACGGGGAGGACGACCCGGTCGAGGTAGCGCAGGAACCACTCGGCGCACACCGCCCCGGTCGTCCTGCCCGTGCGGGCGGCCAGCGAGGAGACGGTGTCGGCGAGCCGCGAGTGGGTGCCCGGACGGCCGGGCCACGGGCGGGGGGCGGTGAGTCCCGCGATGCACACCGCGTCGTCGGCCGGGCCGAACGGGTTGTGCCGCAGCACCACGTCGAGGCCGGTGACCGGCCCGCCGTCCGGGTGGTCGACGGCCAGCCACGCGGGGTCCCGCACGATGTCGAAGCCCGGGTGGGCCTCCCGCCACCGGTCGGCCAGGCCGGTGCGCAGCAGCCGGTGGACCTCCGCCCCGCGGTGCAGTTCCTTACGGAGGTTCTCCCGGCGGGAGTTGGTGATCCGTACGCCCAGGGACAGCTTCAGCATGAGGTCGGAACCGGGACGGTGCACGGTGCGCACGGAGGACGTGGGGTGCCAGGGTTCGCCGTGCGGGCCGAGGTCGTGCAGGAGTCCCTTCTCGCACATCGCGACGACCTCGGGCCTGCGCAGGACCTCCGCGGCCTGCCAGGGGTGCAGCGGGAGGGCCGCGGTCCCGTCGGGGAGCCGCAGCCCCTCGGCGTGGGGTGCCAGGAGCGCCTCCGCCGGGACCGGCCTGCCCGCCCTGGTCCACGACGACTCCGTGGCCAGCACCGAGCGGTCGACGGCCATCCAGTGCAGCGGGAAGGATCCGCGCAGCTCGGGCGAGTAGAGCAGTGTCTCCGACTCGGAAAGGCCTTCGCGGCTCTTGGGCGTGGGGTGCAGCGGGTGGCCAAGGACGAGGGACTGCTCGGCGGTCAGGAAGAGGTCGGCCTCGGACGGGGCGGTGGGGGTGCGGCGCCGTTCCGCGATGAATGCCGCCGTGTGCCGCACGGAGTCGGCCACCCTGGCCACCAGGTCGACCCCGGTGTTCCGTTCGCTCTCGCGGCTCAGCAGCGCGGCCACGGTGACGGCGTCGACGCCCGGGGCGCCGGCGGGCGCGTTCTCCAGGGCGGGCGTCCCGAAGCGGTGCCATCCGGTGGCGGACCAGTGGGCGACGGGCACGGTGAGGGCCGTGCCGCTCGCGGGGAGGGGGATGCGCAGGGTGCTTCCCTGCGGGCGGGGCAGGTCGTTCTCCCTGGTCCAGCAGCGCAGCAGGTTCTCCGTACCGGCCGAGTCCGCGGCCCGGAGCGGATCCGGATGGTCCAGCGGGTCCTGCTCCGTGCGGACCGGGCGGTCCGCCGGGGCGGCGCCCGGGTGGGTGCCCGCCGCGGCGCGCGGGGGGCCGTGCGGTCCGGCCTTCTGGCGCGGGACGGTCGTCGACTCGACCGCGAGGGGGCCTTCCGGCAGGTCATGTCCTCGCTGGTGGCTGGTGGGAGGGCCGTCGGCCTCGGGCGCAGGGGTGGGATTCACGGCGGTCTTCCTTGTGAGGGGTCCGGATCAGGGGGTCGGCCCGGCAGCGGTCCGGCGGTACGGAGAACGCTCGGCCGCTCCCAGCGCGTCGGCGAGGCGGTCGACGACCGCCGTCGCCTGTTCGTCGCTGAGGGTGAGGGGAGGGAGCAGCCGGACCACGGCGCCGTGGCGACCGCCGAGTTCGACGATGAGGCCCCGGCGCAGGCATTCCTGCTGCACCGCGGCGGCGAGTGCGGGATCGGGCGGCGGAGCGGAGCCGTCACCTGTACGCGGTTCGGCCTCGGGGTCGACGAGCTCGAGGCCGAGCATCAGGCCGCGGCCCCGGACGTCTCCGGCACTCGGATGCTCCGCGCTCAGCGACCGGAGGCCGGCGAGCATGCGCGCGCCCAGCGTGCCGGCGCGTTCGGCGAGGCGGTTCTCCCGTACGTACGCGAGCGTCGCCGCGCCGGCCGCCATGGCGAGCTGGTTGCCCCGGAAGGTGCCCGCGTGGGCGCCGGGCTGCCAGAGGTCGAGCTCGGAGCGGTAGACGACCACCGCCAGGGGCAGCGAACCCCCGATGGCTTTCGAGAGCACCATCACGTCGGGCACGATACCGCTGTGCTCGATCGCCCAGAAGGTGCCGGTCCTGCCGACTCCGGTCTGCACCTCGTCCGCGATCAGGGCGATGGAACGCTCCTGGGTGATCTCGCGCATCCGGCGCATCCAGCCGTCCGGAGCGGGATTCACCCCGCCCTCGCCCTGGACCGGTTCGACGATCATGGCGGCCGGGGCCGGCACTCCGCCCTTGGGGTCGTCCAGGAGGGACCGCGTCCAGCGCGCGGCGATGTCGGCGCCCCGCTCGCCGCCGACCCCGAAGGGGCAGCGGTAGTCCTGCGGGAAGGGCAGCCGCGTCACCCGTACGTCCGGGGCGCCCCCGGACGCGGCCAGGGCGCCGGCGGTCATCCCGTGGTACGCGCCGGTGAAGGCGAGGAGTTCCGTGCGTCCGCTCGCCGCCCGGACCAGCTTGAACGCGGCCTCGACGGCGTCCGTGCCCGCCGGGCCGCAGAACTGGATCCGGGCGTTCCCGGCCAGCTCCCGGGGCAGGGTGGCGAACAGCTCGGTGGTGAAGGCGTCCTTGACGGGGGTGGCCAGGTCGAGCACGTGCAGCGGTGCGCCGGAGTCGATGACCTTTCTGATGGCCTCGAGCACCACGGGGTGGTTGTGACCGAGGGCCAGGGTGCCCGCTCCTGACAGACAGTCGAGGTAACGCCGGCCGTCGGCGCCCTCGATGGTCATGCCCCGTGCGCGCACCGGCACGATCGGCAGGGACCGCGCGTAGGTGCGGGCCGCGGACTCACGGAGCGCCTGGCGCCTCAGGATCCCCTCGTGCGCAGGGGGGAGTTCCACCGGAGCTGGTTCGGTCACGGCCACGGCTGTTCGGTCCTCCCGCTGTAGAGCTGCCCCGCGCGTAGGGGCGGACCACACCGGTGAACGCCGTCCGGAGGTCCCCCGTACGTACCAACGACGGGGGGCGCGGAAGATCACGGGTAAATCGGAAGATCCTTGCGCGGGCGGAACCGTGGCCCTGCCGCGCACCGTCCCCCTGGGCACCGGCATAGTAGGGGCCGCACGCGGGACGGGGCGGGCCGCCGCTCCGATCGGTGGACGGCCCCCGGTTCCGTACCGGACACCCCAAGTCCGTTGTGCGGCAACGAAGTCAGTGACGAAGTCCCAGGGGGATCTCCAGATGCGACCCATGCGCCCGACCGACACCGCACACCTCGGGAGGAGCGCGCGTCGCGCCCCCCGGGTGTTCGCCGCAGCCGCCCTCGCGGCTGTCCTGACGCTCACCGCGACCGCCTGCGGGCCGGAGGATGACGACGCGATGGGCGAGCCGGGCGCTTCCACCGGCCAGACCTCCGACGGGAAGGTCACCATCCCGGACGATCTCAAGGACCGGCTCAAGGAGCACGGGATCGACCTCGACAAGTGGAGGGGCGGCGAGTGGAAGAACTGGGACAAGGACACCTGGCTGCGTGAGGCCAAGGACTACGTCAACCCCATCATCGAGGACCTCTGGGACCCGGACCGGATGCGGGAGGCCGACAAGCCCCCGGAGAACCCCGTCGACAACGACATATCGGGCGACGAGGGCGTGACGGACCCGACCCCGGTCCCGGTCGAGGCGGCGGCTCTCGGGACTCCGTACCACGACAGCGCGCCGGCCTCGGGCAAGCTCCTGTTCGACGGTCCCGAGGGGTCGATGGTCTGCTCGGCGACCGTGGTGCAGGACCCGGCCCGCCCGGGCAGGTCCAACATGGTCTGGACGGCCGGGCACTGTGTGCACGCGGGCAAGAAGGGCGGCTGGTACCGCAACATCGCCTTCGTCCCGTCGTACAACGACAGCGGCATGTCGGCAGCCCGGCTGGAGAGCGCGTCCAAGGAGGAGATCGCTCCGTACGGCGTGTGGTGGGGCCAGTGGGCGCAGACCTCGGACGAGTGGATCAGCCAGGGGGCCGCGACCGGCGGCCAGGGCGCTCCGTACGACTTCGCGGTGCTGCAGGTCGCTCCCGAGAAGGGTTCGTCGGGCAAGTCCCTGGAGGAGACCGTCGGTTCGGCCCTGCCGGTCGACTTCGACGCCCCGGCCGTCCCGCAGATCGAGAGCATGACGGCGACCGGCTATCCGGCGGCCCCGCCTTACGACGGCCAGAAGGCGCTGCGGTGCACCGACAAGCCGGGCCGGCTGACCGTCTTCGAGCAGCAGCCGACGATGTACCGCGTCGGGTGCACGATGACCGGTGGTTCGTCCGGCGGCGGCTGGGTCGCGAAGGGCCAGGACGGCAAGCCCGCCCTGGTCTCCAACACCTCCATCGGCCCGGTGACGGCGGGCTGGCTGGCCGGCCCGCGCCTGGGCGAGGAGGCCAGGAGCGTGTACGAGGCCGTCAGCAAGAAGTACGCGGGGCAGTAGGCCACGCGCGTGGGCCCCGGTACGGCGTTCCGTACCGGGGCCCACGGCGTTCCCGGGGCGTACGGGCCGCGTTCCTGGGACACGCGGGCCGGACCGGAGGACCGGTGGAGGCACAGGACGCGCGGGGCGGGGGACCGGGGACGCGCGATCCACGCCCCGGGAGGCGCTAGACGCGCGGGGCGGGAGGCACCGGACACCCAGGCCGCGGCGCCGCGCAGGCGCGGACCCTTCACGGCTCCTCGTGGAAGGAGCCGTCCCCCCGTGACGTGGGCTCGGTCCCGTGCGCCGGCCGCACGCGAAAGGCCGGGCCTCCCCGGAGGGGGGCCCGGCCTCCTGTGCGTCTACCGCGTCAGTGGGTCGCCGGCACGAAGACGGCGAGGTCCGCGCCGAGTTCCTCGTGGACCCGCGCCTTGAGCAGCGTGCCCTCCGCGGTGTGCTCCTCGGAGAGCACCTCGCCCTCGGCGTGCACCCGGGAGACGAGTCCGCCCTGGGTGTAGGGCACGAGCGCCTCGATCTCCACGGACGGCCGGGGCAGCTCCGCGTCGATGAGCGCGAGCAGCTCGTCGATACCGGCGCCGGTCCTCGCCGACACCGCGATGGCGTGCTTCTCGGTGCGCAGCAGGCGCTGCAGCACGAGCGGGTCAGCCGCGTCCGCCTTGTTGATCACGACGACCTCGGGCACGTCGACGGCGCCGACCTCCCGGATCACCTGCCGTACGGCGGCCAGCTGCTCCTCCGGCACCGGGTGGGAGCCGTCCACCACGTGCAGGATGAGGTCGGATTCACCGACCTCCTCCATGGTGGAGCGGAAGGCCTCGACCAGGTGGTGGGGAAGGTGCCGCACGAAGCCGACGGTGTCGGCCAGGGTGTAGATCCGGCCGCTCGGCGTCTCCGCCCGGCGCACGGTCGGGTCGAGGGTCGCGAACAGGGCGTTCTCGACGAGGACGCCCGCGCCCGTGAGCCGGTTGAGCAGCGAGGACTTGCCCGCGTTGGTGTAACCGGCGATCGCGACCGAGGGCACCTTGTTGCGCTTGCGTTCCTGGCGCTTGATCTCGCGGCCGGTCTTCATCTCCGCGATCTCCCGGCGCATCTTCGCCATCTTCTCGCGGATCCGGCGCCGGTCCGTCTCGATCTTGGTCTCACCGGGACCACGGGTGGCCATGCCGCCGCCGCCGCTGGAACCGCCGCCGCCCATCTGTCGCGACAGGGACTGGCCCCAGCCGCGCAGGCGCGGAAGCATGTACTGCATCTGGGCCAGCGACACCTGGGCCTTGCCCTCACGGGACTTGGCGTGCTGGGCGAAGATGTCGAGGATCAGGGCGGTCCTGTCGACCACCTTGACCTTGACGACGTCTTCCAGGTGGATCAGCTGGCCGGGGCTGAGCTCACCGTCGCAGACGACGGTGTCGGCCCCGGATTCGAGCACGATGTCGCGGAGCTCCAGCGCCTTGCCGGAGCCGATGTAGGTGGCCGGGTCGGGCTTGTCCCGCCGCTGGAACACGGCGTCGAGCACCTGTGCGCCCGCCGTCTCGGCGAGAGCGGCGAGCTCCGCGAGGGAGATCTCCGCGTCGTGGACGGTCCCCGACGTCCAGACACCGACGAGCACCACGCGCTCCAGGCGCAGCTGCCGGTACTCGACCTCGGTGACGTCCTCGAGCTCGGTGGAGAGGCCCGCTACGCGCCGCAGCGCCGCACGCTCGGAACGGTCGAACTGGTCACCGTCCCGCTCTCCGTCGATCTCGTGGCTCCAGGCGACGTCCTCTTCCATCAGGGCGTCGGCCCGAAGGCTCTCGGTGAGGCTCTCGGAGTCGGTTTCCGTGGCGCTCTGCGCGTCCTGCGCGTCCTGGGGAAGGGAGGAAGAGGAGGTCATTGGATCCTTACGTCGATAGAAGTCCGATACGTCAGTCACAACGTGTGATCCCGCCGGAAGATTCCCACGGGGCGATCCACGGGCCGGCCGCCGTGCCGACGCGTCGATAGTGGCATGTCCCCGCCCGGCCCGTCACTCCGGTTTCGCCGTGCGCGCGGGACTCCGTCCGCCTGCGGCGTTCCCCGGCGTCCCGCTGCGCCAGTCCGGGTGTCCCGGCATCGGCGGGGTCTTCTCCCCGTACAGCCAGCCGTCGAAGAACGCCGTCAGGTCCCGTCCGGCGACCCTCGACGCCAGGTCCGTGAACTGCCGGGTGGTGGCCGAGCCGTTCCGGTGGGCCCGTACCCAGATCCGCTCCAGGCGGTCGAACGCGGCCTCGCCGATCTCCGCGCGCAGCGCGTACAGGACGAGCGCGCTCCCGTCGTAGACGACCGGCCTGAACAGGCTGATCTTGTGGTCGCGGGTGGGGGCGTCGGGGTGGGCGGGCGGGCCGCCGGCGGCGCGCCAGGCGTCGGACCGGGCGTAGGCCTCGCGCATCCGCCGCTCCATCGGCTTCCGGGCGTGTTCCTCGGCGTAGCGGGCCTCGTACCAGGTGGCGTGCCCCTCGTTGAGCCACAGATCGGACCACTCGCGGGGGGAGACGCTGTTGCCGAACCACTGGTGGGCGAGCTCGTGCACCATGATCGAGTCGACGTACCACTCGGGGTACCCGCTGCCGGTGAACAGCGAGCGTTCGAAGAGGGACAGGGTCTGGGTCTCCAGCTCGAAGCCCGTCTCGGTGTCCGCGACCAGGAGTCCGTACGTCTCGAACGGGTACGGGCCGACCTGTTCCTCCATCCAGGCCAGCTGGGCCGGGGTCTTCTTCAGCCAGGGCTCCAGCGCGGCACGGTCGGCCGCGGGCACCACGTCACGCACCGGCAGTCCGTCCGGGCCGGTGCGGTGCAGGACGGCGGAGCGGCCGATGGACACCTGGGCCAGTTCCGTCGCCATCGGGTGCGCGGTGCGGTAGGTCCAGGTGGTCGAGCCGCCGTGGTCCCGCTTCCCGGCGGGAAGGCCGCCGGCCACGACGGTGTACTCCTTCGGCGCGGTCACCCGGAAGGTGAAGTAGGCCTTGTCCGCGGGGTGGTCGTTGCCGGGGAAGACACGGTGGGCCGCATCGGCCTGGTTCGCCATCGCGAGACCGTCGGCGGTCCGGACCCAGCCCCCGTTGGCCTTGTCGCCCATGGGGTCGCTGGTGTGCCGGACGGTGATCCGCACGGGCGCTCCCGCCGGGAGCCCCGAGGGCGGCTCGACGACGAGGTCCTCACCCGCGGAGGCGAACTCCGAGTTCACTCCGTCGACCTCGACGGACCGGACGGTGCCCCGGGCGAAGTCGAGGTTGATCCGTTCCAGGGGCCCGGTGGTCCGCGCGTCGATGGTGGTGACGGCGTCGAGGGGCTCGGTGTTGCTGCCCCGGTAGGTGAGCGAGATGTCGTACGAGAGGACGTCGTAGCCCGGGTTGCCCAGGTGGGGGAAGAGGCGGTCGCCGATGCCGAGCGGTTCGGGTGCGGGCAGGGTGGCGGCGACGAGGGTGACCGACGCGGTGGCGAGCAGGGCGGCGCGCAGTCGGCGGGAGGTGAGCGGCATGGACTACGGCTACCAGCGCGCGCCGTCCGCGCGGGGGTGGCGCGCGCCGCACCACCCGAACGGGGTCGCCGGGCAGCGGCAAGCGGCGAGCGGCGGGATCCGGGGCGGTCAGCCCGTGGCGGCGGGCTGCTGGGCGCGGCTCACGTCGTACACGCCGGGGACGTCGCGCATCGCCCGCATGAGGCCGGGCAGCCCCGCCGCGTCCGGCAACTGGAGCGTGTAGGTGTGGCGGACGCGCTGTTCGCTGGGCGGCTCGACGGTCGCCGACACGATGGCGGCGTCCGCGGTCGCGATGGCCTCGGTGAGGTCGGCCAGGAGCCGGGGGCGCCCGAAGGACTCGGCGACGAGGGTGACCCGGTAGTCGGCGGTCCCGCGCCGGTCGTCCGGGGCGTTCCAGCGTGCCCCGACGGCCGCCCGTCCGATCGCCCGCATACGGGCCACCGCCGGGCACTCCTCGCGGTGCACGGTGACCGCCCCTCCGCGCACCGTGAATCCGGCGATGGCGTCGGGCGGGACGGGGGTGCAGCAGCCGGCGAGCCGGACCTGGGCACCCGGCGTGTCCACGGCCACGGAAGGGTCGCCGCCCGCCGTCCTGGCGCGGCTGCCGGGGGCCTCCTCGGGCTGGGCCTGCGGCCTGGGCGCGTCGGGCCCGCTCCGGTGGGGTCCCGCCGGGCCGGCGGGATGGGCGTCGAGCCAGGCGGTGATCGCGATCCGGGCTGCGGGGGTGCGCGCGTGGTCGAGCCACTCCGGGGAGGGGCCGGAGGAGGCGTCCTGGGCGAGCAGCAGCTGCACGGTGTCGCCGTCGTTCAGCGCGGTGCTGAGCGTGGCCAGCCGGCCGTTGACGCGGGCTCCGATGCAGCCGTGCGCCTCGTCGCCGTACTGCGCGTAGGCGGCGTCCACGCAGCTGGCTCCGGCGGGCAGTCCGAGCGTCCCGCCGTCGGTGCGGAAGACGGTGATCTCCCGGTCCTGTGCGAGATCGGCGCGGAGTGTGGCCCAGAACGTGTCCGAGTCCGTCGCCGACTCCTGCCAGTCCAGGAGTCGGGAGAGCCAGCCGGGCCTGGTCGGGTCGGCGCGCTCGCCGTCCGCGGGTTCCGCCAGGTGCGCGGCGGTGGTGCCGTCCTGGGTGTACGGGTTGCCGAGCGCGACGACGCCCGCCTCGGCGACCTTGTGCATCCGGTGCGTACGGATGAGCACTTCGGCGACCGCGCCCTCGGGACCGACGACCGCCGTGTGCAGTGACTGGTAGAGGTTGAACTTGGGGGCCGCGATGAAGTCCTTGAACTCGGAGATCACCGGCGTGAAACAGGTGTGCAGTTCACCCAGGACGGCGTAACAGTCGGCGTCCTCCCCGACCAGCACCAGCAGCCGTCCGAAGTCGGTGCCCCGCATCTCGCCGCGTTTGATCCTCACCCGGTGCACGGAGACGAAGTGGCGTGGTCTGATGAGCACTTCGCCGTTGATGCCGGCTTCCCGCAGTGTCGCCCTGACGGCGTCGGCGATCTCGGTGAGCGGGTCCTGCGCACCGTCCCGGGCGGAGATCAGGGCCTGGGTCCGCGCGTACTCCTGCGGGTGCAGGATCGCGAAGACGAGGTCCTCCAGCTCGGTCTTGAGGGCCTGTACACCGAGGCGTTCGGCGAGCGGGATGAGCACGTCCCTGGTGACCTTGGCGATCCTGGCCTGCTTCTCGGGCCGCATGACGCCGAGCGTGCGCATGTTGTGCAGCCGGTCGGCGAGTTTGATCGACATGACGCGGACGTCGTTGCCGGTGGCGACGAGCATCTTGCGGAAGGTCTCGGGCTCGGCGGCCGCTCCGTAGTCGACCTTCTCCAGCTTGGTGACCCCGTCGACCAGGTAGCAGACCTCGTCGCCGAACTCCTGCCGCACCTGGTCGAGCGTCACCTCGGTGTCCTCGACCGTGTCGTGGAGCAGGGAGGCCGTCAGGGTCGTGGTCTCGGCGCCGAGTTCGGCGAGGATCAGGGTGACCGCGAGCGGATGGGTGATGTAGGGCTCGCCGCTCTTGCGCATCTGTCCGCGGTGGGAGGACTCGGCCAGGACGTAGGCCTTGCTCAGGATGGCCAGATCGGCGTCCGGATGGTGCGCGCGGTGTGCGTCCGCCACGTGCCCGATGGCGTCGGGGAGCCGGTCACGGGAGACCGGCCCGAGCAGGGCGACCCTGCCCAGCCTGCGCAGATCGATCCGTGCGCGACCGCGCTTGCGAAGGGGAGCACCTGGGTTGGCGGCCTCTGCGCTCATGGGGGCACCTCCGGCGACGTCGACCGGCGGTGGAGGAGTGCGGATGCACCCCAGGGCCGGTGCTTGATGCTATCGACCCCACCACGTGGCGCAGTACAGCTCTCGCCCAGCGTGAAACGGATCACCCATTCGAGCGAAGCTCTACCCGATCATCGTTTCGACCCAGGAGGGATCGATGACGCCCTCGGCGACGATCACCGCGGGACCCGTCATGTCGATCCCGCCGTCGGGGTGTTCGGTGATGACGAGGGTGCCTCCGGGGAGGTCCACGGTGTACGTGACGGGGACTCCGGTCCGTGCCGGGTCCACGCCGTCCCGGCGTGCGGCGGCGACGGCCACGGCGCAGGCACCCGTGCCGCAGGAGCGGGTCTCACCGGAGCCGCGCTCGTGGACGCGCATGGCGACGTGGCGCGGGCCGCGGTCCGCGACGAACTCGATGTTGACCCCGTCGGGGTAGACGGACCGCGGGCCGAACGGCGGTACGGAGAGCAGGTCCCCGGCGTGGTCCAGGTCCTCGACGAACGCGACGGCGTGCGGATTGCCCATGTTCACGTTCCGGGCGTCCCAGCTGCGCCCGTCCACCGTGACCGTGACACCGGCGTCGGGCAGCGCCGCCCGCCCCATGGAGACCGTGATGTCGCCGTCCTTGGCGATGTGCACCCGCTTGACCCCGCCGCGGGTCGCGACGGCCAGGTCGCCCACGGCTGCGAACCCGGCGCGCAGCAGGTAGCGCGCGAAGACACGCACCCCGTTGCCGCACATCTCCGCGACCGACCCGTCGGCGTTGCGGTAGTCCATGAACCACTCGGCCTGGTCCGCCATCCCTTCGGCGTCGGGGTGCGCCGCGGACCGTACGACGTGCAGCAGGCCGTCACCGCCGATGCCCGCCCGCCGGTCGCAGAGCCGGGCGACGGCGGAAGCCGGCAGGCCGAGGGCGTTGTCCGGGTCGGGAACGATCACGAAGTCGTTCTCGGTGCCGTGGCCCTTGAGGAAGGCGATCTGCGGAGTGCTCACGCGATCCACTGTACGAGGCGCCACCGGAAGCTCGCGGAGCCGGGGCCGTACGGTGCGCGGCGGGGCTTCTCAGCGGAGGCGGGCGACGCGCCAGACGGCGAGGGCGACGAGCGCCACGGAGACGGCGACGTACAGCGTGATCACCCGCCAGTCGGGGCGCTCGTCGGATCCCCTGGCCGGCAGGCCGGGCCAGGTGTGGCCCACCCGGCGGGCGGCCATCATGCCCCAGCCCGCCGCACAGCAGCTGATCAGCAGTCCCAGCATCGCCACCACGGCACCGCCGCCGCCGAACTCGAAGGCGAGCGGGAAGGCGAACATCAGGGAACCGACCGCCGCCAGCACCACGATCGGCGCGAGCTGCCAGACACGCATCCGCCGGGCCGGGCGGAGCTCGACCTCGACCTCGGGGACGACATCGAGGTCGTCGGGCCCGTCAGGGCTCAGACGTCCCGCCACGTGCTGCGCATCCGGTGCGTCTCGGTCTGTGTCGCGAGGGCCGGCCTCCATCGCCACGCGCCCTCCCAACTCGGACTCCACTGGTCGATCGATGCTCGATGATGGCACGGCCCCGGCCGCCGGAATGACGGGCAGAGCGTCCCGATGCCATCACGTGATCAGGCTGTGACCGCTCGTTCGACCAACGCCAGCGCCCGGTCAGGGAGTTCCCCGCGCTGTTCCTCGGCACCGCTCAGCCACCGGACGCGCGGGTCGCGCCGGAACCAGGAGTCCTGACGGCGCGCGAAGCGTTTGGTGGCGCGCACGGTCTCCGCGCGCGCCTCCTCCTCGCTGCACTCCCCCGCGAGCGCCGCCAGCACCTGCTGGTAGCCGAGGGCGCGCGAGGCGGTGCGCCCCTCCCGCAGTCCCCTGGTCCCCAGCTCGCGCACCTCCTCCACGAGGCCGGCCTCCCACATCCGGTCCACGCGCGTGCGGATGCGCTCGTCGAGTTCGGGGCGTTCCACGTCCACACCGATCTGGAGGGCGTCGTAGACCGCCTCGTCACCCGGGAGATTGGCGGTGAAGGGCTTGCCCGTGATCTCGATGACCTCCAGGGCACGGACGATGCGGCGCCCGTTGCTGGCCAGGATGGCGCGGGCGGCCTCGGGGTCCGCCGCCGCGAGCCGGGCGTGCAGGACGCCGGAACCGTGCTCCGTCAGCTCCTGTTCGAGCCGGGCGCGCACGCCGGGGTCCGTTCCGGGGAATTCGAGGGCGTCGATCGCGCCCTTCACGTACAGACCGGAACCGCCCACCAGGACCGGGGTACGCCCCTTGGACAGCAGCCGGTCGATCTCGGCACGGGCGAGCCGCTGGTACTCGGCGACGCTCGCGGCCTCGGTGACGTCCCAGATGTCCAGCAGGTGATGGGGAACACCGTCACGCTCGGGGAGGGTCAGCTTCGCGGTGCCGATGTCCATGCCCCGGTAGAGCTGCATCGAGTCGGCGTTGACCACCTCGCCACCGAGCCGCTGGGCGAGGAAGACACCCAGATCGGACTTGCCGGCCGCGGTGGGACCGACGACCGTGATGACGCGGGGGGTGGGAGCTGGTGTTCTCACCCGGACAGTCTCCCAAACTTCGGGACACGTCCCGACCCGGGACGAGGGGTGATCTTCCGGTCCTTCCGCCGTCCGGCCCGCCGCTCCGCCCCCGGGTGACGCCTTCCCCGCCCGGTGCGCGCGGGCACGTCGAGCTGCGCGTGCGCGCTCACGGACGGCTAAAATGTGACTACAGTCCCCCAGCACGGAAGGTGACCCCATGGGTTTCCTGGACAACCTGAAGGCCAAGCTGGCCCCGGCCAAGGAAAAGGTCGGCGACCTCGCGCAGCAGCACGGGGACAAGATCGACCAGGGCCTCGACAAGGCCGCCCGCACGGTCGACGAGAAGACCAAGGGCAAGTACAGCGACAAGATCGTGTCCGGCACGCAGAAGGCCAAGGACGCGGTCGACCGCCTCGGCAACAAGAACGAGGGCGGTACCCCTCCCCCGCCCGCGTCCTGACGCGGGTCCCGGTGGGGCCGAGGGCCGTGGAGCGCAGTCGCTCCGCGGCCCTCAGCCGTGCCGGGTGGAGGGCCCGGAGCGGTTCACGACCAGGCGGCGACGGTGTACCCCACGCCGTACGGGGCGTCCTCGTACAGCAGCTGACCGCCGAGGCCGGCGCCCCGGGCCGCGCCGGCGAGCACCTGCCAGGGAGCCCGGCCCGCAGCCTTCAGTTCGTGCGCGAGGGAGGCGTCCAGGGCGCTCAGCGCGGCGAGGTCCGCGCGGCCCAGCGCCCGGGTGGCCCCGGCGTCGAAGGCGGCCGCCCGCTCGTCCAGGTAGCCGGGCGCCTTGACCGTGCGGCAGGCGCTGCCGTCGCCCATGACCAGCAGTGCGACGCGGTCCGCCCTGGCCGCCAGACCGGCCCCGGCCCGCAGGCAGCGGTCGGCGGCGAGCTCCTCCCCCACGCCGAGCCCTTCGGCCGGGGCGGCGTCCCACCGGGCCCGGCCCAGCAGCCAGGCACCCACGGCGAGGGAGGCCGGGAGCGGGCTGCCCGGTGCGGGGGTCCCGGCGGGGGCCTCACCCAGCCGCACGGTCAGGCCGACGCCGAATCCGTCGAAGGAACCCGCCGAACCGGGTGGGAACGCCCTCAGCCCCTCCCGCCCGTCGGGCCCGGCCACGATCAGCAGGTCCGGCCGCGCGGCGGCCAGCACGCCCAGGGCGTCGAGGCACGCGTTCCTCGCGGCGTCGAGCTCGGGTCCCGCCCCCGCGGCCACCTCGGGGACCAGGAGGGGCGGGCAGGGGCAGACGGCGGCGGCGGCAAGCATGCCGGTCAGCGTACTCAGTCGCAGCCGCATCCCGGGGTGGCGGCCGCCGGAAGCGGGGCGGGCGCGCCGATGCCGGGCAGCCCCAGCATGACGCCGGCCGGGCGGGCGGGCGGGGTGGCGGTGCGCTTCTCCCAGGCGTCTCCCGACCGGGTGCGCCGGACGCCCAGGGGCGCGCCCTCGGCGAGCAGGTGGTGCGGGGCGGCGTAGGTGATCTCGACCGTGACCACGTCCCCGGGGCGCACGTCCTGGGACGGCTTGGTGAAGTGGACCAGCCGGTTGTCGGGGGCGCGGCCGGAGAGCCGGTGCGTGGCGCCGTCCTTGCGGCCCTCGCCCTCCGCGACCATGACCTCAAGGGTGCGGCCGACCTGCTTCTTGTTCTCGTCCCAGGAGATCTCCTCCTGGAGGACGGACAGACGCATGTAGCGCTCCTGGACGACCTCCTTGGGTACCTGCCCCTCCATGTCGGCGGCGGGCGTCCCGGGGCGCTTGGAGTACTGGAAGGTGAAGGCGTTGGCGAAGCGGGCCCGGCGCACGGCGTGCATGGTCTGCTCGAAGTCCTCCTCGGTCTCCCCGGGGAAGCCGACGATGATGTCGGTGGAGATGGCGGCGTCCGGCATGGCGGCCCGCACCTTCTCGATGATCCCGAGGAAGCGCTCCTGGCGGTAGGAGCGGCGCATGGCCTTGAGGACCGTGTCCGAGCCCGACTGCATCGGCATGTGCAGCTGGGGCATCACGTTCGGCGTCTCGGCCATGGCGGCGATCACGTCGTCGGTGAAGTCACGCGGGTGGGGCGAGGTGAACCGGACGCGCTCCAGCCCCTCGATCGTGCCGCAGGCCCTCAGCAGCTTGGAGAACGCCTCGCGGTCCCCGATGTCGGATCCGTAGGCGTTCACGTTCTGGCCGAGCAGCGTGATCTCGCTGACGCCCTCGGCGACGAGCGCCTCGATCTCGGCCAGGATGTCGCCGGTGCGGCGGTCCTTCTCCTTGCCGCGCAGGGCCGGGACGATGCAGAACGTGCAGGTGTTGTTGCAGCCCACGGAGATCGACACCCACGCGGCGTACGCCGACTCGCGGCGGGTGGGCAGTGTGGAGGGGAACGCCTCCAGGGACTCGGCGATCTCGACCTGCGCCTCCTCCTGGACGCGGGCGCGCTCCAGGAGCACCGGCAGCTTGCCGATGTTGTGCGTCCCGAAGACGACGTCCACCCACGGGGCGCGCCGCACGATGGTGTCGCGGTCCTTCTGGGCCAGACAGCCGCCGACGGCGATCTGCATCCCGGGGCGCTTCGTCTTCATGGGGGCGAGGCGGCCGAGGTTGCCGTAGAGCTTGTTGTCGGCGTTCTCACGCACCGCGCAGGTGTTGAAGACGACGACATCGGCGTCGCCGTCGGACCCCTCGGGGGCGCGCACGTATCCGGCGCCCTCCAGCAGCCCCGACAAGCGCTCGGAGTCGTGGACGTTCATCTGGCACCCGTAGGTGCGTACCTCGTAGCTCTTCTGGACGTCCACTGCTTCGCTCCGGTTGCCGCTGGTCATGGGACAAGGGTAGGCGGTGGCGGCACCCCTCCCGCCGCCGGAGCCCGCGGCCCCCGCCCGGCCTGGCCAGGACGGGGCACGGCCTGGCAGGATCGCGCCATGCTGCACGCACTGTCCCGGTTCGGCCGGCGCCGCATCCTCCTGGGGGGTGCCTCCGCCGCGGTCGTGCTCGGGCTGCTGCTGTGGTGGGTGCTCCCGCTCGGGAGCGGCCGGCCCAGCGGATCGCTCACGTTCTCCACCGGTGTGCGGAGCGGGGTCTACGAGCGCTACGGGCAGCGGCTGGAGGGCGCGCTGGCCAAGGACATGCCCGAGGTCTCGATACGCCTGCGGACCAGCGAGGGCTCCCAGCAGAACATCGAACGGGTCGCGACCGGGAAGGCCGACTTCACCATCGCCACGGCGGACGCCGTCGCGACGTACCTGCAGAGCGGGAAGCCGGGCGCCGAACGGCTGCGGGGCTGCGTCCGGCTGTACGACGACTACATCCAGCTGATCGTGCCCCGCGACTCCGGGATCCGTAAGGTCGCCGACCTGCGGGGCAAGCGGGTCGGGGTGGGGCAGAAGGGGTCCGGCGTCCTCCTGGTGGCCGACCGGCTGATGAAGGCCGCCGGCATCGATCCGGCCACGGACGTCACTCCCGTGCAGGCGGGGATCGACACCATGCCGGCGAGGCTGGCGGACGGCCGGCTGGACGCGTTCTTCTGGTCGGGCGGACTGCCGACCGGAGCGGTGGAGGACCTCTCGGAGAAGTTCTCGATCCGGCTGGTACCGCTGGAGGAGCCGCTGATAGACGAGCTCCAGGCGGTCGGCGGGTCCACGCGCTACTACCGCTCCGCCGTGATGCCCGCCGACGCCTACCAGCACGCCCAGCAGGGCCAGACGGTGCCGACGGTGGCCGTCTCCAACCTGCTGATCACGACGGACCGCACGGATCCGCTGATGACCGAGGCGTTCACCAGGACCGTGATCGACAGCCGGGACCGCATCGGCCGCGAGGTGCACTCGGCGCAGCTGGTCGACCTGCGGACGGCGATCTACACCGATCCGCTGCCGCTGCACGAGGGCGCCAGGCGCTACTACCGCTCGGCCAAGCCCTGAGGGACCGGTGCGGGGCTCACGGCTGCGGGGGGTTGCGCGGCACGGTGACCGTCACCCGCAGGCCGTGGGGCTCGTGCGGGTCGTAGCGGATCGAGCCGCCGCCCGCCGCGAGCAGGGCCCGCGAGATGGAGAGCCCGAGGCCGGATCCCTTGATGTTCTGGTGCCGGCCGCTGCGCCAGAAGCGGTCTCCGACGCGCTCCAGTTCCTGCTCGGTCAGACCAGGCCCGCGGTCGGCGACGACGACCGTGGCCCCCGCGCCGTCGGATCCCGCCGTGACCAGGACCTCCTCGCCCCGGGGGGTGAACTTCAGCGCGTTGTCGATGACGGCGTCCAGGGCGCTGGAGAGGGCGATCGGATCCGCCCAGCCGGTCACCGCGGGCGCCCCGTCCAGGGTCAGCCGTACGCCCTTCTCCTCGGCCAGCGGACGCCATGAGGCGACCCGTTCGCCGGTGAGCGCGGCGATGTCGGTGAGCTGGAGGTCGGCCGCCGTGTGCTCGGCCAGCGCCAGGTCCAGCAGGTCGTCGAGGACCTGGGCGAGGCGCTTGCCCTCGGTGCGGACCGAGGCGATCTCCTCGTTGCCCTCGGGGAGTTCGAGGGCGAGGAGCTCGATGCGCAGCAGCAGGGCGGCCAGCGGGTTGCGCAACTGGTGCGAGGCGTCGGCGACGAAGGCGCGCTGCTGCTCCAGCACGTCCTCGACGTTGTCGGCCATCTCGTTGAACGAGCGGGCCAGCCGCCGGAGTTCCGGGGGGCCTCCGGACGCGGCGACCCGCGACCTCATCCGTCCGCTCGCTATGTCGTGCGTGGCGGCGTCCAGGACGCGTACGGGCAGGAGCACCCAGCCGGTGAGGCGGAACGCGGCGCCGACCGCCACCAGCATGGCCGCGCCCTCGCCGAGCGCGATGAGCAGCCAGCCGCGCAGGGTCCGGGACCGCATGTCCCCGGTGGGCGACTCCGTCACCACGACGGCGATCACGTCGCCGTCGCGCACCACCGGGGAGGCGACGACGATCCGGCCGTCCTGCCAGGGCCACACCTGGGACGGGTCGTGGGAGCGGCGGCCGAGGAGGGCTTCCCTGAAGGCCTCCCGGCCCTCCCCCTCCGCGGGCAGGGCCCAGGAGTCGGGGGCCTTCGCGAGGGCTCTGTCGTCGCGGTAGAAGACTCCTGCCCTGATCCCGTACACCGAGTTGTAGGCCTCGAGTTCGGTCTGCAGGATCCGCTGCCGCTCCTCGGTGCCCCGGAGGGGTTCGTCGACGAACTGGGCGAGCGCGCCGAACCGGGCCGTGTCGTCGATCCGGTCGATGACCACCCGCTGCTGTTCGGCGGCGGCCACGCGCACGGCGAGCGGGAAGCCCAGGGCGAGCAGCACGGCGGCCATCAGGACGATGAGCAGGGGGAGCAGGCGGGTGCGCACGGAGCGTCAGGTCCTCAGGCAGGCGGCGGGACGAGCCGGTAGCCGACGCCCCGTACGGTCTCGACCAGTGCGGGCAGCCGCAGCTTGGAGCGCAGGGACGCGACGTGCACCTCCAGGGTGCGGCCCGTTCCCTCCCAGCTCGTCCGCCACACCTCGCTGATGATCTGCTCCCGGCGGAAGACCACACCGGGACGCTGGGCCAGCAGCGCGAGCAGGTCGAACTCCTTGCGGGTGAGCTGGACCTCCTGGCCGGCGACGCTGACCCTGCGGGTGGGCAGCTCGATGTGGACCGAACCGATCCGCAGGGCGGCGAGCGGTGTCGGGCCGGTGTCCTCCCCGGCCGTCCTGCGCCGGGCGACGGCGTGGATCCGGGCCAGCAGTTCACCGGTGTCGTACGGCTTCACCACGTAGTCGTCGGCGCCGAGGTTGAGGCCGTGGATCCTGGAGCGGACGTCGGACCTCGCGGTCACCATGATCACGGGGATCGCCGAGCGCTTGCGGATCTTCCCGCACACCTCGTAGCCGTCCTGGTCGGGCAGCCCGAGATCCAGGAGAACGACCCCGAAGGGCTCCTTGTCGGCCGGCAGCAGCGCCCGGAGGGCCTCCTCGCCGCTCCGGGCGTGCACGACCTGGAAACCGTGCCGCGCGAGTACGGCGGACAGGGCGGCGGCGACGTGGTTGTCGTCCTCGACGAGCAGCAGTCTCATGACCCCCCTCTCCGCCTCTTCTCTTCTTTTCCCGTGGTCTTCCGTGACGGCCCGGAACCGTACGTGACGGTCCACCGCTGTTCGGTCGGGTGCACCTTCCCGTACAGGCGCGATTCACGTCATCCCCGTACCCAGGCATCCACGCCGATGACAGGCGGCCCAGTCAAGCCCCTGCCCGTTACCACCAGGTTTCCGTTACCCACCCGGTACGCCGACGAGGGCTCCGCCTCGCCCTGTTCACGCGGTGTGTCCGGTTGCGGCCGGATCGTTATGCTCAATTTCCGCTCAGATGTAATGACGCTGGTAGCACTGCGTCACTAGGGTCCTTCCCTAACCGAGGAGGACGGAGCAAGAAGCCGATGAGCGGAGTTTCAGTGACCAAGGCCGCCGAGGATGCCGCGCCCGCGGGCGACGACCTTGTCGTACTGAGCAACGTCAACAAGCACTTCGGCGCGCTGCATGTGCTCCAGGACATCGATCTGACCATCGCCCGTGGCGAGGTCGTCGTAGTCATCGGACCCTCCGGGTCCGGGAAGTCCACGCTGTGCCGCACGATCAACCGCTTGGAGACGATCGACTCGGGTGCGATCTCGATCGACGGCAAGCCGCTGCCGCAGGAGGGCAAGGAGCTCGCCAGGCTGCGTGCCGATGTCGGCATGGTCTTCCAGTCGTTCAATCTCTTCGCACACAAGACGGTGCTCGAGAACGTGATGCTGGGCCAGGTCAAGGTTCGCGGGACGGACAAGAAGGCTGCCGAGGAGAAGGCCCGGAACCTGCTCGACCGGGTAGGGGTCGGCGTGCAGGCGGACAAGTATCCGGCGCAGCTCTCCGGCGGCCAGCAGCAGCGCGTCGCCATCGCCCGTGCGCTGGCCATGGATCCCAAGGTCATGCTCTTCGACGAGCCCACGTCGGCGCTCGACCCGGAGATGATCAACGAGGTGCTCGAGGTCATGCAGCAGCTGGCCCGGGAGGGGATGACCATGGTCGTCGTCACCCACGAGATGGGCTTTGCCCGTTCGGCCGCCAACCGTGTGGTCTTCATGGCGGACGGGAAGATCGTCGAAGAGGCGACTCCCGACCAGTTCTTCAGTAATCCGCGCAGCGACCGGGCCAAGGACTTCCTGTCGAAGATCCTTCACCACTGACACCGACGACCTACGACACAAGGATTGTTCACATGAAGCTCCGCAAGTCGGCCGCTGTCGCGGCCATCGCCGTGATCGCCCTGACCGCGACCGCCTGTGGCGGCAAGGAGGGCTCCGCCGGAGACAAGCCGTCGGGCGTCAAGCCCGGTTCGTCGGAGGCCCCCAAGCTGCCGACGTACACCGTCGCCACCGGTGTCGACCTGGACTCGCCCACCTTCAAGGAGGCGAAGAAGCGCGGGAAGCTGGTCATCGGCGCCAAGGCCGACCAGCCGTACCTCGGCTTCGAGGACCAGTCGACCAAGGAGCGCTCCGGCTTCGACATCGAGATCGCCAAGATGATCGCGGCCGACCTCGGCTTCTCGGACAAGCAGATCGAGTGGAAGACCGTCGACTCGGGCATCCGCGAGACGGCCATCTCCAAGGGCCAGGTCGACTACTTCGTCGGTACCTACACGATCAACGACGAGCGCAAGAAGCAGGTCGGCTTCGCGGGCCCGTACTACAAGGCCGGCGCGGACCTGCTGGTGCGCAAGGACGATTCCTCCATCACCGGCAAGGAGTCGGTGAAGGGCAAGAAGGTCTGCTCGATCGTGGGTTCCACCCCGCTCCAGGAGATCAAGAAGCCCGAGTACGGCGCGCAGGTCGTCGAGCTCGCCAAGTACTCGGACTGCGTGCAGCAGCTCCTGACCAAGCAGGTCGACGCCGTCACCACCGACGACTCGATCCTCAAGGGCTACGCCGCCGCCAACTCCGGCAAGCTCAAGGTCGTCGGCAAGCCGTTCACCGAGGAGCCCTACGGCGTCGGTCTGAACAAGGACGACAAGGTGCTCCGCGAGGCGATCGACAAGTCGCTGGAGGACCACGTCAAGGACGGCACGTACAAGCAGATCTACGAGGCCACCCTGGGCCTGTCGGGTTCGGAGTACACCGAGCCGCCGGCCATCGAGCGCTACTGACGCAGCCGCGTCGCTGACGTCCCGACACTGACGCCTCCCCGCGTGAGTGAGACGTCCCGCAGGCCGCCGTCCTGAGCACGACGGCCTGCGGGGCGCCCCTTCCCCTGCCCTGATGCCGCTGACCGCCGACGCGGAGACCCCATGAACGTATTGCTCGACAACTTCCCGGAATACCGCGACGGCTTCATAGGCACCGTGTCGATCACCGTGATCAGCTCGGTCATCGCTCTGGTCCTGGGCGTCGCCATAGCCGGCTGCCGGGTCTCGCCCGTGCCGCCGCTGCGCTACTTCGGCACCGCTTGGGTGACCCTGCTGCGCAACACGCCGCTCACCCTCCTGTTCCTGATCTTCTTCTTCGTGGTGCCGGAGATCCTCTTCCCGGGCATGAGCCCCTTCCTGCTCGGCTCGCTGGCCCTCGGTTTCTACACCTCCTCCTTCGTGTGCGAGGCGGTCCGCTCGGGCATCAACACCGTTCCCCTGGGGCAGGCCGAGGCCGCGCGCTCCATCGGGATGACGTTCGCCCAGACCCTGCGCATCGTCGTCCTGCCGCAGGCCACCAGGTCCGTCATCCCGCCGCTGAGCAGCATCTTCATCGCGCTCACGAAGAACTCGGCGATCGCCGGCGCCTTCAGCGTCGCCGAACTCTTCGGCTGGCAGAAGCTGATGAGCGACCGGGGTTACGAGATCACCCCCATCTTCATCTGGGTGGCCCTGGGCTACCTGGTCGTCACGTTCGCCATCAGCGGTCTCTTCCGGCTGCTCGAGCGCCGTATGGAGGTCGCCCGATGAGTGCCAGCGTTCTCTACGACGCACCGGGCCCCAAGGCCGCTGTCCGCAACCGCGTCTACGCCGTGGTCGGCAGCCTCGCCATCCTGGCCCTGATCGCCGTCAGCGTGGTGCGGCTGTCCGACAAGGGGCACCTCGCCCCCGAGATGTGGGACATCTTCAACTACGCGGGCATCCGGCAGAACATCGCCGACGCCGTGCTCGCCACCCTCAAGGCCTTCGGTCTGGCGGCGATCGGCTCGCTGATCCTCGGGGTCCTGCTCGCCGTCGGCCGGCTCTCCGACCACAAGCCGATCCGCTGGTTCGCGATCACCTTCATCGAGCTCTTCCGCTCGATCCCGCTGCTGATCACGATCTACGCCATCTGGGTCGGCTTCCTCACCGACTACTCGATGTGGGCCCTGGCGCTCGGACTGTCCGTCTACAACGGCTGTGTCCAGGCCGAGGTGCTGCGCGCGGGCATCAACTCCGTGCCCAAGGGCCAGAGCGAGGCGGCGTACGCCCTCGGGATGAGCAAGACCCAGGTCATGCTCAGCGTGCTGATGCCGCAGGCGGTCCGCGCGATGCTGCCGACGATCATCAGCCAGCTGGTGGTCACCCTCAAGGACACCTCGCTCGGCTTCATCATCCTGTACCCGGAGCTGCTCCAGACGGCGCGTCTGATCGCCTCCAACACGCAGGTCAACGCCCAGTACCCGTACGTCTCGACCATCGCGGTCATCGGCACGATCTACGTGACGATGTGTCTGATCCTGTCGGCGCTCGCCACCTGGATCGAGAAGCGCGGCCGGCGGGCCAAGACCGGTATCGCGGTCGCCCCCGCCGCCGAGACGCCGGGCGTCCTGCCGGGCGGTGGCCTCGCGGGGCCCCCGGCCGAGGAGGAGCCCGCGGCCGGTGCGGGCACCGCCGCGAACGAGGAGGGCGGCAGGAAGGACTGACGCGTCGGGCGTCCGTTCCTCCGGCAACGGCTGCCCGTCGGCCTTCCTCCCCGTCTCCTCCGTCCTTCACCCTCCTCGGACAGCCCGCCGGTACGCCGGCGGGCTGTCCGCGTTCCCGGAGGGCACCCTCCGGTCCGGCACGGGGGAGGTGCCCCCGTGTCCTGCGACGGACGGAGGCTCGGGAGCTGCATGGGTTGCGTGGGACGGCGACGCGGGAGCCCCGTATCACTGTCGCTTGACGCGGGCACCGGCAGTGGGTTGCATTCGTTCTGTGATCGTGTCCCGAACCACCGCCGCCGCACCCCCACCCTCCTCCGCCTCCCCCGTGACCTCCTCGATCAGCGCCGGAGGGTTCACACCGTGGACCCGGTGATCGTCGTCGGAGCGGGGCCGGTCGGGCTGACGCTGTCGCTCGCCCTGGCGTCCCAGGGTGTTCCCTCCGTGCTGCTCGACGAGGGCTCCGGCAAGGACGAGCCGCGTCCCGCACGCACCGTGGTGCTGCGCGAGGACACCGCGGACCTGGTGGAACGGCTGGGCTGCCCGGCACTCGGCGAGGAGGGACTGCGGTGGTCGGGCTGGCGGTCGGTGCGGCGCAGACAACTGGTGCGGGCCGTACCGCTGGGCGAGGAGGAGGGCACCGTTCCGCTGCCCTCGCCGGTCCATCTGCCCCAGCACGCCCTCGCCGGCGGGCTGCGGGCCGCGGTCGCCGCCCAGGACCTGGTCACCATGGTGCCGTTCAGCAGGATCGACACCCTGGAGCAGGACGATCACGGGATCACCGTGCACACCAGGGAGCCCGGATCGACGTGGTGGCGCGGGAGTTACCTGGTGGGCTGCGACGGCGCGCGGTCCACCGTGCGCAAGCTCCTGGACATCAGGTTCCCGGGCCGTACGGCGGTGGAGCGGCACGCCGTCGCGGCACTGCGCGCCCAACTTCCCTGGCCGGGCGAGGCCGTGCTGCACCGGGCTCCGCCCTGGCGCACCGGGGGCGCCGAGGTCACCGCGCGACCGCTGCCCGACGGGGTGTGGCGGCTGGACTGGCTCCTGCCGC
The DNA here is from genome assembly GCF_042886395.1 of Streptomyces sp. NPDC058008. Taxonomy (NCBI): domain Bacteria; kingdom Bacillati; phylum Actinomycetota; class Actinomycetes; order Kitasatosporales; family Streptomycetaceae; genus Streptomyces; species Streptomyces sp. NPDC058008. Next base: position 37,732 of record NZ_JBHVQX010000004.1, on the reverse strand, counting down.
CACGCGGCGAACTCGTCACCCCCGACGCGCTGATCACCCGGATCCGCGACACCCTGGAGGGCTGGTGCGGCGAGACGCCGCCCTACGAACTCCTCGACACGGGTGTGTACACGCTGCACCACCGGCTGGCGAGGCGATGGAGGTCCAAGCGCGCCTTCCTCGCCGGGGACGCCGCCCACCTGCTGGGCGCACTGGGCACCCAGGGCCTGGACGAGGGGCTGCGGGACGCCGAGAACCTGGCCTGGAAGCTGGCGCTGGCCTGGCACCAGAGCGCCTCCGAGCTCCTGCTGGACAGCTACCAGGCCGAGCGCCGGGCCGCCGTCGCCTCCCGGCTGCGCGCCGCTGACCAGTCCCTGCCGATACTGCGGGGCGGTGCGGGTCTCCGCACGCTCGTACCCGGTTCCACGCGCGGACACGACACGCTGCTGGCCGACGGCCACCTCGGCTGCGGACCGCTGGGAGCGCCCCCTTCGTACACGCTCTCCCCTCTTTCTCCCCAACACACCGCCGGTCACACTCCGGTGGGGACCGCGCCGGGTGCGCCGGTGACCGACGTGCGGGTCACCGCGCCCGACGGAACGGCCGTACGGTTGCGCGACCGGCTGGGCCTGGGGCGTTTCCTGGTGATCCTGGTCGCACCGGGCACCGGGGTGTGGGACAGGCGGCACTGGCTGACGGCGGGGGTCATGCCCCGCCTCGTCGACGCGATCGACGCACTCCCCGTAAAGGCCGAACTCCTGGTGACCGAGGAGTACCCGGGGGCGACGGCCCACACGGTGCTGCTGGTCAGGCCGGACGGACATCTCGTCGCCGCCTTCGGCGGGGTGCGGCCCGCCGAGCTGCTCGCGGCGGCGGACGCCGCTCGTGGAGGCGGCGCGGACACGGCGCACGGTGACGAGGCCCGTACCACCGCGGGCTCCGACCGGACTGCGGACGTCAATTGACCGTCGCAGGCGCACATGGTGTACTCCAGATCATGACCGACACCGATGTGCGCCTGTGGCGGAGGGTCCATATGGACCTCGTCCGCTATGCGGGCTGCGTGTGTCGCCCGTCCTGCTGAATCGCCTCTCCCGGGCACGCTGTGCTGTTCCGCGCGCGGCGGTGCCTCCACGCGAACTTCTCAGGACGGTCCTCGTGTCTGCAAACACCCCTTCCTTTCCCACGCCCGCTTCCACCCTCGTCCCGGACGCGTCGGCCCCGGCAGCCATCTCCACGGATGCCCCGGACGGCGTCGGCGTCGAAGTGCCGCCCGCCGACAGCGCCGCACCCCGGGGCACCGGGCCCGCCGCGGCCGGTGCGGCCCGGACCGCCGCGGAGCCGACCGCCGCAGAGCCGACCGCCGCTGAACTGCTCGATTTCGTCCGCCGGACCGCGCGGGATACCGCACTCGTCGCCTCTCTCCCGCTCGATCCCGAAGGCCGGACCTGGCTCCGTCTCGAAGGGCCCGGTGGCAGCGAGGCGTGGCTGATCGGCTGGCCGCCCGGCAGCGGTACCGGCTGGCACGACCACGCCGAGTCGACCGGGGCGTTCACCGTCGCCGCGGGTGCCCTCAGGGAGCACTCGCTGGCCACCCGGCTGCCCACCGACGGCTGGAAGACCCTCGAACTGAGCGAGGGCTTCGACCGGACCCGCGCGCTGGCCACCGGCCAGGGCAGGGCTTTCGGCCGCCACCACGTCCACGAAGTGCTCAACGAGTCCGGCGACGAGCACGCCGTGTCGGTGCACGCGTACTACCCGCCGCTGCCGCAGATCCGCCGCTACAGCCGCACCGGCGCGGTGCTGCGCCTGGAGCAGACCGAGCGTCCGGAGGACTGGCAGTGAGCGGCGGACCCCCGGCGGGCGGGGGCGGCGACCAGGACGGCCGGAACCCGGTGGGCATCGACGAACTGCTCGAACAGGTCCGCGCCGGTTACGAGCGGGTCGGCCCGGCGGAGGCCGCAGCCGAGGCCGCCGACGGTGCGCTGCTGGTCGACATCCGCTACGCGGCGCTGCGCGAGAGGGACGGCCTGATACCCGGGGCTCTGGTCGTCGAGCGCAACGAACTGGAATGGCGGCTCGATCCGCAGGGCAGCCACCGCGCCCCGGAGGCGGTGAGCCACAGTCTTAGGGTCGTGGTGATCTGCAACGAGGGTTACGCCTCCAGTCTGGCCGTTGCCTCCCTGCGCCTGCTCGGGCTGCACCGGGCCACGGATCTGACCGGTGGCTTCCAGGCCTGGCGCGCGGCCGGACTCCCGGTCACCCTCTGACGGACGGCAGGGCCACGCCGCACGACACCGCCCGGCTACCCCGCACGCCACGGCCCGGCCACGCCGAACGACACCGCCGGCCGCCCCGCACGGCGCCGTGCCAGTCTGCACGGCGCCGTGCCCGTCTGCCCCTCGCGCAGCCAACGGCTCCCGGGCGGGCCACGCCCGCCCGGGAGCCCACTCCTTCTACCGGTGACCAGCCCACGCACCGCCCGGCGGGCCGGTTCTGCTGCCCGAGGGCCGGGGTCCTGGCGGGAGCCAAGGCTCCCGTCAGGGGCCGGATTCCCGGCGGAATTCCCGGCGGGGCCGGATTCCCGGCAGGCCGGATTTCTGTCTGGGGGCCGGGTTGCCTTTCGGGGCCGAATTCCTGCCCGGCCCCACGTCCTGGCCCGGGCAGGCTTCCCACCCGAGGACCGGCGCTTCTGCCGGGGGCCGGATTCCTACCGCCGGCCAGGCTCTCCCAGGGCGGCGCTCCTGGTCACGGGCAGACTTCCGCCCGACGGCCGATGCTCCAGCCCCGGGCAGGCCTCCCACCCGGCCTCCCGCACCGATTGCCACCCGTTTCCCGCCCGCCCGGTGGCCGCCCGCCCGTTGGGCGGCAAAACGGTGAACCGGCACCAGCCCCGGGCTGCGGGTAGGGCCAGATGCCCCTCCACCCCACCCGAACGCTCCTCTCCAGTGGAGCAATCACCGCACGCGACCGACATTCACCTCATCACTGAGGACCGGAATGTACGGAGATGTCGCGTCGATGGAAACCGCTCAGCTCACCCCGGACCAGCTCGACGCACAGGCCTCCCGGCTCCATGACACGGATGCGTGGCAACGCATCGTCACCGGCTGGGAACGAACGGCGCAGGAGCCCCCCGCACCGGCGGCCGTTCCGGACGGTGGGGCACGGGCCGTTCACCCCGCCGGTTGGCGCGGCCTGTTGTCCGTGCCCGTGGACCAGCTCGTCGAGGACTCCCTGCGGGCCCTCCCCCCGCGCCCGCCCCACGAACGACCCCTGCCAGGCCGGCTCGGCGCCGTGCTGCCCGAGCGCCTTCACGCCTGGCGCCGCATCGGTCAGCCCGACGTACGCCCGTCCACGCACCTGGGCCACGCGCGGCGGATCCTGACCGAGTGGGGCTGGCAGAACACCCCCTACCGCCTGCGCAACGTCCGTGGTGCACGCTGCGTCTGCGGAGCGATGCTGACCGCTCACCGCCTCGGCTACGGGTCGCTCCACACCGTGGACCGCGCCGGCGCCTGGCTCATCACCGAACTGCGCGCACAGGGCTGGACCGGTCTCATCGGCCCCTGGAACCGTCATCCCGGCCGCACCGCCGACGACGCACTGGCCCTGATCGACGCCACGATCCGCCGTGCCTCCCTGGCAGGGCAGTGAACCGGCGGCAGGGCAGTGAACCGGCGGTCACGGAATCCCTCACGGCGACACCAGACCGGACCGACGACCGCGAAGGGCCCGGCGGACACCCGCCCCTCCCCCAGCAGAGGTGAACGAGCCCGGTGCCGGCCGACGCGAGCACGGCGCGCAGCAGCGGACGAACACCAAGCCTGACCCGCACACCCCGGCAGCGGACGGGACACCGGACCTGACCCGCACACCCCGGGAGGGCACACAACTCAGGAGATACGCGCCTCTTCTCACAGCAGGCGCACCGCACCCGCTCGGCGCGGGTTCCCGGCTGGACCGGGAACCCGAGCGGCACGCATGCCGTCCCCACCAGCAAGCGTTCCTCGACTGTCCGCGGGACAGGTCCACGGGGCAGGTCGGCTCTCCTGTCCGTCACGACCCCTGTCTGCGGCGGTGGCCCCCTCCGCCACCGCCGCACACCCAGGTCGCGCAGGTCTCTACGCCCCCGTCTCCCCCGGTCGTCCGGACTCTCCCCCATCCAGTCGGAGGCACGTCACACGCCAGAAACCCCAGGCCCTGGGGCCTTCGCATATGCCCGTCCCCCAGGTTCCGCTCCTACCGGCCGACACGATCTCCGGCACACCCCGAACCCAGCCCCGTCCGGGTCGGTCCGCCCCCGTCCGGCTCGATCCGGCCCCCGTCCGGCCGTCAGAAGGGCTCGTCCAGCCCGTCCATGTCCTCCCCCTCCGCCTCGATCGCCTGGCGCACCACCCGCAGGGCCATCCCCTCCCCGTACCCCTTGCGGGCGAGCATGCCCGCGAGCCGCCGCAGGCGTTTGTCACGGTCCAGACCCCGGGTGGCGCGGAGCTTTCGCGCGACGAGCTCTCTGGCGGTCTCCTCCTCCTGTTCGGGGTCGAGCTGCCCGACCGCCTCGTCGATCACCGCCGGGTCCACCCCCTTGGTGCGCAGCTCCCGCACGAGGGCACGACGGGCCAGCCCCCGGCCGTGGTGCCGGGACTCGACCCAGGCGTCCGCGAACGCCGCGTCGTCGATCAGCCCCACGTCCTCGAACCGCGAGAGCACTTCCTCGGCGGCCTCGTCGGGGATCTCCCGTTTACGCAGCGCGTCAGCCAGCTGCTGACGTGTCCGCGGAGTCCCGGTCAGCAGCCTGAGACAGATGTTGCGCGCCTGCTCGACCGGGTCTCGCGGTTCCCCCTTCTCGGCCCTCGACGAGGAAGGGGAACCGCTGGTTCTGGAGCGGGAGCGGGAACGACGGCCCGCCCCCTCGCCGAACCCGGCCCCCCGGCCGGGCTCCGGGGTTCCCCCGGAAGGCTCTGCGGCGTACTCGGGGCCGGGACCCGCACCGGCCTCGGTGCCCGGCCACTCCGTGCGACGCGTCATGGATCAGCTCTTGGCCGCCGCCGTCTTGGCGGGCTTGGACTTCGTCGCGGGAGCCGGCACCGACTTGGCCGCCGCCCCGCCCTCGGCCGGAGTGCCCGTGGCATCGGCGGCGGGCTCCGCGGCGGCATCCTCCGGACGGACACCGACGCCGAGCTTGTCGAGGATCTTCTTCTCGATCTCGTTGGCGAGGTCGGGGTTGTCCTTGAGGAAGTTGCGGGAGTTCTCCTTGCCCTGGCCCAGCTGGTCGCCCTCGTACGTGTACCAGGCGCCGGCCTTGCGGACGAAGCCGTGCTCCACGCCCATGTCGATCAGACCGCCCTCACGGCTGATGCCCTGCCCGTAGAGGATGTCGAACTCGGCCTGCTTGAACGGAGGCGCCACCTTGTTCTTGACGACCTTGACGCGGGTGCGGTTACCCACGGCGTCGGTGCCGTCCTTCAGCGTCTCGATACGGCGGATGTCCAGACGCACCGAGGCGTAGAACTTCAGCGCCCGGCCACCGGTCGTGGTCTCCGGCGAGCCGAACATCACTCCGATCTTCTCGCGCAGCTGGTTGATGAAGATCGCGGTGGTCTTGGACTGGTTGAGCGCGCTGGTGATCTTACGGAGCGCCTGGCTCATCAGACGGGCCTGCAGACCCACGTGCGAGTCACCCATCTCACCCTCGATCTCCGCGCGGGGCACGAGGGCCGCGACGGAGTCGATGACGATCAGGTCGAGCGCGCCGGAGCGGACCAGCATGTCCACGATCTCCAGCGCCTGCTCGCCGTTGTCAGGCTGCGAGAGGATGAGGCTGTCGATGTCGACGCCGAGCTTCTTCGCGTACTCCGGGTCCAGCGCGTGCTCCGCGTCGATGAACGCCACCGAGCCGCCGAGCCGCTGCGCGTTCGCCACGGCGTGCAGCGTCAGCGTCGTCTTACCGGAGGACTCCGGTCCGTACACCTCCACCACACGGCCGCGCGGGAGACCGCCGACGCCGAGCGCGACGTCGAGGGCCGTGGAGCCGGTGGGGATCACTTCGATCGGCTCGTTCGGCCGCTCACCGAGGCGCATCACCGCGCCCTTGCCGAATTGCCGTTCAATCTGAGCGAGTGCGGCGTCCAGCGCCTTCTCGCGGTCGGTTCCTGCCATGGGTTCCACCCGATTTGCTTGAGTCGATCGCTTCACGTCACAGACGCTAACCCCTGCCACTGACAATGGGCCTCGACGTCCTCCCGGCCTGTGGACAACTCCACGGCCGGCCCCGGCAAAACCCGGCCGGAATCCCATGAGAATGGATGTTCGATTTTAGTGTCAAGCGAACCGCGCCGAGGCGACACCGCCGAGGGTAGTCGCAGGTAACAACGAAGAGCGATCAAGTCAATGATCGGTGGCGGGCGTCTTGCAGGTACAGGCCGTGCCCGCCGGGAAGTCCCTGGCCGCAGCGCGCCCGTACCGATGGACGGTCTCTCGCCGCCGCAGGTCGGCGCCCCTGATCGTCCGTCCCGCACGCGGAGGGAGCACCCGTCCGCATCCGGGGAGGGAGCAGGGGCCTCCACGGCCACCGGTCACCGTCCGCCGCCCCCGGGCCCGGCGCCCCGGACCGCACGGCCGATCCTCGTCAGCACGGGCTCACCGCGGCGCCCGCGGCGGCCGCCCTGGACCCTCGGGTCGTCCATCACGTCGTAACGCTTCACGTACGCGCCCAGGAAGGCCTGGAGTGTCGCGACGGCAGGAATGGCGATCAGCGCCCCCACCGCTCCCAGCAGAGCGGTGCCCGCGACCACCGAACCGAAGGCGACGGCGGGGTGGATGTCCACGGTCTTGGACGTGAGCTTGGGCTGCAGCGCGTAGTTCTCGAACTGCTGGTAGACCACGACGAACCCGAGCACCCACACCGCGTACCAGGGGTTGACGGTGAAGGCGATCAGCATGGGCAGCGCGCCCGCCAGATACGTACCGATCGTGGGGATGAACTGCGAGACGAGGCCGACCCAGATCGCGAGCGCGGGCGCGTAGGGAACGCCGAGGAAGACCAGCAGGATGTAGTGCACCACGCCGGAGACCAGCGCCATCAGCCCGCGGGAGTAGATGTAGCCGCCGGTCTTGTCGACCGCGATCTCCCACGCGCGCAGGACCTCGGTCTGCCGGGAGGGCGGCAGTACGGAGCAGAGGGCCCGCCGCAGCCGGGGGCCGTCGGCGGCGAAGTAGAACGAGAACAGGAAGATCATCAGCAGCCGGAACAGTCCGCCCAGCACGGTGGTGGAGACATCGAGCACTCCGGTCGCGCTGTTCTGCACGTACCTCTGGAGCCAGTCGGAGTGCAGCAGGCTGTCCTGCACCTCGACCCGGGAGAGCTCCGTGTGGAAGGACTGGTTGACCCAGTTGATCACCGAGTCGAGGTACTTGGGGAACTCGTCGACCATGTCGACGATCTGTCCCGCGAGCATCGAACTGAGCAGGAAGACGAATCCGACCCCGGCGATCAGCACGGCGAGGAAGACCAGGAAGGTGGCGAGCCCCCGGCGTATCCCGCTTCCGGCCATGCGGCTGACGGCCGGCTCGATGGCCAGCGCGAGGAAGAAGGCGATGAGGATGTTGATCAGCAGCCCGATGAGCTGGTGGAACGCCCAGCTGCCCAGCTGGAAGCACCCGTAGAGCGTCAGCGCCATGACCATCGCGCGCGGCAGCCAGCCGGGCATGCGCACAGCACCGGTGCCGGGCGGCGGGCCCGGTGGTGCGGCCGGCGGGACGGGCGGAGAGGCTGGCGGCTGGGTCTGGGCGGTCTCGTCTGTCGGTGCCACGGGACAAGTCTCGCTCACCGCCGTGGGAGCCGGCCGCCCGGACCGGGAGCGCCCGGCGCGGGTGGCCGGAAAGCGTGGTCGCGCCGGTAGGCAGATGGTCCCGGAACTCGGTCACGCCCTGTGCGGGTGGCCGGGGAAGGCGGCCGGTCCCGTGTACGCATGGCCGGAAAGAGAGGTCGCGCCCGGTCCCGTCCCGATGGCGCCGGCCTCGCACCGCGAACGGCCCGGCACCGCGGACGCGCAGGTTCGGGGGCGGGAGGCCGAAGCCCTGCCGTGCGGGGACGGTCGTGGACGCGGCCGTTCCCTGTGCGGGTGGTCCGGGACGCGGTCGTGCCGCTCCTCGCGGGACGGCGGCGCTCAGCGCTTGTCGAGGGGTACACCGATCGCCGAGCAGACCCCGCGCCAGACGTCCTTGGCCTCCCACCCCGCCGCGAGGGCCTCGTGCACCGTACGTCCGCCGAGCTCGGCCATCACGTGATCGCGCGCGAAGGAGTCGGCGTACGCCTCGCCGAAGTGATCCGCCATCCGTTCCCAGAAAATCGTCAACCGCATGCCCTCAGTATCCCGCTCCTGAGAGTGCAGTCGGGCCGGGAGACTCTGCCTGCGGCATTTTCCCCCCTACGGTCGGTCCATGGCTGGAACCGGAGCAAATCCCCTCGCCCGCGCCGAGCGGTTCGTCTGGCTCACCGCACGCGTTCTCGAACAGCGGCGGTTCGCCCATCTCTTCCTGGGCGGAGGCACGGACATCGTCGAAACAGCGCTCACCGCGTATCTGAACGAGGACGGCGGCTACGGCCACGCCCTCGAACCCGATCTTCGCGGTCCTGTGAGTCAGCCGCTGCACACCGCCCACGCGCTGAGTGTCCTCGACTCGATCGGCCGCTGCGGCGGCCTGCGCGTGGAGCGGATCTGCCGCTACCTGACGGACGTGTCGACCAAGGAGGGGGCGCTGCCCGCACTCCTTCCCTCCCAGCGCGGCTACCCGGCCGCCCCCTTCATCCCCGTCGTCGACGACCCTCCCGCCGAACTGCTGGCGACCGGACCGGTGGTCGGGCTGCTGCACCGCAACCAGGTGTGGCACGCCTGGCTGTTCCGGGCCACCGACTTCTGCTGGGCCGCCGTCGACTCCCTCGAACAGACCCATCCGTACGAGGTCGAGGCTGCCGTCGCCTTCCTCGACGGCGTCCCCGACCGTGCCCGCGCCGAGACGGCCGCCGACCGGCTGGGCCGGCTGGTGCGTGAGCAGCGGCTGGTGGTGCTGGATCCGCGGCGCCGCTCGGAATACCCGGTGCCCCCCGGTTACGCACCGGGGGAACAGCACTTCCCTTACGACTACGCCCGCTCACCCGGGTCGCTCGCCCGCCGCTGGTTCAGCGACGGCGAGCTGGAGACCTCTCTGGACCATCTGGCCTCGGAGCAGCGGGAGGACGGCGGCTGGCCGGTCAACTGGCGCCAGTGGGCCCCCGGGACGGCCCTGGAGGGCCGCCCGATCGTGACGCTCAGGGCGCTGCGGACCCTTCGCGAGTACGGCCGCGCCCTCCGCTGATCCGTCCGCTTCAGAACAGGGCGCGCCCGGCGGCGGTGACCACGACCGCGGCGCCGACTACCACCAGGAAAGGAGCGCGGAGGACGAGGGCGAGCGCTGCCGCCGCCAGCCCCGCCGCTCTGGCGTCCAGCACCAGCTGCCCGCCGTCGCCGAAGGTCTGCTGGGCCGTGAGAGCCGCGAGCAGCGCCACGGGCAGGAGCGCCGCGAGCTTCCGCACGAGGGGACGTTCCAGGGCCCCGGCAGGGACCAGGAGCCCCAGGAGCTTCGCGAGGTAGCACCCGGCCGCGGTGAGCCCGATGGCGATCCAGATGTTCACCGGCCCTCCCCGGGCGTCGTTCCTCCGGTACCGGTCCGGTCGGTGCCGCCGCTCCGGCGGCCCTTCAGGGCGAGCACGGCGGGAGCCGCCAGGGCGGACACGAGCACGGGTGCGCCTGCCGGAAGGACCTCGAAGAGGCCCAGCACCAGCAGGACGGCGAGCCCCGCAGTGACACGCTCGGTGGTGCTCCTCAGCATCGGTGCGAGGAGGGCGAGGAACACGGCGGGGCCGGCGGCGTCCAGTCCCCAGGCATCGGTGTCGCCGAGTGCCTCGGCCCCGAGGGCTCCGACCAGGGTGGTCAGGTTCCACAGGGTGTAGAGCGTGAGCCCGGTGACGGTGAACCCGATGCGGGCCGCGCGCCTGGTGGGCTGGGGCAGGGTGACGGCGGTCGTCTCGTCGATGACCCATTGGGCGGCGAGGGGGCGCAGTGCGCGCGGCAGGGCGAGGAGCTGCGAGAGCCGCAGTCCGTAGAAGGCGTTGCGGATGCCCAGGAAGAACGCTCCCGCCGCCGCGGTGTAGGGGTTCCCGCCGGCCGCGAGGGCGCCCACGAGGGCGAACTGGGAGGCGCCGGTGAAGACGAGGAGGCTCAGCGCGCAGGTCTGGAGGAGGGTGAGTCCGGAGCCCGCCGAGGTCACACCGAAGGCGAATCCGGAGAGACCCACGGCCACGCCCACGCCCAGGGCGTCCCGGACGACGGCGGCGTCCCGCTTCTCCGTACCCGTGCCCGGCGCGTCGGGGGCTCCGCCGCCGTGAGGGGGTGCTGTCTGTTCTGCCACGTCCGGAACGCTACGGACGGAGAGCCCCGCCGGTCTTGTACGTTCTTGCGCGCTCGCGCTGGTAGGCGCCCGGGGGCACGCCCACGATCCGGGTGAAGTGACGGTTGAGATGGGGCTGATCGGTGAAGCCGACGGCGACCGCGGCGGCGGCGGGCGGGGTCCCCGCGTCGAGCATGCGCCGGGCCCGGCGCACCCTGGCGTCGGTGAGCCAGGTGTGCGGGGGCATCCCGTACCGCTTCTTGAAGGCGCGCAGCAGGGCGAACGGGCTGGTGCCCAGCTCGGCGGCGAGCACCTCCAGGGTGGGCGGCCGCTCCATCCGCTCCTCCAGCGCCGCCCGCGCGCGGGCGGCGTCCCGGGCGCCGGCGAAGTGCGGCGCGTTGGCCGGCGGCACGCTGCCGTGGTGGTCGAGCAGCCGTGCGACCAGGACGCGCAGGAGGCTGTCGGCGGCCAGGGCGTTGCCCTCCTCGGCGGCGCGGTGGACCTGGGAGATCAGTCCGGCGGCGAACGGGTCCCGCACCGCCGTCTCGGTGAAGCCGACCGTGCCGCGGAGGCTCGTCAGGTCCGCCGCGATGTCGTTGACCACCTGGGCGGACGGGTAGAGCGTGGCGTACACCCATCCCTCGGGCACTCCGGCGCGGGCGGTGTGCGGCACCTCCGGGTTGATCATGACCACGGTGCCGGGGCCGGCGTGCACGGTGCCGCCGGGCAGGCCGACGTCCTCGACACCGCTGGTGATCGTGCCGAAGACGTAGCCCTCGTGGCTGTGGCGCGGAAAGGTGTGGCGGACGTACCTGGCGCGCAGCAGATCGAGGTGGGGCAGCTCCGCGTACTGCCAGTGCCTCGCCCATTCCCGTGTCGGGTCCGCCTCCGCCATACCGGCATTCTCGCAGGTCCGGGCAGGTGGACGTACGCCGGAGACGTGCGCGGCGGGCCCGTCCACCGGCCGTTGTCGGTGGCGGGGTGCACGATGGGTGGCATGGCCGGTTCCGCACTCGATTCGTTCTCGCCCGCGACCCGCGGCTGGTTCGCGGGCGCCTTCGCCGCGCCCACCGCGGCACAGGAGGGTGCCTGGCGTGCCATCGGCGAGGGTTCGGACGTGCTGGTCGTCGCACCGACCGGATCGGGCAAGACGCTCGCCGCCTTCCTCGCCTCCCTGGACCAGCTGGCCGCTGTCCCGCCCCCCGCCGAGGCGAAGAAGCGCTGCCGCGTGCTGTACGTGTCACCGATGAAGGCGCTCGCCGTCGACGTGGAGCGGAATCTGCGCTCCCCGCTGACCGGGATCCGCCAGGAGTCGGTGCGCCTGGGTCTGCCGGAGCCCGAGGTGCGGGTGGGGATCCGTTCCGGCGACACCCCGCCGGCCGAGCGGCGTTCGATGGCGACGAAGCCCCCGGACATCCTGATCACCACCCCGGAGTCCCTCTTCCTGATGCTGACCTCGTCGGCACGGGACGCGCTGGCCGGGGTCGAGACGGTGATCGTGGACGAGGTGCACGCCGTCGCGGGCACCAAGCGCGGTGCCCATCTCGCCGTGTCCCTGGAGCGTCTGGACGAGCTGCTGCCGCGCCCCGCCCGGCGGATCGGGCTGTCGGCGACGGTCCGCCCGGTCGACGAGGTGGCGCGCTTCCTCTCGCCGCAGCGGAAGGTGGAGATCGTCCAGCCGCCGTCGGCCAAGGAGTTCGACCTCTCGGTCGTGGTCCCGGTGGAGGATCTCGGTGAGCTGGGCGGCTCGCCCGCGACGGGCGACGAGGGCGGACAGGCGGAGAAGCCGTCGATCTGGCCCCATGTGGAGGAGCGGATCGCCGACCTCGTCCAGTCGCACCGTTCCACCATCGTCTTCGCCAACTCCCGGCGGCTGGCGGAGCGCCTGTGCAACCGGCTGAACGAGATCGCCCACGAGCGGGCGGCCGGCGTCACGGCCGAGGGGGAGCCGGGGTCCGGCGGGTCACTGCCCGAGGCGCACTCCCCCGCCGAGATCATGGCCCAGTCCGGGGCCGCGAGGGGGGCACCGCCCGTGCTCGCCCGCGCCCACCACGGCTCGGTGTCCAAGGAACAGCGCTCCCAGGTGGAGGAGGACCTCAAGGCCGGCCGGCTGCCCGCCGTGGTCGCCACCTCCAGTCTGGAGCTGGGCATCGACATGGGCGCGGTCGACCTGGTGGTCCAGGTCGAGTCGCCGCCGTCGGTGGCGTCGGGGCTGCAACGCGTGGGGCGCGCCGGGCACCAGGTCGGCGCGGTGTCCACGGGTGTCGTCTTCCCCAAGTACCGGGGCGATCTGGTGCAGGCGGCCGTGGTCACCGAGCGGATGCGTGAGGGCGCCATCGAGGCGCTGCGGATCCCGTCCAACCCGTTGGACGTGCTCGCCCAGCAGATCGTGGCGACGGTCGCGCTGGACAGCTGGCAGGCCGACGACCTGCTGGCCCTGGCACGCCGGGCGGCTCCCTTCGCCTCGCTCCCGGAGTCCGCGTTCACCGGCGTGCTCGACATGCTCGCCGGACGCTATCCCTCCGACGCGTTCGCGGAGTTGCGGCCCCGCGTGGTGTGGGACCGCGTCACCGGTACGGTCACGGGCCGTCCCGGCGCCCAGCGGCTCGCCGTCACCTCCGGCGGGACCATTCCCGACCGTGGGCTCTTCGGCGTCTTCCTGGCGGGCGCGGATCCCAAGAAGGGCGGCGGACGGGTCGGTGAGCTGGACGAGGAGATGGTCTACGAGTCCCGGGTCGGCGACGTCTTCACCCTGGGCACCACGTCCTGGCGGATCGAGGACATCACCCGGGACCGGGTCCTGGTCTCGCCCGCTCCCGGGGTGCCCGGACGGCTGCCGTTCTGGAAGGGCGACCAGCTGGGCCGACCGCTGGAGCTGGGCCGTGCGCTGGGAGCGTTCCTCCGCGAGCTCGGAGGGCTGTCCCCCGAGGACGCCAGGCTCCGGCTGCTCGCCGCCGGGCTCGACGCCTGGGCCGCGGAGAACATCCTGGCCTACCTCGACGAGCAGCGCCGGGCCTGCGGCCACGTCCCCGACGACCGGACGGTCCTCGTCGAGCGGTTCCGGGACGAGCTGGGCGACTGGCGGATCGTGGTCCATTCGCCGTTCGGCGCGCAGGTGCACGCCCCGTGGGCACTCGCCCTGTCCGCCCGGCTCGGCGAGCGGTACGGCATGGACGCCCAGGTCATGCACGCGGACGACGGCATCGTGCTCCGCCTTCCGGACGCCGACCTGATGGGGCTCGATCTCCTCGACTTCGACCCGGCCCAGGCGGCCGGGGGCGGTGATCCCGGGAGCCGCGATCCCGCCCCGGGGTTCCCCGCGGCGGCATTCGACAGCGATCAGCCTCCTGTCGCGGCCACGGACGTGGTGTTCGACAAGGGGGAGATCGGTCAGCTCGTCACGGAACAGGTGGGCGGATCGGCTCTGTTCGCCTCGAGGTTCCGTGAGTGCGCGGCGCGCGCCCTGCTGCTGCCCCGGCGGAGCCCGGGCAAGCGCACCCCTCTCTGGCAGCAGCGTCAGCGCGCCTCCCAGCTGCTCCAGGTGGCCTCCGAGTTCGGGTCGTTCCCGATCGTCCTCGAAGCCGTGCGCGAATGCCTTCAGGACGTCTTCGACGTCCCCGGCCTGACCGAGCTGATGGGCGACCTGGAAGCGCGCCGGATCCGTCTCGTCGAGGTGACCACGCCCGAGCCGTCACCGTTCGCCCGCTCGCTCCTCTTCGGCTACGTCGCGCAGTTCCTGTACGAGGGCGACTCACCCCTCGCCGAGCGGCGGGCGGCAGCCCTCTCGCTCGACTCCCATCTCCTGGCCGAGCTGCTCGGCCAGGCGGAGCTGCGCGAGCTGCTGGACGCCGACGTCCTGGGCGAACTGGAGCGCGAGCTCCAGTGGCTGACCGACGACAGGAAGATCAAGGACGTCGAGGGCGTCGCCGACCTGCTGCGCGTCCTCGGCCCCCTCACCGACGCCGAACTGGCCGAGCGCGGAGCGGAGAGGCCCTGGGCACGGGAGCTGGAGGAGTCCCGGCGCGCCATCCGGGTCCGTGTCGGCGGTGCCGCTCACTGGGCGGCGGTCGAGGACGCGGGCCGGCTGCGCGACGCGTTGGGCACGGCGCTTCCCGTAGGGGTACCCGAGGCGTTCACCGAACCGGTCAAGGACCCGCTGGGTGACCTCCTCGCCCGGTACGCCCGTACGCACGGCCCGTTCACCAGCACGCAGGCGGCGAGCCGTTTCGGCCTCGGCACCGCGGTCACGGACGGCGCCCTCCAGCGGCTGGGGGCGTCGGGCCGGGTCGTGCAGGGCGAGTTCCATCCGGCGGGCATCGGGCAGGAGTGGTGCGACGCCACCGTCCTGCGGCGGTTGCGCCGACGGTCGCTCGCCGCGCTCCGCCAGGAGCTGGAGCCGGTCCCGCCGGCCGCGCTGGCGGGCTTCCTCCCCCAGTGGCAGCACCTCGGGGACAACAGCCTGCGCGGGATCGACGGACTGGCCCGCGCCATCGAGCAGTTGCAGGGCGCACCGGTTCCGGCGTCCGCCCTGGAGAAGCTCGTTCTGCCGAGCCGCGTCATGGGCTACACCCCGGCCATGCTCGACGAGCTCACCACCACGGGGGAAGTCGTCTGGGCGGGCGCGGGCGCCCTCCCCGGCAAGGACGGCTGGCTCTCCCTGTACCTCGCCGACAGCGCACCGCTGCTCCTTCCCCCGCCTCACCCGTTGGAGGAGACCGCGTTGCACGAGTCCGTGCTCACCACACTGTCCGGCGGGTACGGGCTCTTCTTCCGCCAGATCGCCGACCAGGTCAGGGCCACCACCCACCCGGACTGCACCGATCCCCAGCTGGCCGACGCCCTCTGGGACCTGGTGTGGTCCGGCCGTCTCACCAACGACACGCTCGCTCCTCTGCGTTCGCTCCTGGGCTCGGGGCGCACGGCCGGCTCGACCGCACATCGCGCGAGGCGCAACGTGCCGCGTGGGCGCTACGGGTCGCTGACGGCTGCCGCCCGCCCCGCGTCCCGCACCGGACCGCCGACCGTGTCGGGGCGCTGGTCGATGCTGCCGGCGGTGGAACCCGAACCCACCCACCGCGCACACGCGCTGGCCCGGACGCTCCTGGACCGGCACGGTGTGGTGACCCGTGGCGCGGTGCAGGCCGAGGGCGTCGAAGGCGGGTTCTCAGCGGTCTACCGCATCCTGGCCGCGTTCGAGGACAGCGGGCAGGCCCGCCGTGGCTATGTCGTCGAGGGACTGGGGGCGGCTCAGTTCGCCATGGACGGTGCCGTGGACCGGCTCAGGGCGGCTTCCACCGCACGGGACCGCGCGGATCCCGGCGCGGCTCCCCGCGCCCTGGTCCTGGCGGCGGCCGATCCCGCCAACGCGTACGGCGCCGCCCTGTCCTGGCCGGAGTCGCCGGACGGCGCGGGGCACAAGCCGGGGCGTAAGGCGGGCGCTCTGGTCGTCCTGGTGGACGGCGAGCTGACGCTCTACATGGAGCGCGGCGGCAAGTCGCTTCTCGCCTGGCCCACCGACCCCGGCGACCCGGCGCTCCGAGCCGCGGCCGAGGCGCTCGCGGCGGCCGCCCGCGCCGGGACCCTCGGCACGGTGACGGTGGAGCGCACCAACGGCGCCTCCTCCCTCACCTCCCCGCTGGGCCGGACGCTGGAGGCCGCGGGCTTCCTGGCGACGCCCCGGGGGCTGCGGCTGCGCGCCTGAGGCGAGCCCCCGCTCCGCATCCCTACGCGAGCCCGACCCGGACTCCTCAGCGGTGCGCCGACGCCCCAGCCTGCCGCCGCTCCCCCGCCCCCGAAGCAGGGCCCATGCTCCGGTCCCCGCGCCCCTGAGCCCAGCACCGAACCTCCCAGCCACGGGCCGGAGGCCCGGCTCGGGCTCCACGGCCCAGGGCCTGAGTCCGCCCTCGGCCCTGCGTCTCCGCCCCAGACCCCTGTTTCGCCGAGCACCGTCTCCGAACCCCGGAATCACACACCCGACCCCAGCGCCGGACTCCGCACCGGCCTCGAACCCTGGAGCCGCAGGGCGGAACACCCCCACGGCCAAAACCACCCGCCCGGGCCCGGCCCCCGCTTCCGCCTTCGTCCTCCAAGCCGGGCGACAGACCCAGGAATCACCCACCGGTCCTCAGCGCTCCCACCCTCAAGGCGAACCACGCGACTGTTCACCGGAGTCCGCGCCCTGGATCAGCGCCCGCACGCCTCATGCCGCACCACACCCGGCCGCCGCGCCCATGCCACACCCGCAGCCCCTCGACGTCGCGGGCCTCGCCGCGGCCGCACTGCTCCTGGTGACCTCAGCCGGGGCGGCGCCTGCCTGCCGCACGACAGCTTTGGGCGCGGACGGGTCCCCGCGCAGCCGGAGCCGCGCATCATGGACGCATGCCCGAAGGTGACACCGTCCTGCAGACCGCCCGGCGTCTCGACGCCGCCTTGGGCGGCCAGGTGCTGACCGTCTCCGACCTGCGGGTCCCCCGGTTCGCCACGGCCGACCTGACCGGCCGGACGGTTCTCGACGTGACGGCGCGGGGGAAGCACCTGCTCACCCGCTTCGAAGAAGGTCTCACCCTGCACAGCCACCTGCGCATGGAGGGCGCATGGCGCGTCTACGGCCACGGCGAGCGGTGGAAAGGCGGCCCCGCCCACCAGATCCGCGCCGTGCTCGCGACAGCCGAGCACACCGCTGTCGGCTACCGGCTGCCCGTCCTCGAACTGCTCCGCACCGAGGACGAGGAACAGGTCGTCGGCCATCTGGGCCCCGATCTGCTGGGACCGGACTGGGACCCGGACACCACTCTGCGCAACCTGCTCGCCGACCCGGGCCGCCGTATCGGCGACGCGCTGCTGGACCAGCGCAATCTGGCCGGTATCGGCAATGTCTACATGTGCGAGCTCTGCTTCATGGCCCGCGCGACCCCATGGCTCCCGGTGGGTGAATTGCCCCTGCCGGTCACCACCCGCCTGGTCAGTACGGCCAAGCAACTGCTGGAGGCCAACCGCGACCGCCCCGTCCGCACCACGACCCGGGCGACGGAGGCGATGTCCCGCAGGCACACACGGGAGCGGCTCTTCGTCTACGGGCGGGCCGGCCGTCCCTGTCTGCGCTGCCGCACGCCCGTCCGGGTCGCTGACCGCGACGACCGCCCGACCTACTGGTGTCCGCACTGCCAGTCCGGGCCCACCGGCTGACGACCCCCTGCTCACGCTCTCGCGCAGGCCCGGAGAGCGCCCCGCCGAGAGGGGCGGCGCACCAGGGAACCACCACCTGCCGGGTGGCGCACGCCTGCGCGAAGATCCACCCCACCGCGCACCGGACCTGCCGACGACCCGGCCCCGGCGTCCCACCCGGGAGGGACGACTCGATGCGCGCCCACGGCGCGTCGGTCATCGGCGCACTCGATCGACGACCAGCGATGCCGGCCGGGGACGGCACCGCGGTCAGCCGGCGGGCCCGGTGCGGAGCCGCCGCGTGTCCCGTACGAGCGTGTACGTAGCACTGAGAAGGATCACGGATCCGGCCACGGGCCAGAGGAACGAGGCCCCTGAGCGGTACTCACGAACGGAGAGAACGAGCAGCATCGCGCCAGCAAGGACGCCGAAGGCCGAGATCAGAACACTGATGCGGTGAGTCACAGGGACAGCGTCGCCGACACCCCCGGCCGACAGAAGGGACCTGAGCGAACCGGCCTCAGGCGGCCCCGGAAGCGTCCTGGGACCGTCGTACGACAGCTGCCCCGCGCAGTGCGACGGCGCACCAGACGGTCACCAGGAGCAGTGCGGCCGCGGCGAGGCCCGCGACTTCGAGGGGCTCCGGCCGCCAGCCCAGGGACAGCCGGGTGCCGATCATGACGCTGCCGAGGAGGACCTCCGACGGGGAGTAGACGGGCACCCTGGCCGCCACGAACCGCAGGACGGCGCCCAGCCCCAGGCCGATCACGGCCCAGGCGAGCAGATAGGGCCAGAGCGCTCCCGGTGCTGCGGGCGGCAGACCGTACTCCTCCGGGCCGATGCGGAACAGGGCGCCCAGCCACCCGAGCGTCACTCCGGCGGCAGTGATCAGCGCCGCCCACAGCGCATGGCGCCACAGCGGGCCGGTCCGCAATCGCTCGTCCTCGTGCTCCTCCTGGGTGTCGACGGAGTTCGTGGTCTGAGAAAGATCCATCACATCCGATGAGACGCTCACCGGCCGCCGGACGTTGCGTCGGGGAGAGTGTCGCGAGCATGCCGAAACACCACGGTCCGCCGCGAGGGCCGTAGCTCGGCGGCGACGAGCCCGAGATGATCCGAACAGGAATCTCTAGGGGGATATGTCCGTCGCCCCGGACTCATCGGGCTCCTCGGCGACCCGCTCCGGCCGCACCGTCGCCGCCACATGGACCGGCAGCAGGCTCAGCCCCCACCCTCCGGCCGCCACCGCACCCTCGACCAGTCCGGCGTGCTGCGGCTCCAGAAGCAGCCGCAGCACCGCCCACCACCACACGCCGCCGAGGACGAGCGCCGGCGCCCATCGCCGCACCATGGCTGCCTCCTCCGGCCGACGCTAGTACGGCACGTTCTCCTGAGGGGAGGGCGCACCGGTGCACTACCGGCGTGCGCGGCGTGAGCGGAACGACTGTGCGCGCCCTCCTGGGCCGCTGCGGGAAGGTTGGACTCCCGCCCTCCCCCGCAGTTTCCCCCGGGCGGGCGCCGAGTGCATCCCACACCTGCTGGGGCCACCCGCCAGGGCCGGCCCTCCGCCGTACGCGGCGGGGGCCCGCACCCCCGTGCGAACGGACCACACGCCCGCGCTCGCGCCCGCAGCGGGGAGCGGCCGGACCACAACACGCCTGCGCCCCCGCCGTACGCGTCGGCGGGGGCACAGGGGGGACAGGGGGCACACGGCGGAACGCCCGGCCAGGTCCCTCGCGTCAGTCGTCGTCCTTGAGGGAGTCCTTGACGCCCTTGGCACGCTCACCGGCCCCGCCCAGGGCACCCTCGGCCTTGGCCTTCGCCTGGTCGGTCTTGCCCTCGGCCTCCTTGCGGCGGTCACCGCTGAGCTTGCCGGCCGCTTCCTTGGCCTTGCCCTTGATCTTGTCCATCGCCTTGGCCTTGTCGTCACTCACTTCGAACTCCTCACTCACTGGGCGGGGCGCCGTCGCGGCACCGCCGCCGGGCATCAGGGACGGGGTCGTCTCCGCAGGTCAGGCGCTTTCGGCCTGGAACATCCACGCGTGCTTCTCAAGGTCGGCCGTCAGCGTGATCAGGATGTCCTGGCTGACGGGGTCCGGATCGGCGGTCGCGTCGATGCGCTCCCGCATCCGGCCGATGACCACACGGAGGGCATCCACCAGCACCCGCACCGCGTCCACGTCCTTGATCCAGCCGTCAGGCACGGAATCGATGGCCGTGGTCTTCGCAAGGGTCCGGGACCGCCCGTCCGGGTTGACTCCCACCGCGGAGGCCCTTTCCGCGACCGTGTCCGAGTGCTGCCGCGCCGTGTCGACGACCTCGTCGAGCTGCAGATGGATGGAGCGGAACCGGGGCCCCACGACGTTCCAGTGGACCTGCTTGGCCACCAGGGAGAGGTCGACCAGGTCCACCAGGGCGCCCTGCAGCGCGTCTCCCACGACCTTGCGGTCGCCCTCGCTCAACACGCTCTTCACGACAGACATGCAATTCTCCGATCGGATAGCTGCTAGCTGTTCGGCCTACCACCCGTCCACGATGGCACAAATGATGCAAAACAGTCATTCGGGTGTGCTCCCCACGGGGCTTCCACCCGGCCTCACTCCGCGCCTGCCCTGCAACCCGCTTCGCACACACCGGGTACGCGAAAGCCCCGGCCCTCCCCGTGAGGGGCGGGCCGGGGCTTTCGTTCACCACGAACCGTGCGGTCAGGCGGCGACGACATCCACCGCTTCCGCGGGCGCCTTGATGGTCACCCGTCCCGTCGGCACGCCGGCGACCGACGCGACGGAGACGGAATTGAGCATCGGGCGTACTGGTACAGGCACCGCATCACTGGCTGCTGCCGACTCGGCCAGCTCAGCCAGCGACAGTTCGTCGCTCACCTCACGCATGAGCTCGGACATCCGTACGTCCAGCGCGTCGCAAATGGCGGAGAGCAGTTCGGAGGATGCCTCCTTCTGCCCCCGCTCCACCTCGGAGAGATAGCCGAGCGAGACTCGGGCGGACGAGGAGACTTCGCGCAGAGTACGGCCTTGGCGCTGGCGCTGCCGACGCAGCACGTCACCAAGCAGGCGACGGAGCAGAATCATCGGTGGCTCCCTCCTCGGACCGCGTAGCCGCATCCTTCACGCCCCACCGTACCGCCTCGCGCTGCGGCCGTGCGGGGAGCGATGTCGTGTTCACTCAGGGCTGCAAACATCAATTCCCCCCGATCTGTTCCGTATCCTGTGCCCTCGCATTTTCGCCGAGTTCGCCGGAGAGCAGCTCGAGCAGGCTCCGCACACTCTCCTTACGGATGTCCGCCCGCCCGCCGTTCAACCTCAGCCCGGCGACTTTCTGTATGCCGTGCGGCCCGGAAACGGCTATGAAAACGGTGCCGACGGCCTTGCCGTCCTGCGGTTCGGGCCCCGCGACCCCGGTGGTCGACACACCCCAGTCCGTGTCGAGGACCCGGCGCGCGCCGACGGCCATGGCCTGGGCGACCGCGGGGTCCACCGCTCCGCGCTCGGCCAGCAGTGCACCGTCGACGCCCAGCACATCGCGCTTCAGGGGCGTCGCGTACGCCGTGACGGACCCGCGGAAGGACCGCGAGGCTCCGGGTACCGAGGTGAGCTCGGCGGCCACCAGACCACCGGTGAGGGACTCGGCGACCCCGAGCGTCTCACCGCGCTCCTGGAGCCGCCGGAGCACCTGGGCCGCCGCGGACGTCACCGCTCCGCCTCCGCGGCGCCACGGCCGCCCGCCACGCGCTCCCCGACCGGCTCGGCCTCGGTCACGGGCTCCGGCTCGTCCCCGGCGGCACCGCTCACCACGTCGGCGGCCGGGCGTCCCCCGGCGACCTCTCCCGTGTCCGCAGCGAGCGCGACCGCCTCCAGCGCCGCCGCCCGCTCGGCCGCGAGCCCCCGGCGCCGCAGCACGACCGCCTGGCGTACGTAGTCCAGACCGGTGACCACCGTCAGCACGACGGCGACCATCATGACCCAGAAGCGCAGCGTGGCCAGGGGGCCCGTCAGCGCCAGCACGTACATGCCCACCGCGATCCCCTGGGCGAGGGTCTTCACCTTCCCGCCGCGGCTGGCCGGGATCACCGAGTGCCGGATCACCCAGAAGCGCATGAGGGTGATGCCGAGCTCGCGGAAGAGGATCACACCGGTGATCCACCAGGGCAGGTCCCCGAGCGCGGACAGACAGATCAGGGCCGCGCCCATGATCGCCTTGTCCGCTATCGGGTCGGCGATCTTCCCGAAGTCCGTGACCAGGTTGTAGGTGCGTGCCAGGTGGCCGTCGAACACGTCGGTGATCATCGCGACGGCGAAGGCCGCCCAGGCGAAGGAGCGCCAGACCGGGTCGTAGCCCCCGTCGTGCAGCAGCAGCATGACGAAGCCCGGGACGAGCAGCAGCCGCACCATCGTGAGGATGTTCGCGATGTTCCACAGACCGGCCTGGTTGACGGCCGCCGCGCCCAGCTTGCCGCCGCGGTGCACCGGCGTCGCGCCGGAGCCGCCTGCCGCGGATGCCGGGGCTCCCGTCATCTGGCTGCCTCCGCAAGCTCGTGGTGTTCGGCCACGAGGTCCACTCCCTCGGTGCCCACTGCCTTCGCTTCGACCATACGGCCCGGCACGAGTCCCTCGCGTGCGGTGAACACGACCTGGCCGTCCGTTTCCGGCGCCTGGTGGGCCGCCCGGCCCACCGCCACGGGCCCGTCCTCCTCGGATTCGACGGACTCGACGAGGACCTGGAGGGTCTCGCCGACCCGCTCCTCGGCGCGCTGGGAGGTCAGTTCCTCGGCAAGCTGCGAGATGTGCGCGAGGCGCTCCGCGATGACGTCGGCGTCCAGCTTGTTCCCGTAGCCGACCGCCTCGGTGCCCTCCTCGTCGGAGTAGCCGAAGACCCCGATGGCGTCCAGGCGCGCGCCGGTGAGGAAGCGTTCCAGCTCCGCCAGGTCGGCCTCGGTCTCACCGGGGAAGCCCACGATGAAGTTCGACCGGGCACCCGCCTGCGGCGCCTTGCTCCGGATGGTGTCCAGGAGTTCCAGGAACCGGTCGGTGTCGCCGAACCGGCGCATCGCCCGGAGCACACCCGGGGCGGAGTGCTGGAAGGAGAGGTCGAAGTACGGGGCGACCTTGGGCGTCGAGGTGAGTACGTCGATCAGTCCCGGCCGCATCTCGGCCGGCTGGAGGTAGCTGACACGGATCCGCTCGATCCCGTCGACGTCGGCGAGCTCGGGCAGCAGGGTCTCCAGGAGCCTGATGTCGCCGAGGTCCTTGCCGTACGAGGTGTTGTTCTCGGAGACCAGCATGACCTCCTTGACGCCCTGCTCGGCGAGCCAGCGCGTCTCGCCCAAGACGTCCGAGGGGCGCCGGGAGACGAAGGAGCCGCGGAAGGAGGGGATGGCGCAGAAGGTGCAGCGGCGGTCGCAGCCGGAGGCCAGCTTCACCGAGGCGACGGGGCTGGTCCCCAGCCTGCGGCGCAGCGGTGCCCGGGGTCCGGAGACCGGGGCGATCCCTTCCGGCAGGTCCGCGGGGGCCGGCGCGATCTCCTGGGCGTGCCCCGGCAGCGCGACGGTCGCGTCCTGCCGCTCGGCCGGGCTGATCGGCAGCAGCTTGCGCCGGTCCCGAGGGGTGTGGGAGGCGTGGATGCCTCCGTTGAGGATGGTCTGGAGGCGGTCGGAGATGTCGGCGTAGTCGTCGAAGCCGAGGACTCCGTCGGCTTCGGGCAGCGCCTCGGCGAGGTCCTTGCCGTAGCGCTCGGCCATGCAGCCGACGGCCACGACGGCCTGGGTTCTGCCGTGATCCTTCAGATCGTTGGCTTCGAGGAGGGCGTCGACGGAGTCCTTCTTGGCGGCCTCGACGAACCCGCAGGTGTTGACGACGGCGACATCCGCGTCCGTGGCGTTCTCGACGAGGTCCCAGCCGTCCGCTGCCAAGCGGCCTGCGAGCTCCTCCGAGTCCACCTCGTTACGGGCGCAGCCAAGAGTGACAAGGGCGACGGTACGGCGTTCGGGCATGGGCTCAAGACTACTTTGTCCCGGCGCTGGCCCTGCCGTGCAGGGTTCACCGCTACGCGGAGTGACGGAAAAGCCGGTGAACGGAGGGGTCCGGAAACGGCGAGGACGGTGAGTGCCCGCCGGTCCGGCGGGCACTCACCGTCAGGAGAGCGGGTGGAGCGGAAGGGGTCAGCCGACCTCGGGGTCACCCTTGGTGTACGAGAGCCGCTCGACCTGGCCGGCTTCGAACTGGTCGTCGACCTTCTTGCCGTTCACGAAGAGGTCGATCGCCCCGGCGTCGCCGAGGACGAGGTCGACCCGCTCCTTGTCCTGGAAGGTCTTGGAGTCGCCCTGCGCCAGCAGGCCGTCGAAGAGCAGCCGGCCGTTGTGGTCCTTGGCGGAGATCCAGCTCTTGCCCTCCGTGGCACTGAGCCGGACGGTCACCTTGTCCCGCGGAGCCGCGGCAATGACGCTTTCGGAGGGGGCGGGCTTGGGATCGGCGGGCTTGGTCGTGGCCGGCTCGGACGTGGTCCTGTCGGGTGTCGAGCCCTCGGCGACCTGCGCCGATCCCGATCCGTCGTCCTCGCCGCTGAAGAGCGTGAAGCCGACGAATCCGACCACCGCGACGATCGCGGCGACCATGGCGGCGGTCCAGTTGGGCCGACGGGGTTCGGAGCGGATGCGCTCCGCCTCGAACAGCGGTGCCGCGGGGGTGGGGGCGGGGCGGCCGCCGTGCTCGGCGTCGAACTCCGCGATCAGCGGATCGGGGTCGAGCCGGACGGCGCGGGCGAGCATGCGGATATGGCCGCGGGCGTACACGTCACCGCCGCAGCGGGAGAAGTCGTCCTCCTCGATCGCGTGCACGATGGGGATGCGCACCCGGGTGGAGCTGCTGACTTCCTCGACCGTCAGACCCGCGGCGATGCGGGCCTGCTGAAGCGCGCGACCGATCGAAGGCCGGTCGTCTTCGGGGGAGTTGCCGATGGACACGGGGGCGCCTTTCGAGCGTGAGCCACCTGCTGGATGTTCAGTCTAGGGGTGGTACGAAAGGGTGGGGCAACCGGGAACGACGACTTTGTACGCCATCGGGTTCGCCGGACAGCCCCTCGGGCAGGACACAGGACGGAGCGCAGGACGGTTCATCACACTGCTCCTCCTTTCAACTTGACGTACGGCCGGGCGAAACGGTTGCCCGCAAAACTCCTACGATGCGGTTTCCCCACGGATGACCGCCAACACGTCGTCGAGTTCGTCCGGCTTCACCATGACATCACGCGCCTTGGAACCCTCGCTGGGACCCACGATGTTGCGCGACTCCATCAGGTCCATCAGCCGACCGGCCTTCGCGAAGCCGACCCGCAGCTTGCGCTGGAGCATCGACGTCGAGCCGAACTGGGTCGACACGACCAGTTCGGCCGCCTGGCAGAGCAGGTCGAGGTCGTCGCCGATGTCCTCGTCGATCTCCTTCTTCTGCTTGGTGCCTGTCGTCACGTCGTCGCGGAAGACCGGCGCCATCTGATCCTTGCAGTGCTGGACGACGGCCGCGACCTCGCTCTCGGTGACGAAGGCCCCCTGCATACGGGTCGGCTTGTTGGCCCCCATCGGCAGGAACAGACCGTCACCCTTTCCGATGAGCTTTTCGGCGCCGGGCTGGTCGAGGATGACCCGGCTGTCCGCGAGCGACGAGGTGGCGAAGGCGAGCCGCGACGGCACGTTGGCCTTGATCAGACCGGTGACGACGTCGACCGAGGGGCGCTGGGTGGCGAGCACCAGGTGGATGCCGGCGGCGCGCGCCAGCTGGGTGATGCGGACGATGGAGTCCTCGACGTCGCGCGGTGCCACCATCATGAGGTCGGCCAGCTCGTCCACGATGACCAGCAGGTACGGGTAGGGCGAGAGCTCCCTCTCGCTCCCCTCCGGGGCTTTGGCCTTGCCCGTGCGCACGGCGTGGTTGAAGTCGTCGATGTGCCGGAAGCCGAAGGCCGCGAGGTCGTCGTAGCGCAGGTCCATCTCCCGCACGACCCACTGGAGCGCCTCGGCGGCCTTCTTCGGGTTGGTGATGATGGGCGTGATGAGGTGCGGGATGCCCTCGTAGGCGGTGAGCTCGACCCTCTTCGGGTCGACGAGCACCATCCGTACGTCCTCCGGCGTCGCCCGCACCATGACCGAGGTGATCAGGCAGTTGATGCAGGAGGACTTGCCGGACCCGGTCGCGCCGGCGACCAGGACGTGCGGCATGTTCGCCAGGTTGGCCATCTCGTAGCCGCCCTCGACGTTCTTGCCGAGCGCGACCAGCATGGGGTGGTCGTCCTCCGCCGCGTCCGCCAGGCGCAGGACGTCGCCGAGATTGACCATCTCCCGGTCGGAGTTGGGGATCTCGATGCCGACCGCGGACTTGCCGGGGATCGGGGAGATGATCCGGACGTCGGGGCTGGCGACCGCGTAGGCGATGTTCTTGGTGAGGGCGGTGATCCGCTCGACCTTGACGGCCGGGCCGAGTTCCACCTCGTACCGGGTGACCGTCGGGCCCCGGGTGAAGCCGGTGACGGCCGCGTCGACCTTGAACTCCGTGAAAACGTTGGTGAGCGAGGCGACGACGGCGTCGTTGGCGGCGCTGCGCGTCTTGCCTGGGCCGCCGCGCTCCAGCAGGTCCAGGGAGGGGAGCGAGTAGGTGATGTCGCCGGAGAGCTGGAGCTGCTCGGCACGGGCGGGCAGCTGCTCGGACCGCTCGGGCGCGGGCTTCGTCAGGTCGGGGACGCCGCCGGAGGGTGAGGTGGTGCCCTTCTCCGCTCCCCCTCGGCCGGCCGCCGCCTTCCCCGCCGACCGCGCGCCCGGTACCGGGGTCCCGGTGCGCTCGCGGTCCGCGGAGACGCCCTGGGTCAGATCGGCGACCACCGGCGAGGGGGGCATCCCGTTGAGCACCGCGCCGTCGAGTGCGGCAGCGGCGGCGGCCGCGACGTCCACGGCGTCCATGGAACGGTTCATCGCCGGCTGCGCGGAGGGCCTGCGGGGCCTGCGGCGCTTGGCCGGCGCCTCGCCCTCGGCCTGCTCGGGGCCGAAGGTGCCGCCCGTCTCCGAGCGGCGCGCCGGGGACCGCCGCGAGCGCTCGGGCAGCGCTTCGCGCCACTGCTCCTCGTACCGCTCGTCGTCGCTCCCGTCCTGGTCACCCGGTACGTACACCGGGTCGACGATGCCGAGCCTGACACCGAGCTGCCGCAGTCTGCGGGGGATGGCGTTGACCGGGGTCGCCGTGACGACCAGGAGTCCGAACACCGTCAGCAGCAGGAGCAGCGGGACGGCGAGGACCTCGCCCATCATGAAGATCAGGGGCTGGGACGCGGCCCAGCCGATCAGCCCTCCCGCGTCGTGCATGGCTGCTGCGCCGTCCTCGCGGCCCGGCGCTCCGCAGGCGATGTGGACCTGGCCGAGCACGCCGATGACGAGGGCGGAGAGTCCGATGACGATGCGGCCGTTGGCTTCGGGCTTCTCCGGATAGAGGATCAGCCGCACGGCGACGGCGCCCAGCAGTATCGGCACGAGCAGATCGAGCCGGCCGAACGCCCCGGTCACGAGCATCTCGACGAGATCGCCGACGGGGCCCTTCAGATGGGACCAGGTACCGGCCGCCACGACCAGCGCGAGGCCGAGGAGCAGGAGGGCGAGCCCGTCCTTGCGGTGTGCCGGGTCAAGTCCCTTCGCACCGCGCCCTATGGAGCGGAACACCGCCCCGACGCCGTGTGCCGTGCCCAGCCACAGGGCGCGGACGAGCCGGTACACGCCGCCCGTGGGCGACGGCGCGGGTTTCTTCGCCGCGGCCTTCTTCGCGGGCGGCTTCCTGGCCGCCGCCTTCTTGGCGGGCGCCGCTTTCTTCGCCGGTCCCTGCGTACGGCCGGCACCCTTCGCGGTGCCCGCCGTGCCCAGGGAACCCTTGCCGGACGTACGTGAGGCCATGTGACTGAGGTTACCGGTGTCGACGCCGGTGGACACGTGTGCCCACGGCTTCACCCTTCCGTGTCGCCCCTGCGCGGGCGCCGAACTGACGCACCCTCAGCTGCCGGGGTCAGCTCTGCGAGGGCAGCGTGGCCGCGGAACCGCCCGTGCCCGGCTCCAGTGCGTCGAGCGCACGGCGCAGCCCGGTGAGCTTGCGCTCGAGATGGGCCGCGGTGGCCACGGCAGCCGCGTCGGCCGACTCGTCGTCCAACTGCTTGGAGAGCGCCTCGGCCTGCTCCTCCACTGCGGCCAGCCGGGCCGAGAGCTCGGCCAGCAGACCCGCCGGCTCCCTCTCGTCCGGGCCCTGCGGGGCACCGCCCTCCAGCTGGAGCCTCAGCAGCGCCGCCTGTTCGCGCAACTGGCAGTTCTTCATGTACAGCTCGACGAAGACCGAGACCTTGGCGCGCAGCACCCAGGGGTCGAACGGCTTCGAGATGTAGTCCACCGCGCCCGCCGCATAACCCCGGAAGGTGTGATGCGGGCCGTGGTTGATCGCGGTCAGGAAGATGATCGGGATGTCCCGGGTCCGCTCCCGCCGCTTGATGTGCGCGGCCGTCTCGAACCCGTCCATGCCGGGCATCTGTACATCCAGCAGAATGACCGCGAAATCGTCCGTGAGCAGCGCCTTGAGCGCTTCCTCCCCTGACGATGCCCGTACCAGCGTCTGATCGAGCGCAGAGAGGATGGCCTCCAGCGCCAGCAGATTCTCCGGCCGGTCATCGACCAGGAGGATCTTGGCCTTCTGCACCATGGCCCGTCCTCCTCGCCCCGGAATCGCACCGGGTGCCGCCCCAGGGGACGACTCCCTTACGCCGTCCGTCCTTGTGCCGGTCATGGTAGCTGCACCCCGCCCGTCACCACACCCTGTCACCGCGATGTCACTGTGCACGTAACGAAAACGCGGTCGAAGACCAGAAGGTTCCCCGGAATCCGCCCACTCACACCCGTCCGGGCGGAGCCGGCCGGCGGATTCCGGTGAACCGCGCCCTCCCGGGTCACTCCCCGCGCATCCACTTCTCCATCACCGACAGCAGGTGGTCGGAGTCCACCGGCTTCGTCACGTAGTCGGAGGCCCCGCAGTCGATCGCCTTCTCGCGGTCGCCCTTCATGGCCTTCGCGGTCAGCGCCACGATCGGCAGCCCCGCGAACTGAGGCATCCGGCGGATCGCCGTCGTCGTCGCGTAGCCGTCCATCTCGGGCATCATGATGTCCATCAGAACGATCGTCACATCATCGTGCTGCTCCAGGACTTCGATGCCCTCCCGCCCGTTCTCCGCGTACAGCACCGACAGTCCGTGCTGCTCCAGCACGCTGGTGAGGGCGAAGACGTTGCGGATGTCGTCGTCGACGATCAGCACCTTCTCGCCGTGGAAGCGGAACGTCCGGCGCGGCTCAGGCTGTTCCTGGGCGCTCTGCACCCACTCCTCGGGCGTCGCGCCCTGCTCCCCGGAACCGCCGTTCGCCAGGGCGGGGCGCTGCGCCCCTCCGCCCAGGGCCTTGCGGCGGCGCCGGAAGACCCCGGCGGAGTTGGCGGGGTCCCCGAGGGGCTGTTCGCCCCCGGAGCCCGGCGACGCCTCCAGGCGCGGGGCGCCCTCGGCGGAACCCGCGTGGATCTCGATGGGGCCGGGCCCCGTCTGCGGATAGCCCTGCGGCGGCAGCTCGCTCGGGTGCAGGGGCAGGTACAGCGTGAACGTCGAGCCGCGTCCCGGCTCGCTCGCCGCGTGGATCTCACCGCCCAGCAGCCGGGCGATCTCCCGGCTGATGGAGAGCCCCAGCCCCGTTCCCCCGTACTTGCGGCTCGTCGTGCCGTCCGCCTGCTTGAACGCCTCGAAGATCACCAGCATCTTGCTCGACGCGATGCCGATCCCGGTGTCGGTGACGGAGAACGCGATCAGGTCCCCGTCGGCGTCCCGCAGTGAGCCGGCCTCCAGCAGGTGCTCCCTGATGGCGTTCGGCACATCGGCGCCGGCCGGCCGGATGACCAGCTCCACGGCCCCGCTGTCGGTGAACTTGACCGCGTTGGACAGGAGGTTGCGCAGGACCTGGAGCAGTCGCTGCTCGTCCGTGTGCAGCGTGGCGGGAAGCTCCGGGGAGACCCGTACGGAGAAGTCGAGCCCCTTCTCCGCGGTGAGCGGCCGGAACGTCGCCTCCACGTAGTCGACCAGCTGGACCAGCGCGATCCGG
This sequence comes from Streptomyces sp. NPDC058008, assembly GCF_042886395.1. Lineage (NCBI taxonomy): Bacteria > Bacillati > Actinomycetota > Actinomycetes > Kitasatosporales > Streptomycetaceae > Streptomyces > Streptomyces sp. NPDC058008. The sequence goes on along the minus strand of NZ_JBHVQX010000004.1, from coordinate 8,001 downwards.
GTCGGGCTGACGTCCATCTTGCCCGCCTCGACCTTCGACAGGTCGAGGATGTCGTTGATCAGCTGGAGCAGGTCGGAACCCGCCCCGTGGATCGTCTCGGCGAACTCCACCTGCTTGGGCGAGAGGTTGCCCTCGGCGTTGTCGGCGAGGAGCTTGGCGAGGATGAGCAGCGAGTTGAGCGGGGTACGCAGCTCGTGCGACATGTTCGCCAGGAACTCGGACTTGTAGCGCATCGAGACGGCGAGCTGCTCGGCCCGCTCCTCCAGCACCTGCCGCGCCTCCTCGATCTCGGTGTTCTTCACCTCGATGTCGCGGTTCTGCTGAGCCAGCAGCTCGGCCTTCTCCTCCAGTTCGGCATTGGAGGCCTGGAGCGCCTTCTGCCGGTTCTCGAGCTCCTGCGAACGGTCGCGGAGCTGTTCGGTGAGCTCCTGGGACTGTTCGAGGAGCTTCTCGGTCTTCGTGTTGACGCTGATGGTGTTGACGCTCGTCGCGATCATCTCGGCGAGCTGGTTGAGGAAGTCCCGCTGGATGTGCGTGAACGGCTGGAACGACGCGAGCTCGATGACGCCGAGCACCTGGCCCTCGAAGAGCACCGGGAGCACGATCACGTGCGCGGGCGGTGCCTCGCCGAGTCCGGAGGAGATCTTCAGGTACCCGGGCGGCACGTTGTCCACCTGGATCGTCCGCTTCTCCTCGGCCGCCGTCCCGATGAGCGTCTCACCGGGCCGGAACGAGGTCGGCATGGAGCCCGCCGAGTAGCCGTAACTGCCGCGCATGCGGAGCTCGTACGAGTTCTCCCGGCCGCCGTCGGATCCGACCTCGTCGCCCTCGCCGGTGGTCATGGCGAGGAAGAACGCGCCGTGCTGGGCGGACACCACGGGCGTCAGCTCGCTCATGATGAGCGAGGCGACGTCGTCCAGGTCGCGGCGGCCCTGCATCAGGCCGGAGATCCGGGCGAGGTTGCCCTTCAGCCAGTCCTGCTCCTTGTTGGCCAGTGTGGTGTCGCGCAGGTTGGCGATCATCGTGTTGATGTTGTCCTGCAGCTCCTGGATCTCACCGGCCGCGTCGACGTCGATCTTGAGGTTCAGATCGCCGCGGGTCACCGCGGTGGCGACGGCCGCGATGGCCCGCACCTGGCGGGTCAGGTTCCCGGCCATCTCGTTCACCGACTCGGTGAGGTCGCGCCACGTGCCGTCGACGTCCCGGACCCGGGCCTGCCCGCCCAGCTGCCCCTCGGTGCCCACCTCACGGGCGACCCGCGTCACCTGCTCCGCGAAGGAGGAGAGCTGGTCCACCATCGTGTTGATGGTGTTCTTCAGCTCCTGGATCTCACCCCGGGCGTCGATGTCGATCTTCTTGGTGAGATCACCCTTGGCGATCGCCGTCGTGACCGTGGCGATCTGACGCACCTGCCCGGTCAGGTTGGACGCCATCGAGTTCACCGACTCGGTGAGGTCCTTCCAGGTACCCGAGACACCCGGCACGCGCGCCTGGCCGCCGAGCTCGCCCTCGGTGCCCACCTCACGCGCCACCCGGGTCACCTCGTCGGCGAACGAGGACAGGGTCGTCACCATCGTGTTGACGGTGTCGGCGAGTTCGGCGACCTCGCCGCGCGCCTCGACCGTCACCTTCTTCGTCAGGTCCCCGTTGGCGACCGCGGACGAGACCCTGGAGATGTTGCGCACCTGACTGGTCAGGTTGTTGGCCATCAGGTTGACGTTGTCACTGAGGTCCTTCCAGATGCCCGTCGCACCCCGTACCCGGGCCTGGCCGCCCAGGATGCCCTCGGTACCCACCTCACGGGCGACCCTCGTCACCTCGTCGGCGAAGTTGAGCAGCTGGTCGACCATCGTGTTGACCGTCGTCACCAGTTCGAGGATCTCGCCCTTGGCGTCGACGGTGATCTTCTTCGAGAGATCGCCCTTGGCGACCGCCGTGGTCACCTCGGCGATGTTGCGCACCTGGAGGGTCAGGTTGTTCGCCATGCCGTTGACGGACTGGGTGAGGTCCTTCCAGGTGCCGGAGACGCCCTGCACCTCCGCCTGCCCGCCGAGGATGCCCTCCGTGCCCACCTCGCGGGCCACCCGGGTCACCTGCTCCGCGAAGTTCGAGAGCTGGTCGACCATGGTGTTGAGGGTGTTCTTCAGCTCCAGGATCTCGCCCCGGGCGTCCACGTCGATCTTCTGCGACAGGTCACCCCGCGCCACCGCCGTCGCGACCTGCGCGATGTTGCGGACCTGTGCGGTGAGGTTCCCCGCCATGCCGTTCACCGAGTCGGTCAGGTCACGCCACACGCCCGCCACGCCGGGCACCTGCGCCTGGCCGCCCAGACGCCCGTCCGTGCCCACCTCGCGGGCCACCCGGGTCACCTGGTCGGCGAAGGCGGAGAGCTGGTCGACCATCGTGTTGATCGTGTTCTTCAGCTCCAGGATCTCGCCCCGGGCATCGACGTCGATCTTCTGCGACAGGTCACCCCGCGCCACCGCCGTCGTCACCTGGGCGATCTGACGCACCTGGGAGGTGAGGTTGCCGGCCATGAAGTTGACGGAGTCGGTGAGCTCCTTCCACGTCCCGGAGACACCGTCCACGCGCGCCTGACCTCCCAGGCGGCCCTCGGTGCCCACGTCCCGGGCCATCCGCGTCACCTGGTCGGCGAAGTTGGACAGCTGCGCCACCATCGTGTTGACGGTGTTCTTCAGTTCCAGCATCTCGCCGGCCACGTCGACCGTGACCTTCTGCGACAGGTCACCATTGGCGACGGCCGTGGTCACCTGCGCGATGTCCCGCACCTGGCCGGTGAGGTTGCGGAAGGCGGTGTTCACCGAGTCGGTGAGGTCCTTCCAGGTTCCCGCGGCGCCGGGCACCTCGGCCTGGCCTCCGAGACGTCCCTCGACGCCGACCTCACGGGCGACGCGGGTGACCTCCGAACCGAAGGCCTGGAGCTGGTCCACCATCGTGTTGACGGTGTTCTTGAGCTCCAGCATCTCGCCGGCCACGTCGACGGTGACCTTCTGCGTCATGTCACCGCTGGCCACGGCGGTGGTCACCTGCGCGATGTCCCGTACCTGCGTGGTCAGGTTCCGGAAGACCGTGTTCACCGAGTCGGTGAGGTCCTTCCAGGTTCCAGCCGCGCCGGGCACCTGGGCCTGGCCGCCGAGGAGCCCCTCACCGCCGACCTCGCTGGCGACGCGCGTCACCTCGTCGGCGAAGGTGCGCAGTGTCTCGGTCATCTGGTTGATCGTCTCGGCGAGCTGGGCGACCTCGCCGCGGGCGCTCACCGTGACCTTCTGGGTGAGGTCGCCGTTGGCGACGGCGGTCGTCACCTCGGCGATGCCGCGTACCTGGGACGTGAGGTTCCCGGCCATCGTGTTGACGGAGTCGGTCAGGTCCTTCCAGACCCCGGCCACCCCGGGAACGGTCGCCTGCCCGCCCAGTTCGCCCTCGGTGCCCACCTCACGGGCGACGCGGGTCACCTCGGAGGAGAACGACGACAGCTGGTCCACCATCGTGTTGACGGTGTTCTTCAGCTGGAGCATCTCTCCGGCCACGTGGACGGTGACCTTGCGCGACAGGTCCCCCTTGGCCACGGCCGTCGTCACCAGGGCGATGTCACGCACCTGGGCGGTGAGCCGGTAGGCCATGGTGTTCACGGAGTCCGTGAGGTCCTTCCACGACCCGGACATGCCGCGTACCTGGGCCTGGCCGCCCAGCTTGCCCTCGGTGCCCACCTCGACCGCTACGCGCGTCACCTGCTCGGTGAACGCGGACAGCTGGTCGACCAGGTTGTTGACCGTGCGGGCGACCTTCAGGAACTCCCCGCGCAGCGGACGTACGGTCTCGTCGGCCGCGTGGGTACGCAGCTCCATCCGCTGCTCGAGGTCACCGTCGGCGACCGCTGAGAGCACCCGGCCGACCTCGGACACGGGGCGCGCGAGGTCGTCGACGAGTTCGTTGGAGGCGTCGATCGCGGCCGCCCAGGAGCCCTCACAGGCTCCGGTCTCCAGGCGCTCGGTGAGTTTTCCCTCACGCCCGACCACGCGCCGCACACGGGCGAGCTCGCCCGTCAGATGCAGATTGCGGTCGGCCACCTCGTTGAAGACCGCGGCGATCTCCGTGAGGACGCCGTCACCGGAGACGGTGAGCCGCCTGCGGAAGTTGCCGTCCCTCATCGCCACGAGGGCCGCGAGCAGTCTGTTCAGAGCTGCCGCGTCCACGTCGACGGTGCCATTGCGCTGCTTTTTCACGGACTGCCCGCCTTTTGTGCGCGTTCCTGAACCCCGCGCCGCCACGCCAGACTCCACCGTGTCCCTCCCGCAGGGGTTGACCGTATCGCTCGGGCCGTTTTCGGAAACTTGCCCACTTCCACTTTGGCTCACCGCCACAGCACACCGTCGACGGGTGACTATGCGGTCGTCAAATCGTTGAAACGTACCAGGCCGGAACGGGAGGGCGGGGATGGTCTCCCGGTCGTCCCATTTCCCTCACCGGGGGCCCCGAAGGTGTGCGCCGGGCGCACAACCAGCGGGTGCCCCGCACACCAAGTCCGCCCTCGTGTACCCGGGACACCGGGCGAGCGTCTAGCCTGGCAGGCGAATCGAAGCGGCGATATACGGGCACAGGACTCGGGGAAGCGACGAGACACCATATGGGGAGTGCTGTGATCACCGCGCGCGCGGCTGCCACCTTCGATCCGGTCGGACGCTCGGTCGCGACCGCCCGCGCGTTCGTCCGGGACACCCTTCAGGGGTGGGGTTACACGGATGTCGTCGACGACGCCGTGGTTCTTACCAGTGAACTCGTGACCAACGCGGTCGTGCACGCGGGCACGGCCGCCGACGTGCTCTGTCTGCGCTCCGAGGACGGCGTACGCGTCGAGGTCTCCGACCACTACCCGGAGCGGGAGGTCCCGCTCCAGAGCTCCGGTCTGGATTTCGGCAGCCCGGACCGTGAGGGCGGCAGAGGGCTGCTCCTGTGCGCCGCTCTCGCTTCCCGCTGGGGCGTCGAGTACACGCCGACGCACAAACACGTCTGGTTCCAGCTGGACCTTCCCGAGCGCCCCGTGGGCATCCGCTCGGCGAGCCCGGTCCTGCCCACCGCACTCCTGCCGGTCGCGGAACAGCGCGTGCGGGTGGCTGTCGTCCAGATCGACGGTTCCGGCTCCATCGCCGCGTGGAACGACGACGCCTCGTTCCTCTTCGGCTACGCCGCCGAGAAGGTCGAGGGCAAGCAGCTCACCGACTTCGTCGCGTGGCCGCACACCCCGGGGACCTCCACCGGCATCGCCGACGCCCTGCGGCTCTCCCGCTGGGAGGGGAGCTACGGCATCCGGGGCGCCGACGGCCGCGTCATCCCGGTGTACGCCTCGCACCTCAGGGTCCGTGACGCCGACGGCGAGCCCTCCACCGTCTGCCTGCTCGTCCGTGACGAGGAGCGCGCCGTGCTCCAGACCCCGGTGCGCGCCCCCGTCTCCGACAGTTCGGCCGAAAACCGCAGTACGGACCCGTTCGAGATCTTCATCGGCTCCCCCGCCCCCGACGACCTCGACGGACTGCTCCAGCGCACCGTCGAACGGGCACGCGACATGCTGGACGCCGACGCGGCCTTCCTGCTGCTGGCCACCGACGACGAGACCGAGCTGGAGGTCCGCGCGACCACCGGCCTTCCCTCGGCCCGCCAACGGTTCGCCCGGGTCCCCGTCGAGGCCGGCACGGGCCGCTACGGCTCCGCGCGCATGCCCGCCGTCCACGAGGACCTCACCGTCGTGCCGGGCGCCGTACCGCTGCTCGGCGACACGGGGATGCGCTCGGTCGTCACGGTCCCGCTGAAGGTCGAGGGCCGTCTCACCGGTTCGCTGGGGGTCGCGGCCGAGTCGGCCGGGCGGTACTCCAACGAGGAGGCGCTGCGCCTGCAGTTCGCCGCGGACCGCATCGCGCTGGCCGTCGAGTCCGCCAGGCTCGGCGAGCTGGAACGTCTGCGCCGCGGCTCGCTGTCCTTCCTCGTCGAGGCGTCCGACCTGCTGGCCGGAACCCTGGACCGGGACCAGACCCTGGCGTTGATGGCACAGATGACCGTGCCCACCCTGGCCACCTGGTGCGCCGTCTACACCATCGCGGACCAGTCCTCGGAGCCGTATCTCTCCTACGTCCTGCACGAGGACGAGGAGCGCATCGACGGTCTGAAGGCCCTGCTCTCCTCCATCGACCCGCCGGACCCGGTCCCGGCTCCGGGCGCCCGCCTCTGGCCGGCTCCGACCGAGGCCGGTCACGAGGCCGCCCTGCGGACGTCCAAGCGCACCCTGGGCAGGGACGCGCCGCTGAGCATGGGCACGGCCGCCCGCACCACCCTGGCCACGGCGGCGGCCGTGGGCGGTGAGACCGTCGTCCTGCCGCTGGTGGCGAGGAACCGTGTGATCGGCATGCTGACGCTCGGCAAGCCGTCCGACGAACACTTCCGCCAGGAGATCCTGGAGCTGGCCGAGGACCTGTCCCGACGGGCCGCCCTGGCCCTGGACAACGCCCGCCTGTACTCGGAGCGCATGGCCATCAGCCAGTCGCTCCAGCGCAGCCTGCTGCCGCCCGGCCTCCCCGACGTGCCCAACGTCGAGATCGAGGTCATCTACCGTGCGGCGGGTGAGGGCAACGAGGTCGGTGGCGACTTCTACGACGTCTTCCCCATCCGCGACGGTGCGTACGGCTTCGCCATCGGCGACGTGTGCGGTACGGGCCCGGAGGCTGCGGCCGTCACGGGCCTCGCCCGGCACGCCCTGCGTCTGCTGGCCCGTGAGGGCTTCGGCGGCCCCGCGGTACTGGAACGCCTCAACGCCGCCATCCTGGACGAGGGCGCGCGCAGCCGCTTCCTCACCCTCCTCTACGGGGAGCTGTGGCCGCAGGAGGACGGCAGCGCCCTGCTCAAGGTGGTCTGTGCCGGCCATCCGCTTCCGCTGCGCCTGCGCCAGGACGGGTCCGTGGAGCCGGCGGCGGAACCCCAGCCGCTGCTGGGCGTGATCGAGGACCTGGAGCTGTACGAGCAGGAGGTCACCCTGCATCCGGGCGATGTGCTCCTGTGCGTGACGGACGGGGTCACCGAACGCCGCGAGGGCACGCGCATGCTGGGCGACGACGGCCTCGCCGACGTCCTCTCCATGTGTACGGGCCTGACGGCCGGCGCGGTGGCGGGCCGCATCCTGCGGGCCGTCGAGCGGTTCGCCGCGGAGCCCGCGTCCGACGACATGGCGATCCTGGCCATGCGCGTTCCGGAGCCGCAGAACTTCTGACCGGCCGTGTGTCCCTGTGCGGCGGCGACTCTCCACGGGTTTCCGCCGCACGCGCGCCAGTCACGGATCAGAAACCGGAAAGGCCCCCGCCAGTGGCGGGGGCCTTTCGCTTGTCTGAGCCCCAATGCGGAATCGAACCGCAGACCTTCTCCTTACCATGGAGACGCTCTACCGACTGAGCTATTGGGGCCTGTTGCCCTTCGGCAACGAGATAAAGCATACCCCGAACGGAGGGGTGCTCAGAACCACTGCGACGAACTTCCTCGGCGCCGGTCCGTCGCGGCCTGCTGCCCGTACCGACGGCGGATCGTGGCAGGCCACACGCGCACCCGAGGCCCGGTGCACGGCACCCGCCGGCCCCTCACAGCTCCTCCGGGAACCCGGGCGTCCGGGAACCATGACACCGTGAACGCAGAAAAGCCCCGTGCCACAAGGGCACGGGGCTTTCCCGGAATAATTGTTCGGCGGCGTCCTACTCTCCCACAGGGTCCCCCCTGCAGTACCATCGGCGCTGAAAGGCTTAGCTTCCGGGTTCGGAATGTAACCGGGCGTTTCCCTAACGCAATGACCACCGAAACACTATGAAATTAACCAACACCGGAACACAACACGGCCGTTCGTTATTTCAGAACTAACACAGTGGACGCGAGCAACTGAGGACAAGCCCTCGGCCTATTAGTACCAGTCAGCTCCACCCGTTACCGGGCTTCCACATCTGGCCTATCAAC